>JAJUHF010000009.1 GCA_029268045.1 Anseongella ginsenosidimutans
AAACTGTTTCAGGTAATTTTCACGGTTTCGCCAGTCCTTGATCACTTTCACATAAACTTCCAGAAACACTTTCTTCTGAAGAAATTCCTCCATCTCCAGCCGGGCTGCCGTCGCTATTTTCTTAAGCAGCTCCCCGTTCTTGCCAATTATAATACTTTTTTGCGTATCCCGTTCCGTGATGATTTCGGCACTGATCCGGTTGATGTGCGGCTCTTCTTTATAGGAATTGATCACCACCTCGGTACTGTATGGGATTTCCTTATGGCAGTGTTCAAAGATTTTCCCCCTCAGGATCTCCGCAACAAAAAAGCGCTCGTTCCGGTCGGTAAGCTCGTCTTTCCCGTAATACGGTGGATGTTCGGGCAGATTTTCCTTGATAAAATCATAAACCGCCTGTACATTGTAACCAACCAGCGCGGAGATCACAAAGACCGCTTTCGGTTCCAGCGTCTGCTGCCAGTAAAGCACCTTTTGCTTTAATGTGGCCTCGTTGGAGGTATCGGCCTTATTGACCAGTACGGCCAGCGGCGTGTCTAGTCGTTTGAGCTTTTCTATTACCTGGGTTTCATCGTGCCGTTCGTTCACATCGGTCACCAGCAGAATGACGTCGGCATCCGTAAGGGATTCATTCACGCTGCTCATCATGGACTTTTGCAGTCCGTATTTGGGCTCAATTATACCGGGCGTATCGGAAAAAACGATCTGTATTCCGGGTTCATTCACGATCCCAAGAATCCGGTGCCGGGTGGTCTGTGCTTTCGGCGTAATCACCGACATTTTTTCTCCCACCATGGCATTCATGAGCGTTGATTTGCCCGCGTTGGGTTTTCCGATGATACTTACAAAGCCTGCCTTATGCGCCATGCTGCAAATGTACGTATTTCTACGTAGTCGGGATACGCGTTTTTCCGTATAGCACACGGTGGTCTGCCTCGCTCGCTTGGTGATCGTCATTCACCTTGCTGGCGGTGCATATTCCGCTATAGTAACAACACGTCAATCCGGTGCGCCTGGACCATGGCAAGCTTTTCAGACCAGACAAATACCGTGAAGCGGCCGTCCTGGGAGGCGACCAGCGCAATGGAATCGCGTTGATCGTGGATGAACTGGGCTGCAGCCAGGTGGCGCGTTCCGCCGATTTTTGCGGGGTGAACAATCCGCGGTTCTCCATTCAGGACCGGTTCAGTAATCATGACCTGTTCCGCCGGCGTACTGACTGTCGCACGCGCTACCTTGGCGCCAAAGGCCAGCAGGCGGTGCTGCTGGGTTAGGATGGTGGCGCCGTCGACTGCCGTGAAACCGCCCACGATCTGGAGTGCCTGGGAAAAAGACTCCTGCCATTTGGGTGTTCCGCGCTCCGATTCTTTCATTTGCATGAGCTCGGTCAACGCATCGTAGGCTGGAATAACCGGATAGGTGATGGGATGGATTACCGATTCCCTCCACTTCTGGGAGCCCGGCGGTACCACCAGAACCAGCGCACCCCTTCCGTGGGAGCGGATGGACGCAGCCAGCTCCACCAGCACGTTGATGGATTCTCCCGTATGCAGTGGAAGCGATGTGCCCAGGAGCGAAGTAACGAATGGCGCGGCAGCCGGGATGCTTTCTTTATCGATTATCTTGATCTGATTTCCGGTAAGGACGGCTACATTTACAAATTTCCCGAATCCACCCGCTTGCTTGTGTTTGATCACCAGTAAGCCGGGTTCAATTACTTCCAGGACAAAGCAGCGCTCGGGAATCAGATGGGCGCTCCCCCAGATAAACAGGTCATCGTCTTCGTGCCACACACCCAGATGAATGCCGGGCCGGGTGGCGGCCGGAGAAAGTTTAACCAGATTATAAGGGGTGAGCCGGACTTTGTGACCGAATACAAGCGGTTGTTCGACCTCTTCGGGTGGGACGAAGGCGATGGAAATACGGGGCGCGTAGCCTTCCTCGTGTTGCAGGCTTGCCCAGAACGCGGCGTCAATAATTGCTTCGATGAATGAGCCGGGTGTAAGCTCCGTCGTTTTCTTTTGTTCCTTCCAGGTTTTCAGGTAGCTGCCAAAACGCTCCTCGAGTGTCGAAGAAATCATTCGGGCGGCAAGGTATGTAGGTTCAGATAGCATGGAGGTACCCCATGTAGGTTTATCCTTCGTGTTTCACTTCGCTCAGGTGTTCCATCGGGCTGGCTTCCCCATCCGGAACGGAAGATTCATTATGCGGTGCGGCCACCGCGTTCTCCGGGACTACTTCATCCCGCGGCGGGCTGAAAAGGATTCGCATTGCTTCTTTAACGCTTCGTGCTTTCTTTACATCCCGCATGATATCCGCCCACTCGTGGAATACCAGGTAAATCGGGTTGTACGATTTTACAGGCTTGGTGATTCCGTAATGCGGACGTTCCTTTTCCTCTGCAAAAGTACCGAAAATCCGGTCCCAGATGATAAAAGTGGATCCGTAATTTTTATCCAGGTACTGTTCGTCGGAAGCGTGATGCACCCGGTGGTGAGAGGGCGTGGTGAAAATATACTCGATGGGGGCGGGAAGCTTCTTGATGTACTCGGTATGGATCCAGAACTGATAAAGCACCGCCACCTGATGGCAGATAAAAAAGACAAACGGATCGAATCCGACCATGATCACCGGAATAAAAAAGATAAACTTGATATGCTGGGTCCAGCTGAGGCGGAACGATACCGAAAAGTTATATTTTTCCGAATTGTGGTGGGTCACGTGGGTGGCCCACCAGAAGCGCTGTTCATGGGCTACCCGGTGGGCCCAATAGCGCGCCAGATCCAGTAAAATAAAACAGGGGATAAAAGACCACCAGGTGGCCGGAATTTTCCACGGTACCAGGTTCCAGAAAAAAAGCACGGCTCCAAAAATGATTACCTTGAGTAAGGCGCTGATTCCCACATTGACTAGCCCAATGGTTGCGGCGGCGAAGAAATCCTTTTTATCATAAACGTCTTTATTTTGATAAATACTCAGGCCCCATTCGGCAAAAACCAAGATAAACATAATGGGCGCCGCCCATAGAATTACATTCGGCCAATCCGATGCACCAATTTCTTCCAGCGTTACATAATTATCAAACATATCCGACAAGGTAGGGATTACAATTATAAAACAAAAGGATGTGCAAATAATATGCCCGGCCCCCCGTTGCAGTAATCACTACCTGTCGTCGCCGGAGAAGCCCTCAGCTGGCCGGGATCAACCGGTGTTTCAATTCAGGGAACCGGATGAATGCCGTAATCCACAGCACCGTCTGGACCCCAACTGCCATGGCAATGGGCTGCTGATGCTCCAGGTGGGTAACAATGGCGCCTCCCAGGTACGCTACCAGCAAAAGGGTTCCGACCACACCCGTTCTGGGGATAATGAAAAGGAGCAGCGACACGATTTCGATGATGCCGATGATCCGGTACGTGGAAGCATCAAGACCCACGGCGGCAGCCTGCGCAACAGCAGTTTCGTCCAGGATAAGCTTCATGAAGGCGCTCATCGCGATCAGAAATGCCAGCAGTGCCGTCAACGTCCATCCGGTAATTTTAATTGCTTTTTGTGACATAGTTTTTAATTATTGATCGGTGCAAAAGTCTAAAAAAATACTATACTTTTGTTATCTGTTACATAAAGGATAGTACTTACAAAAAGAATAGCATGCAGGAGCATAGCATTGATAGTTGTCAAAAAGCGAAAAGGGCCATACAGGACACGCTGGACGTGGTGGGCGGAAAATGGAAGCTGGTCCTGATCTCGGTACTGCGGAGCGGTAAAAAAGGGTTCAATGAACTGTCCAGGGAAGCGGGTATTTCTCCCCGGATCCTCTCCAAGGAATTGCAGGAGCTGGAAATGAATGGGCTGATCAGCCGAACGGTCTATCAAACCAAACCGATTACGGTGAAATACGAATTGACGCCGTATTGCGCCACCCTGAACGACGTGCTGGCAGCCCTCGAAAAATGGGGCCACCAGCACCGGCAGAAAATCATTTCAGAGGGATGACGGGGCATCCCAGCCTAAGGTCAGTTCGCTTTTTTATAGGAATATTCCCGTGTTTCAACCAATTCATCCGTTAGCTTGTCATATACTTCGGCTTTTACGGGGTAGCCTGCCTCATTGTAGGTGTATTCATAGCGTTGATCGGTAATCAGGTCCCCCGTGGATGTTAAACTGGTCCGAACCGATTGATAGTTGTTGGTATATTTTATTTTCCACGACCAGGGATGGCGGGCATACATGCCTGGCTTGTCGTCGTACCCGGCATATTCAAATGTGCCCTGACCTATCCGGTGAACGATGGAGTTTCCCTTTTCATCAAATTCATAGACATTGACAACGGGAGCGTTCTCACCGAGGACTGTTTCGGTCACTGTATTCTGCTCGTAAGCGTATTGTACCAGGGACACCGATTCGTCTCCTTTATCTGAAATATAAGTCCAGATCCCTGAGACTGGCCGATCGTCGTTTTGGTAGGAATAGGATTCTGTCAAATAGATCTTTCCGCCTGTCCTCCGATCGTGAGCAACCAGCCGATCGTTTTCATCGTAGGTGAAACGCTGGATATGAACGCTTCCGTCGGCATTGTTTATTTGCCAGGCAATCAGTCGATTGGCTTTGTCGTACTCCATTTCAAAGGAAGTTTGCCCGTTTAATTTTTCCGCCACCAACAGTAAGTCGGCCGTCCTGTTTTCTTCGGGATTCGCATTCTCATCTTTACTGCAGCCTGCCAATACAACAACCGCAAACAGCCCGATTAACGTTTTTTTGATTATCTCTTTCATATTTATTGATTTTTCTGATAATTGCAAAGCTATTCTGTTGCATCACGTTCCGGAACCCCCTAAAGGGGGAATTCTATTTTAGATTGAAAGCATAACAATGGAGAAAGCCGTACGCAAACACGTAGCCGTAAAGGATAAAACGGAACCGCATCAGCTTATTAAGATCGCAGAATTCCGGAAAAATGTGCGTAAAACGAATCCGCATAAACACAATAGTTATTTTGAGTTTGTCTTATTGCTACGGGGCAAGGGATTGCATACCATTGATGGCAAATCTTATGCTGTGAATCCCCCGGTGTTGTTCATTATCCGCAGAGAGCAGGTGCATCACTGGGAGCTAGAACAGGAACCTGCAGGGTATGTACTGATCATTAAAAAGCAGTTTATCGACGAAAGTATTGACAAGGCATTGACAGAGCTGCTGTTGCAGATGAGCGAACACAGCTGCCTGAAGTTGGACGATGCCGCCCCGGTTGCAACGCTGTTTGGCCTGCTGCTGGCCGAGTGGCAAAAGCCGGCTCACGGCAGCACGGCGGTAATCGAAGGGTTGATTAAGGCCCTCTTGGGGATCGCCTTGCAACAGGCGCCGCGTGCCAGACACCCATCGAGGACCAGGACGGATCTCTACCAGCGTTTTGAAGAGTTGCTTCGGCATACCGACATGCTCCAAAACAGCGTGGCCCATTATGCGCTGTTATTAAATACCACGCCCCAAAACCTGAATGCGGTTTGCCACAGGGCTACCGGTGAGTCAGCGACCCGGGTATTGGCAGCGCACTTGGTAAAGGAAGCGAAGCGGCTGCTACTTTATACAGACCTGACCGTGGGTCAGATTGCGGTCCGTCTGAATTTCAAAGACGGTTCGCATTTCATCAAATACTTCAGACGGCACGTTGGGTCCACCCCCCGTTCCTTCCGACAGTTGGCATAGCCATTACTCAGAACTCCTTCTCCCCGAATTCGCTTGCAGGCAATTTAATCTGGCTGGTTAGCCGATTCAGATTGAATGAAAGGTTAAGCATAATTACATCGGTTTCATAGATGTAATTCGTTGTAGTATAAAAATCAGGTGCCCAGGTGGTTATGCGTTGCTCGTTGCTGGGAAGAATACCCATCCCGATATTCCGCCATTGAATGAGCGCGGTGAATGCGCCATCCATGAAGGCATGCTTCAATGAGAGGTTAGGTAGCAGGAAACGCGAATCTTCCCCCTGGACCGTCGGCCGGGCAGAGAGGTAATTGACGTTACCTTGGATACTGAATTGCCTGGTTATCTGGAAATCAGCATTGCCATTGATTGAATACACCCAGGCTTGGTTTTCACGGGCTTCGTCATAGCCCAGAACGACACCGGTTGTCCGGCTATGATACACGTTGGCGCCCAGATACAAAGCCGCCCATTTGGCCGGCGCGTAGTTGGCGCCAAGTTCGAAGCCGATACGGGTTGCTTTTTCAGCGTTTGTGAAAACACGGTTGAGAATGGTATCGGCGAATACGCTATTGACACGTTGGATGGGGTTTTTGATGTCCTGAAAATAGGCCGTGGTAAAAAATGACCCCTGGCTGAAGTCGCGAATAATTCCCAGCTCCGCCAAATAAATAAACTCAGGTAACAAATTCGCGTCCCCCTGCTCGAGTGTTTCCGAGTGTTCCCGTTCAGGAATGGGGTTCAATTCATAATTGCTGGTACGCTGCACCCTTCGGCTTATACCGGCTTTGACCTTCCAACGGTCATCCAGATGATACAGCAGGCTTGCCGATGGGAAGAAATTGTGCAAGGCAAGCAGGTAATCATCGTCACTGACTGAACGGATATTCAAATCACGATGGGCATATTCATAACGTAATCCGGCCATGTATTCCAGCCGGTCGGACTTGCCCGAATACTGCGCATAAATTGAATGGATTTGATTGATCGCCTTTACCCTGCCTGTAAATTCCGGTACCGTGGTGAAGCTGTTTTCGCCGGATTCTTGAACCGAGTACACGAATTGACCATCCTGCTTATCCAAGCGATACTGGTACCCGCTTTCCCATGTTCCCCGACCTGCAGGTATCGCCAGGTCAATTTTTCCGCGGAAGCCGTCCAGTGGGTTCCGGTAGGTACTTACCGTATTTTGTACGGTGTCGGCAGCCTCGATATTCCGATTGCGTGTCGATCCGTGCAGGCCGGCGTGTTCGTAAAGAGTAGAAAAACCAACGGTGGCACCGTTTGAAAAATGGTGGGTGTAATCGAAATTTCCGAGAATGAAATCGCCTTGCTTGTTTTGGAGATTAGCATTGAAGTATCGGTGCTCCCAAATGGTTTCGCCCGTGCCGAGAGCTGTGGTGAGGTTGTCGTAATGAATGTCTGCTACCCGATCCTGGAATTTACGGCCGGCGAAGAAGCCGGCGGATAATTGATTCCGGGTGTTGGGTGTAAAGACCACGTTGAACCGGCCCCCGTAATTGTATTTGTCAAAGCTGCGCTCTCCAAAAGAGGGAAAAGACGTCTTTCGCTCACCAATGATGGTGAAGACATCCCCGTCACGGGCGCCGGCATTATCGTTACGCAGGTAATTGGCACTCGCAGATACGTCCCATTTGCCTTTCCGGAAGTTCGCTGTAACATCTGCGCCGTAGCGTTGCTGCCTTTCTGCATTGTCGTAGTCATTGGTAGGCGGTAACCCTCCCTGGATA
This sequence comes from Anseongella ginsenosidimutans, assembly GCA_029268045.1. Lineage (GTDB taxonomy): Bacteria > Bacteroidota > Bacteroidia > Sphingobacteriales > Sphingobacteriaceae > Anseongella > Anseongella ginsenosidimutans_A. Next base: position 7,455 of record JAJUHF010000009.1, read on the forward strand.
TTGGCAAGGAGCGCGAACCCATCAGCCGCACCCTTTTTTGTGATCACGTTGATGATTCCGCCTCTGCCGTCCGGATCATATTTGGCTGATGGAGAAGTAATCAATTCGATGTTTTCTACCTGATTTGCCGGAAGTTGACTTAGGTACGTGGCGGCATCGGTCTGTAAAGGTTTCCCGTTGACCAGTAAAAGGAACCCCTGGGCGCCGCGCATGGTAATCTGGCCTTGGCCATCCACCGAAACAGCGGGCATATTACGGATCACATCAATGGCTGTACCTCCTTTGGCAGCATCAAATTGCTCCGCCCGGTAGACCTGCTTGTCGATCTTGTTAACGCTTTGCAATGGTCTGCCGGTTACCTGCACCTCACTCAGGAATTGAGGATTCACATGAAGGGCAATTTGGCCCAGGTCAACCGATTGCTTATCCGCCAGCGCCACCCGGGGCGACTCCGCCGTTTCATATCCCAAAAACTGTAAACGGACGAAGTAGTCGCCTTGCTCTACAGTTTCAAATAGAAAGCTTCCGCCAGCGCCGGAGAGCTGGCCGTTCACCAGGGAAGAATCTTCCGCGCGATGCAGCGATACACTGACAAAAGCCAAGGGGTTTTCAGCCGCTTTGTCAAAAGCGATCCCTTTGATGGATCCCGTTTGGGCGGCAAGCTCCCCCGATAGTAAAACCAATAAACCTAGCAGTAAGTATGCCTTCTTCATTCTCTTCAGGTCGTTTAGGATAGCCAATTGTATTGAACGCCGCAAAGATAAGTAGATAACCTGCCCGCAGCCGGTCTATTTGAAAATTTAGTGGTACAAATCAAGCGAATATTCCTACGTTAAGCGAACGGTTCCAGCAACAGGACAGCGAAACGGTACAGGTGCCGGGAGGGGCGTGAACACGCTTTGTTTTCCGGTTGAACCTCTTGGGGGATTTCACGCTTATCGTTTGTACATACCGCCCGGAAGGGCTTATGTAATTCAGAAATTCAGAATAAATGACTGTCAGCAAGAGGGGACAAGCGTGATTCCGGCCAATACAATAAAAAGAAAAGAGGCATGCCCGGCTCAAACCGGATTTGCCTCTTTTTCCATTTTTGTAGCGGGGGCCAGACTCGAACTGACGACCTTCGGGTTATGAGCCCGACGAGCTACCAACTGCTCCACCCCGCATTGTTTTGTTGGGACTGCAAAGATAGGGCTTTTGAATTGCTTATCCAAATGATAAGAAATAGATTTTAATAAAAACCCATTCACTGCAATCTGCTCCTAATAACGCGGGAGTTGCCGAAATGTTTTGCAGGCTAGATGACGTTGAGCATTCGTTTGATTCCAAGCTCCAATCCGCGGAGTTCCGCTAGCCCGCGTAATCGGCCGATGGCGGAATAGCCCGGATTGGTATGTTTATTTAAATCATCCAGCATCTGGTGACCGTGATCAGGACGCATGGGAATCCGGTGATCCTCGCGACCGACTGCCTTCCGTCGTTCCTGTTCCTCTACCAGCGCTTTCACCACCGCAAACATGTCTACGTCTCCTTCCAGATGGTTGTCTTCGTAGAAGCTCCCATCGGCTTCACGCCGGGTGCTGCGAAGGTGAATAAAGTGGATCCGGTGTCCCAGGCGGTTTATCATCCCCGGTAAATCGTTATCGGCACGCACGCCGTAGGAACCGGTGCAGAAGCAAAGTCCGTTTGCCGGATCGTCTACCGAAGCAAGCAATACGCGCGCATCGGATTCCGTGCTGACGACCCGGGGCAGGCCCAGGATCGGGTAGGGGGGGTCATCCGGATGGATGGCCATGCGGACGCCTTCTTCAGCGGCCACCGGTATGATCTCCCCGAGGAAGAACATCAGATTCTGACGCAGATCCGCGGCGCTTAAATCCTGATAGGCGTCCACCATCTCATGAAATTGCTTCAGCGTATAGCTTGCTTCGGAACCCGGTAATCCCGCGATGATGTTTCTGATAAGCAACTCTTTTTCGGCCTCGCTCGCTTTGGAAACAAACGCGCGGGCCCTTTCGGTCATTTCCTGATCGTAAATGGTTTCGGCGCCGGGACGCTTCAGTAAAAACAGTTCAAAGGCCGCAAAATGAACCGCGTCAAACCGTAAGGCTTTGGAGCCGTCCGCTACCTCCCAGGCCAGATCAGTCCGGGTCCAGTCCAGTACGGGCATGAAATTATAGCAGATCACCTTGATACCGCACCTTGCCAAATTGCGGATGCTTTGCCGATAGTTTTCAATGTACCTGCGGTAATTCCCCGACCGGGTTTTGATATCGTCGTGAACCGGAATGCTTTCCACAACAGACCAGCGAAGATTATGCTCCCGGTTCCGTGCGGAATCCCAGGTGATTTCCCGCTTCCGCTTCTCTATTTCCTCCACGGTCCACACTTCTCCATTGGGCACATGATGCAAGGCGGTCACAATACCGGTTGCGCCCGCCTGCTTGATATCCGAAAGACTCACCGGATCATCCGGTCCATACCATCTCCAGGTTTGTTCCATCTTATTTAAATAGAAGTAGCGGGCCAAACACCCGCTACATGCCTTTTGCTACTGTTGCCATTTATAGTTTAGCCCGCTCCAGTTTGGGTGCAAGCAGGTGGATCATTAATAACGCAAGCAGGTATGCACAGCTGGCGTAAATAAAGATCGGCAGGTAACCCGCGGCGTTCACGATATAACCCGTCGCTGCGGTAAGGGCAGTTCCTCCAATAGCACCCCACACTCCGCCAATTCCCACAACCGAGGCTACTGCTTTCTTGGGGAACATATCCGAAACCAGGCTGAATAGATTGCATGAAAAACCCTGGTGTGCCGAAGTAGCAACCGCGATCAATGCAATGGCCACCACCAGGCTGTCGGTCATTGAGGCGAAGAAAATGGGAATAACCGTGATCCCGCATATGGCCATGGTCACCTTCCGGGCTTTGTTAACCGACCATCCCATTTCAATAAAGCGGGTGGCCAGCCAGCCGTAAAAGATGCTGCCTGCATCGGATACCAGATAAATGATGATAAAGGGAAGTCCGATCGTGGTTAGATCAAGATTCTGGTCCAGCGCCTTGTTGTCCTGAAAAAAGGACGGCAGCCAGAACAGGAACATCCACCAAACGCAATCGGTCATAAACTTGCCCACGGCAAAAGCCCAGGTCTGCGGGTATTTGAATAAATGGGCCCAGGGTACTTTGGTCTGATCCTCGTTGTCTTTCTCATCCGCGTCGCTATGGATCAATTCCAGCTCCTCGGCTGAGATGGTGGTGTGTTCTTCGGGCCGTTTGTACATTTTCAGCCAGAAATAAAGCAGGACAAATCCAACGGCACCCGTAATGATGAACGAATACTGCCATCCCCAGCTAAGGATGATCCAGGGAACCAGCAGGGCGGTGAGGATTACCCCCACATTGGTGCCCGCGTTGAATATCCCGGTCGCAAAAGAACGTTCTCTTTTGGGAAACCATTCGGCGACCGTTTTGATACTGGCCGGGAAATTCCCCGCCTCCCCAAAGCCAAGTATAAACCGGAGCGTCAAAAGACTACCGATGGATCCCACGAATCCGGTCCCGATCGCGGCCACACCCCAAAGGGTCATGGCGGAAGCAAAACCTTTTCGGGTACCTACGCGGTCAATGAACCAGCCCACCAGAATGAATCCCAACGCGTAAGCTATTTTGAATGCCGCGTCAATCCAGCCTTTTATTTCGTTGAATTGGGCATGATGTTCGGCTGTTACCGGTTGCCCGTCCGGTATTTTCATGATGGCTCGCTGGAAATGCTCGTCAATTACCGTAAAGGAAATCACCTGCCGGTCAATGTAATTGACCGTGGTAATAAAGAACAGGAGCGCAAGGATTTTCCATCGATAGCCTTTCAGAAATCTATTCATGATATTAAGGTTAGTTTAGTTGCATTATTCCATTTACAGGGATTGGATGATTTCCAGTGCTGAGCGGCAGGTCTCTTCCAATTGATCCCAGGCTTTGTTTTTGATTACTTCTTTGGGAAAGAGGCTGGACCCGATCCCTACGCAGGCGGCGCCTGCGCCGAACCATTTGGAAAGGTTCTCACGGGTTGGCTCTACCCCTCCGGTGACCATGATGCTGCTCCAGGGCATGGGGCCTTTGAGCGCCTTAATAAAGCCCGGTCCGACAATGTTGGCCGGGAAAAGCTTGACAATTTCGGCTCCCAGTTCCTCTGCCGAGGCGATCTCTGTCATGGTGGAAGCGCCGGGCATCCAGGCTATCTTCCTCCGGTTGCACAACCGGGCGACATCGCTTTTTATCACCGGAGCAACGATGAAATTCGCTCCCAATTGAATGTACTGCGCTGCCGTGGGCGCATCCATGATCGTTCCGGCGCCGAAAATCAGATCCGGCAATTCTTTTTTTACAAACAAGGACAGTTCGGCGAATATTTCGTGCGCAAACTCCCCCCTGTTCGTATATTCAATTACGCGGACCCCACCCCGGTAGCATGCCCGGAATACTTCTTTGCATAATTCGAGGTCCTCATTATAGAATAAAGGGACAAACTTTGTTTCGTGTAGTGTATTGTATACTTCCAGTCGACTGAACCGAGCCATAGCTAAAAACGATTAAAATAATTATCAATAGGTGTTCATTACCTGCTTACCCTTCCGGAAGCGTCTCCGGCCATCAATTTTTCCACTTCCGCCACCGTGACCCGGTTATAATCCCCCCGGATGGTATGTTTCAAGCAGGAGGCCGCCGCGGCAAAGTTGAGCGCCTTCTGATCGTCGCCTTCATAGGTTAACAAGCCGTAAATCAGCCCGCCCATGAAGGAATCTCCGCCGCCAACCCGGTCTACGATATGGGTAATCTGATAGGTGGGCGCGGTGAAAAGCTGATTCCCATCGAACAGGACGCCCGACCACGAGTTGTGGTTTGCGTTGATGGATCCCCGCAGGGTAATGATGACCTTTTTCGCCCGGGGGAACCGCTGCATCAATTGCCGGCAAACAGATTCATAACCTGCGGCATCGACGTGACCGCTGGTCACATCGGCTCCTTCGGGGTGAATTCCGAACACTTTTTCGGCATCTTCCTCATTTCCGAGAATAACATCGCATCCTTCAACCAGGGCAGGCATTACTTCCTGTGCTGTTTTTCCGTATTTCCACAGGTTCTTCCGGAAATTCAAATCGCAGGAAACGGTAATTCCTTTCTCATTCGCTTTCCGGATCCCCTCCAGACATACATCGGCGGCTCCCTGTGAAATGGCGGGAGTGATTCCGGTCCAGTGGAACCAACGGGCTCCTTCAAAAACCGCATCCCAGTCAACCATGCCGGGCTGAATGGTGGAAATGGAAGAATGTGCCCGGTCGTAAATCACCTTGCTGGCGCGGCTCACACTGCCGGTCTCCAGGAAGTATATTCCCAACCGTTCTCCGCCCCGGAGAATGCTGCCGGTGTCCACCTGCAATCCCCGGAGTTCATTCACGAGCGCGTCCGCAATATCGTTTTGAGGAAGACGCGTAACAAAACGCGCAGGCAAACCATAATTTGCCAAAGACACGGCTACATTGGCTTCCCCTCCGCCGAACGTGGCCTCATACTGACTTGTTTGTTGAAAGCGCTGGTAACCGGGTGTGGCCAGGCGCAGCATCACTTCGCCAAATGTTACAATGGTGTTCATTTTTAATAGAATGATTGAATCAGTTAGGATAAAAAGCTAAAATACGTTTTTGCGTTATGGTAACAAATGTTCTGAACCATTTGACCCAGCCAGGGAATATCGTTCGGCAGTTCACCGTTTTCCACATCCCTGCCAATCAGGTTGCATAGGATCCGCCGGAAATAATCGTGACGGGGGAAGGAAACAAAACTTCTGGAATCGGTGAGCATCCCTACAAAACGGCTCAGCAGCCCGAGGTTGGAAAGCGCATTCATCTGTTTTTCCATCCCGTCTTTCTGGTCGAGATACCACCAGCCCGATCCGAATTGCATCTTGCCGGGAATGCTGCTGTCCTGGTAATTGCCCATCATGGTGGCAAATATTTCGTTATCGGCTGGATTTAGGTTGTATACAATGGTTCTGGTAAGTTTCTCTTCTTTGTCAAGACGGTCGAAGAAGCGCATCATTGGCCGCGCATGCACCAGATCGTCGATGGAATCGACCCCCGCGTCGGCTCCCAGCTTCGCCAGCAGACGGCTGTTGGTATTGCGCAGCGCACCCACGTGGAATTGCTGTACCCAATCCTTTTCGTAATCCATCACGGCGAGAAAATACAGCAAGGCCGACTTGAATTTGGCAACCTCTTCCGGGCTGGCCGCTTTGCCTTCCCTGACTTTCAGGAAGATGAGCAAAATTTCTTCGTCCGTGTATTCTGTTGAATAAAAGGTGTCGAGGCCATGGTCTGAAACCCGGCAGCCTGCCTCATGAAAGAAATCGTGCCGGTCCTTCAGCGCTTCCAGCAGCGAGGAATAATTGTTGATCTCTTTTCCGGTAACCTCTCCGAGGCGGTCCATGTACTGATTGAAAGCATGGACATCCTCAATCGCCAGCGCTTTGTCCGGTCGGAAGGCGGGAAGTACCTGAACGCCAAACGGCTCCCGGGCAATGGCCAGGTGATGTTCAAGCGAATCACAGGGATCGTCGGTCGTGCAAAGGGTTTCCACTTTATAATGTTTCAGCAGCGCACGTGTACTGTAGGTATCCTGAAGCTGCCGGTTGCACTCCTGGTAAATGGTTCTTGCGGTGTCCCCATTCAGCAGTTCGGTAATCCCGAAAGGGTTCCGAAGCTCCATGTGGGTCCAGTGATAAAGCGGATTCCGCATGGTGTAGGGAACAGTTTCGGCCCACTTCACAAATTTGGTTTCATCGTCGGCATCTCCGGTAATGAATTGCTCCTCGATGCCGTTCGCCCTCATCGCCCGCCACTTATAATGGTCGCCATGTAACCACAGCTGGGTCATATTCTCGAATCGCCGGTCCTGCGCGATTTCAGCCGGAGGAAGGTGATTATGATAATCGATAATAGGCATGGACGCCGCGAAATCATGATAAAGCACGCGGGCGGTTTCCGTTTGAAGTAAGAATTGTTCCGAAAGAAAAGGTTTCATGTGATCAGGGTGTAGCAGTTGTGGTGTTCAAGAAGGATTCCAGTACCGTCTGGCCGGGCTTATGAAGCAATTCTTCCAAGAAGGGAAGCACCATGTCGGCCAGCTGTTCCGTTTGTTCGGCGTCATGGGTCAGGGCCAGTTTCTTCAGCGCCTGCTCCACAACGGTTTTTGGCGGGTTATTGGCCCAGAGATCCTGGAACCATTCCGCCATATCGTCTTCAACGGCCAGTTGGGCCGTGTTTTTCATCACATACAAATAGGCCGCAAAACCAAAAGCAATGTGCCTCGGAGCCGACCCGCGCAACTTGAAATAACGCTGAATGGTCGCCGCGTTGCGCAATTGCATTTTCGTACTTTGCTGGAACATGATGTTGATCAGTTTATGCACGATATGCGGATTCTGAAAACGCCCGAATACTTCCTTGGCGTAGGCGGACGGATCGGGTGAGATCCCTTCCAGGGTGGGAGCGATTTCCAGCTGCATCAGCTGGCGCATAAAACGGGCCAGCAGCGGATCATTCACAGCCTGGTAAATGGTTTCATGGCCACAGAGATGGGCTAGTGGCACAAAAAGCGTGTGGGTTCCGTTGAGGAGTCGAAGTTTTTGTTCCCGGTAGGGCTCAATATCGTTGGTGATGATCACGCGATCGTCAATTTTTGCAAACTCCAGGACTTCCTTAACCCGGGCGTTGCCTTCAATCGCCCATAACAGATACGATTCGCATTCAATCAAAAGGCGGTCGGTGTATCCCAGGCGCGAAAACGTTTCGTTTTGCCGTACCGGGTCGGGTTTGCCCGGAATGATCCGGTCCACAATGGTGTTGCAGAAATAATTGTGTTCGGTCAGCCAGGGCATGAACGCCGGATCCAGCTCATTCTGTGCAGCCAGTTTCAGGATCATTTCCCGTAAGACGGTCCCGTTATTTACCACCAGTTCACAGGGCAAAATTACCAATCCGCTGTTGGGTGTCCCGCCCAGATTTTTGAATCGTTCATAAAGGACGGCGGTCATCTTTGCCGGGAAGGAAATGGGTACTTCTCCCGGCCTGATTTTTTCGTCCGCGTACTGCAGCCCTGCCTCGGTAGTATTGGAAAGGATCAATTGCAGGGACGGGTCGCGGGCAATCCGCAGGATCTGATCCCACTGGTCCGCCGCACTGAGAACACGGGAAATCGAGCCCGATAGGACGAATTCATCTCGGTTCCGGTCCTTGATGTTAATGGTATACAGGTTATCCTGCTCGGCAAAATGAGCCGGCTGGCCGGGCGTGGACTTCACCACCGCGATGCGGCCATTGAAAACCTGCTGCTTATTGGCCTTGTCCACCAGGTAATCGGCAAACCCCCGAAGAAAGCCTCCGGTACCGAACTGCAAAATTTTTTCCGGTAAATCGAACCGGATATTCTTTGATAAATCTTTGATCTGCTCTTTCTCGGACGCTTCAAGGAGGTTACGGCATATAACGGGTTCCATATATTACGGGCTTCTTGCAATCAATAGGCGGCTAATATAATAAAATCAATCGATTGCGTAACGTTTTGTAAAGAAAATCTTTGCCCTTTACCGGTGGATAATGAGTTTGTTGCCAAAGGATTCTCCGTTTATCAGGACATGCAGCCCATAAATACCAGGCGGAAGGTAATCCAGGACCAGGGAGACCGTGTTTTTTCCATCCTGGACAGGTGGCCTTTCCCGATGGACGATCTTACCCTGCATAGCGATCACGGTCAGCTCGACCTCATCCGAAGCACGGGCATAAAATTCCACAAATGCAGGATGCTCGCGGTCCGCTAAACCGGGGTTGGGATATACCTTTATTCGATTGCTTTCCAGTTCCCTGATCAGGTCGTCCAGTGTAATAAACGCATAGGACTCCGAGAAGAGCACACAATTTCCAAGACGTGCCGAAACCTGGTAGCTGCCGGTCAGCCGGGCATGAAGCCGGTTGGTAACCGCTCCTTCCAGCACTTCTCCGTCCAGATACCATTGAAGGCGGGTGCCCCGGCTATCGACCTGCAGGGTGTCTCCCACCTGGGTAATACGGGGAGGGGAGGGCTGGGTAGCCGTAACCGCCACGCGCGGTCCGGGACATCCCGCTGCCCTTACTTTTATTCCATAAAAATAATAATAGCTGTCCGCTGCAGCGGGGCTTGCGGTCGTCCCCGTAATCGCCATAATCCCCGGGATCTGGATGGGGTAGCCCGGGCCGGTTGTATTTCTGAAAATGGTTGCATCCGAGCCTTCGTAATCAAGCGATATCAGATAGTTTCCCGGCTCGGGAATTAGCAGATTCAGAAAATAGGTTCTGCCGGTGTCCAGCGGATCGTCCGGCAGCGGTCCCGGCGCGGGTGCGTTCCGGCTTGCGCTGAGGTGCTGCACACTTCTTGCGATCTCTACCCCCCGCGTGTCGTACACGGTGAAAGCGATCTTTCCGGCATTCCCCGTATACATCCTTGCGCTTTCGATCACCAGCGGTACCTGCGTTGTGATCTTTACCGAGGGTGTATATTGATGATAGGCGTCTGTTCCGGTAACCGGGCCTAAGGCGGCCTTGCTTGGTGGACCCAACTCGCCTTCAAACTCATTGACGGCGGCATAGACCGTAAAGGAATCACCGTTGAACGTCGTGCTGACGGTGTCCCCCGCGCCGATCAAACTTCCTCCCGAGGCTCGATCGTACCAGTACACCGTAGGAGAGCCGCTTGTTAAAAGCACGGCCTGTTGTCCGTCCTCACAGATCAGCGCCTCAAGACCGGTTGGCGGACTTCCGGCTTCCCGGCTTTCCAGTACCGTCTCCAGTATATTGTTTGAGCTCACCTGGTCACCGGGCGCTTCGGCCTTCAGAACAACCAGGTACGAGCTGGAAGGCATTAGGGTAAGATAATAGGGGAAGGTATAAACGGCCGTGTCACCCGGGAGCAGCCTCCCTTCAAAGGTGCCCTCCATCATGGATAAAAGCGTTCCATTTTCGCGGATTTCGGCATGTAACTGAAAGCCTTCCAGGGCTTCGGTTCCCCGATTCCGCAACAAGACGCTCACCAGGTTGTCGCTGTCCGGACACGGGGTTTTGCTGCCCACGAATGTTTCGACCGAAAGGTCCCGTGCAGGCTGGATGATTTCGACAGTGGCATCCAGGGTTTCGCCCAGACCATAGGTTCCACAAGGCTGTACCGCTTCCGGCGCCGCGGTGTTAACAGCTACAAAGCGCAGCCTGATGAAACTTCCCGGCGAGACCCAGGCAGGGATGGACAGAATCCCGCTGAAGGTTCCGGCCTCAGTCATGATCGCTGACTGCCCGACCAGCTCGTCTTCGTCACCGAAATCCCCGTCGTTATTCCAGTCGGCATACACCTTAATCACGTGCTCGGCCGGGTCGGTACAGAAGCCGGTTTCGAGGGAAAACGGCAAGGCATCCCCGGGTCTGACCTCGATCCGTCCGCTGAGCAGGTCGGTGTAGCTCGGGCAGTTTTCCGAAGCCGTGTAATTCAGTGTTCCGGCTTCCAGCCGACTGATTAGCACCCCTCCGGTCCCGGATGGAACAGAAATGCAATAGGAATTTCCGCCGGCTCCACTGACAAGAAGCGAATAAGCCTGGGGCCCGCGCTGCAGCACGCTTTTGTGGGAAACCGTGATCGTGTAACGGCCCCCATGGACCGGGGCCGGGATCACTACCTTCTCGACGTTGTCCAAGATGTTGTCTCCCTGGGTGGCCGGATTGGCAGGTTGCGCGGGATCGAGCTTCCAGGGATAGTATAGGGTCCCGTTCTCTGAAAAACTTACCCGGACATCCAGGTCATTGACTAGCCGGGGGGAGGGATTGTCCAGTGCCTGGTCTTCGGGTATGGTGTCTGCCTCGGGATCGGTCCAGCACAGGGTAACCTCGAGCGGTTCGTATCCCGAAGCGGTGACTTCAACGCTTGCCGTGGCGCCCTGGCGCAATTCGTCCTCCAAAAGGAGGTGACTGCCCGAAGTGTTCAGAATAAGATCAGCAGCCTTTTTCGCATTGAGTAACCCCCAGCCAAAACGATAATCAGGCCCCGGTGCCGGGCCCGCCTCGCTGGCGGTATGAATGACAAGCCCCCTTAAGGTGGCCGAGCGCATGAACGCCTGGTTATACTGATTGGAATACAATTCCTGCAACAGAAGCAGTGTGCCTGCCACATTGGGCGAGGCCATGGACGTTCCCGAGAGGATGGTATAGGCATCATCGGCGCCGGCCGAGGTGGATAGCACCCCCACACCGTTCCCCATGATGTCGGGTTTGACGCGTCCGTCATCGGTGGGGCCCCAACAGCTGAACGAACTCATCACCACATCCGAGGGTTCCCGGTATCCTCCGGGAATGGGGTTAACGGCCCCTACCAGCAGAATATTCTTGGCATTGGCATACAGGGGCAGAATGTCGTATCCGTCATTGGGTTCGGGAAAGGGCGCGTCCCCGGGGGCGGGTTCCATGATCCCTTCCTCATTGTACCGGTAATAATCTGAGCCCGGAGCGGGACCGTTCACATTGCGGTTGTTGCCCGCCGATTTGACAATCAGGTAATAAGGAGCATTCCAGGCGATCTGATCCCATTCTTTGGCCGTAATATCGTAATAGCCGAATTTATAGTCTTTGACCATTCCGCTTTGTCCATACCATTCCCACCGGTTCTGTCCGTCGTTATGCCGCCAGCCTGCCAGCGCCCCGTAAGAGTGGTTGGAGATTAAAAGCGTGGAGGCCTCTTCGGCCATCTCTGCATTATCGTTCAGAAAATCATATGCAATCAGATTAGCTGCTCCGTAGGCCATTCCCCGGGCGGGCCGGTTTATGCCGGCGGCCATGAGCGTCCCGGCCACATGGGTGGCATGGTCGTTCGCGGGTAAAGCCCGGTCTTTCTGGATTACCCTTCCCCCGAATTCCTGGTGGGAAGCCATCACGGCGCCTCCGTCCCATATTCCGAACCGCGAAAGCAATTGGGGAGAGGCGCCGCGGAGTTGAAGTCCGCTGCTACCGCCGGGCCATAGCAGGTCCGTCCCGGTCGTTGCTGCGGAACGGATGTTGTTTGTGGTGACCGTGTACACCGGAAGCCCCAGTTTGTCGATCCGTTCCAGGCGGATGACGCCGCCGCCCGGCACGGCCTCCATCAGGGGCCAGTTTTTTTTTGGAGCAAGTTTTTCCGCCAGGCCGTACCGGAGGTTGTCCTGAGCGCGAAAGCTTTCCGCCAAAGCGCGAAGCTTGGCCTGGTTACTTAACGACCTGCCGTTTTCCTGCCCCCACACAGGAAAGAAGTTGATCAGGATCAGAAAGATGAGAAAGTAGAGTTTCATTCAATACGGCTTCCTCGTTTGGGTACTAACACGTTGCTGACACCTCAACGTAAATGTACGTTTTTTTAGCTTGTTTTTCTTTACGAAACTTCCTAGCTTAGAAGTAACTAAACATTTATCCTATGAATCCCTTCACAACTACCTCACGCGCATTGGTGCAGGATACCAGGTATCTGGCCGCCGCGCTCTTGTTTTTTTCATTCTTTTATCTATCCTGCAGCCGGGAGGTGCCCGGACCGTCACCCGGTGGGATTGCCACCTCCGACCGGCAGCTGAAACCGGTTACGCCCGCCGAATTGGAACAGGTGGACCGGATCGGGCAGGTAGCCGCCGTACTTCAGAAGATCTATGAAGACCCCGCGGTGGTTTCCGAAGTGCACGCGGCGATTGCTTCGAAGTTCTATCGGGACGAACGGGTGCTCCTGTTCGATTTGCTCTACCCGGAAAGGAGCGCCCTATACCAATTCCTGAAGGAAAAGCGGGTGGAAGCCGGCTCCAGCGAAAACGGGCACCCTGGTCATTTTGCCCGACGGTTCCGGGAAGCGGCTTCAGAAATTCTGGGCATGCCGCGGGCGGAACGGATCCTTTCCATTGCCCGGAACCAGGCAGAGGCGGTACTGCTGAAAAATGGAAACGGCAATGATTTTCGCCCTGCGGACGATGCCATTAGCATCTACCACCCTTATTCAGAAGATTTTTCTCCCGATGACCAGCCTCTGGTGATCGCGGCCACCGTTGATGCCGATTGGGTGGACGTACCCGATCCGGCCTGTAACCGGGGTCACTGGCACGGAGTGAACCAATGCGATCTCATCCGGATCGACGATGCCTATGCGGGGGAGCATCCGATCCATATTGTAGGGTCAGGCGCTGAACCAAACCGGCAAACAGCCAGCCGATTGGTTGACACACCCGGGGAGCGTAATCCGCTGGCCACTGCCGACAGCGCGGTCCATCCGCTTCTATACCTTGGCGTGGTGAAATGCGCACGGCAATACGACCGGTTGATCAGTTTTTCGGGGAACGGGGGAGGCTCGGAGCTGAAATTCATACGCGGCAGCGCGTACATTACCCTGAATAATAACCAGCAGGTAAGCAATACCGAGTTTGATGTGATATCGGTTTACTTCACCCGGAAAGATATCCGGAAGGAACGGGAACAAAAGGTTTACGCGATCTGGGATCCGGCTTGGGAAAGCGAATGCGCCGAACAGGTATTCGGCATATACGAAGAAGACCGGCAGGGGGAACGGGAATTCAGCGGTTCCATTGATGTGAAGATCAAGTATCCCCAGGGCGAAACCAAAATTACGCCGGTCGGTTATTCCTATACGGTTAAAACCCAGGACGACATCATCAGGCAGATCAATTGGGAGCGCGCCAGTTTTTTCCGCTACAATCGGAGCGGCATGGGAGGATGCGGTCTGCGCAACGGCTATACCTGGTACGATTGCCAATTGCCCGTGTCCTATTCACTGCCTCAGCGATAGGCGTCCCGCTTCGGCCCGGAAATTGCGGAATACTCCCATAATCACAATACCATGCATTATTTCACAACGCAGGCAGTCATTTTGGGTATCCTTCTGATCTCGCTGGGCGGAACGGCTCCAAGCGGGTGCGAACGGAATCAGGGGATTCAGGGGCGAATCCTGTTTGAGAGCGGAAATCAGATGCCGGGTCCGGGCGTAGTACGGGAGCCGGCCAAGGGCGTCCAACGGGAACTGCGGGTTTATCCGGTTCTCCATGGGAATCAACTGCAGGGGGAAGGCAACGGCTTTTACGATGAACCGGCACATCCCCCTGTCAAAACCGTCACCAGCGATACCGCCGGGTACTTTCGCGTGCAGCTTCCGCCGGGTGAATATTCCTTGCTGGTACAGGAGAATGACCGGCTGTACGCGAACCGTTTCGACGGGGAGGGGCGTGTTTTTCCGGTGAAAGTCGAGGCAGGGAAAATGACTGAAGTTGAATTCAAGATCAATTACGCGGCCGCGTACTAGTTGCCGGCAGATTCTTTCGGGAGCCCGGCAGATGCTGCCGGGAAATCCCGGGCGCTTGCAGATCAGAATTTTCCGGAGATCTTCCGCAGCGCGATTTCGGCGAGTTTGGCCTGGTATTTTGCATCAATATACCGGTTTTCAGCCAGCAGAAGATTTTGCTGCGCCTCGCGGAGTTCGAGTTGGGTAATGTTGCCCAAACGGAACATTTCCAGGGTGATTTCCAGGTTCTGTTTGGCTACTTCGCGGTTTTCCTCCTCCAGCTGCATAAGCACCTTGCTGTTCTCGTAATTACTGAAGGCAATGGTCAGTTCGGATTCAACCGCCTGCAATAGTTGATCGTACATCAATTGTTGATTCTCGATCTGGATTTGCGCGCTTCTTTCCTGTTTTCGCTGGAGGAAGCCGCTGAAAATATTCATGCGTGCACTGATCCCGTAATTGAGTCCGTGGGACTGGTTCGAAAGCAATTGGCCGGATTCAGAGTCGGACTGCACGAAACTATAACTGCTCATCACCGAAATGGTAGGGTAGCGATTAGCCCGGATTTCCCTGTATTCCAATTCCGCTACCTTTTTTCTTGCCTGAGCCAATGCAAGCTCCGGATTTTCCCCGATAAGCTGGTTACGCAGCTCGCTGTATCGGAGATCCAGATCGATCACGATCGTATCCACCACGTCGAAAGGGGTGTTCAGGTCTCGTGCAAGGATTTCGTTGAGCCGCGTTTTGGCCGTTTTGACCGCTTCCTGCTGGCTGATGAAACTGGAAGTATCTTCGTTAAAATCGACTTTGGAGTTCAGTAATTCCAGTTTGGAGCCCGTGCCCACGAAGTACCTATCGTCGGCTTGTTGCACACGCAGCCGTGATATGTCAAGGGCTTCTCCGATGGACTTCAGTTCCTGCTTTAAGCGGACGATGTCGTAATACGTACTGATGATATCCGCAACGGTGTTCAGAACGGTCAAGCGGGCATTGAGCGATCCAATGCTTTTCAATTCCTGATACTTGTCAATGCTTGCGAACATCCCGAAGCCGTCAAAAATGGTCCAGTCCAAGGCGAGTGCCGCGTTGTAGGAACTTGATTTGGCGCCTTTGCGGCTTTGCACCCGTCCGTCGAAGAAGGTCAGGTCGGAATTGGTGCTTCTGCCGTCGATCCCGCCGGTAAGTTCCACCCTGGGGAACAGGGCCGACTTGGCCATCTCCAGGTCGGTGGAAGCTATTTCTTCGTCGCCGGCACTGATCTGGATGGAATAATTATTCTCCAGTCCAATCCGGACCGCCTCCTCCAGTGCAAGTACCTCCAGGGAACCGCCCCCGGGGACGGCAGTGGTATCCTGGCCGGATGCGCCGGTGGAGGAGATGAAAATAAGTGAACCTATGCTTAGAAGAATGTGTATTGTTTTTTTCATTGCTACGTTTCCGATGATCAAGGGCTCAGTTCAGGGTCACCAGTTCTTTTTCCTTTTTTTCCATGTCGGCTTCGGCTTCCTCTGCAAAGGAAAGGTTGCTTCCTTCCTTTGACCAGTATAGATACATGGCCGGGATCACATACAAGGTCAAAACAAGTGAAAACAAAGTCCCCCCGATAATTACCACGCCCATGCCGATCCGGCTGGTAGCCGCGGCGCCCAGGGCCAGGGCAATGGGAAGCGCTCCGATGGCAATAGCGAAACTGGTCATCAGGATGGGGCGCAGACGGGATACCGCGCCACGCCGGATGGCCTCCGCTTTGGACAACCCTTGTTCTTTGAGCTGATTGGCGAATTCCACAATCAGAATCCCGTTCTTGGTTACCAAACCAATGAGCATGATGGTTCCGATCTGGCTGAATACATTCCAGCTTTGGCCGAACAGCCACAACGACAGGAATGCTCCGGCAACGGCCAGAGGAACGGTGAGGATGATGATGAACGGGTCGATAAAGCTTTCGAACTGGGCCGCAAGGATCAGATAAATCAGGATCAGTGCCATGATAAAGGCGAAAAACGTATTGGAAGAACTTTCGGTATAGTCTCGCGCTTCTCCGCTCAATGCAGTGGAGAATGTGTCGTCCAATACCCGGGCGGCGATGGCATCCATGGCTTCGATCCCGTCCCCGATGGTACGGCCAGGCGCCAGTCCCGCCGAAACGGTGGCAGACATAAAACGGTTGAAGTGGTATAGCTGGGGCGGGCTGCTGGTCTCTTCAATTTTAACCAGGTTATCCATCTGGATAATCTGGCCCTGGTTATTCCGGACAAACAGGGAAGTCAGGTCCAGCGGCTCATTCCGGTTGGCGTCCGGAAACTGCCCGATTACCGAATACTGCCTTCCGTTCATGGTGAAATAGCCGAAGCGTCCGCCGCTGAAGGCCAATTGCAGGGTCTGGGCGATGTCCATCACCGAAACGCCCAGGCTACTGGCTTTTGCGCGGTCGATGGTGATGGACAACTCGGGTTTGTTGAACTTCAGGTCAACGTCTGTTACGGTAAAGGTGGGGTCTTTGTTTACTTCCGCCATGAATTGGGGGAGGTATTCTTCCAGTTTTTCAAAGTTAGGCGCCTGCAGTACATACTGGATGGGCAGGCCGCCGCGCCGACCCACCGAAATGGTAGGTTGCTGGGTTACAAATACGCGCCCGGCGGAATAGTTTTTCGTAAGCTCTGTGATCTTGTTTGCTATTTCTTCCTGGGACCGCTCCCTTTCATCCGAAGGCTTCAGGCGGATGAACCCAAATCCCGTATTGGCCGCTCCCGAACCCGAAAAGCCCGGTGCCGTAACGGTTAGGATAATGTTCTTTTCCGGAATGGAGTCGTTGACCACATTGATCAGGTTCACCATGTAGGCATCGGTGTATTCGTAGGAAGCCCCCTCCTGAAGGCTCATGGTCAGCCTCAGCGCGCCCCGGTCTTCATAAGGTGCGGTCTCTTTGGGCAGGATGACCCAGAAAAGGCCAATCAACCCCAAACAGCCAAGCAGAATGGGAATGGCCAACCAGCGTCGGTTCAGAAAGCTATTCAACGACGCGGCATATCCGCTGTTCATTTTTTCAAAAAGCGGTTCGGTCTTTTTATAAAAGCGGGTCTGTTTATGTCCCCGCTTTTTCAATAGGAATGCGTTGAGCATCGGCGTGAGGGAAAGCGATACGAAGGCGGAAATAAGGACCGCGGAGGCGATCACCACCCCGAATTCCCGGAACAGTCGGCCGACAAATCCTTCCAGGAAGATAATGGGCAGAAACACCGCTGCCAGGGTGACTGAAATGGAAATTACCGCAAAAAAGATTTCGTTCGACCCTTTGATCGCCGCCTGAATGGGAGATTCCCCTTCTTCCAATTTCTTGAAGATATTTTCCGTCACTACAATGCCGTCGTCCACAACAAGCCCCGTTGCCAGGACAATTGCAAGCAGCGTAAGGATGTTCACGGAAAAACCTAGCAGGTACATGATGAAGAAGGTGCCGATGAGTGAAACCGGGATATCGATCAGCGGACGGAAGGCGATGCTCCAGTCACGGAAAAAGATAAAAATAATGAGGATTACCAGCGTCAGCGCAATCAGGATGGTTTCAGCCACTTCGGTGACCGATTGCTTAATAAACAACGTGTCGTCAAATGCGATGTTAACCGTGTAGTCGGGCGGGATTTCATTTTTTAGTTGCTCAAACCGCTTGTAAAACTCCTCGGCAATGCTCAGGTAATTGGCTCCCGGCTGGGGTACAATGGCCAAACCGATCATTACCTTCCCCGATTCACGCAAAACCGTTTCCAGGTTCTCGGGCTCCAGACTGGCCCGTCCCACGTCGCGGAGCCGAATCAGGTTATTCCCGTCATTAAGCAACACCATGTTGTTGAACTCGTCTTCGGTTGTCAGGTTCCCGGCCGTCCGGATCAGCAGTTCGGTATTGCTCCCAACCAGCTTGCCCGAGGGTAGCTCCACATTTTCCCGGTTGAGGGCGTTCCGTACATCCAGGGGAGTGAGCCCGTAGGAAGCCAGTTTGCCGGGGTCGAGCCATAGGCGCATGGCATAACGTTTTTCGCCCCAGACCTGGACGCGGCTGACACCCGGAATCGTTTGAAGCCGCTGAGCCAGGTAGTTATCGGCATAATCTGAAATTTCCAGGTGCGTCCGCACGTCGCTGTGCAGAGTCATGGCAATGATCGAGGACGCGTTGGCATCCGCCTTGGAGACTACCGGCAAACCGTCAATGTCGTCCGGCAGGTTACGGACTGCGCGGGAGACCTTGTCGCGCACGTCGTTGGCGGCTTCCTCCAGATCGCGGTCCAGGCTGAATTCGATGGTAATTGAACTGGATCCCTGATTGCTGGCGGAAGATATATTCTTGATGCCTTCAATGCTGTTGATCTCTTTCTCAAGTGGTTCGGTGATCTGAGATTCGATCACTCTTGCATCTGCCCCGGTATAGGTGGTCCGTACCGAGACAATCGGCGGATCGATCGAGGGATATTCCCTGACACCCAAAAACGAATAACCCAGTACGCCGAACAGGATGATGATGAGATTCATCACAATGGCCAGTACGGGTCTTTTGATACTGGTGGTGGACAGGCTCATTATCGTATGGATTTAAATTCTACCGTCGTACCCGGAGTAAGGGTCATAATCCCGGTGGTGATCACCGTATCTCCCGTTTTCAGGCCCGAGGTGATATGTACCATGGAATCGTTCCGGATCCCGGTTTCCACCCTGACTTCTTCCGCCCTGCCGTTGCGCGATACGTAAACCAGTTTGCCGTTCATGACGGGAATGACCGCTTCGGTAGGTACCAGCAGCGCGTCCTCCGTCTGGGCCAGTACCAATTCCACCTCCGCAAAGGATCCCGGTATCAGCAGCCGGTCTTCATTGGGAACCAGTGCCTTCAATTCCAGGGTGCGGGTGTTCACCTGGATGTTGGAGCCCCGCGCGTACACTTTGCCGGCAAATGTTTTGTCGATGCCTTTCACTGAAAAGTTAATGGTCGCGTTTTCCGGAATGTTGTTTGCGTATTGCTCGGGAACGGAAAACGCGATCTTGGCCGGGTTGTCATCCACCAGGCTGGTGATAACCACCGAGGGATCCACATAGTCTCCCAGGGATACCTGACGCAGTCCGATCTTTCCGCTGAACGGTGCTCTGATTTCGGTTTGCGCTATTTGTGCGCGAATAAGCTGCGTTTCAGCTTTCAGTGAGTTCACTTCGGCCAATATCGCATCGTAGTCTTGTTTGCTTACGCCTCCTTTTCCAAGCAACTGGCGTTGCCGGTACTCTTTCTCTTCGGCCAGCTTCTGCATGGTCAATGCCCGGGATAGCTGAGCCTGCAATTCACTGTCATTGATTTTCAGCAGCAAGGCCCCTTTGGAAACCTCTTTGCCTTCCTGAAAATGAATGCCGGTAATGATACCGGAAGATTCCGGCCGGATGTTTACCGATTCGTTCGCCTCCACCGATCCGGTGATGATAATTTTTTCGCTTATGTTTCCGGGTTTTACTACGTAAGCATTTACACTCATTGCCTGGTTTCCGGAGCGGCTTCCGCCATTTGTTGTAGTTCCGGCGGAGGCTGAAATCCTCCTATAGACCAAAAAACCCACCACCACAACAATGAGGGTATAAACAACGTACTTGAGTTTCATCTCTCCAATTCAAAGTAAAGTTATGCGCTAAGGTGCCTCCTCAGTTTATGTTAGTCTTGCAATTGTAAAAACAAAATTTAAAGGAATCTTGAGCAAATTTACCTTTCTTTGAATGAAGCCGTTTTTTGTATCAAGTTTTTTACCTTAATCCGGTTTTGTTTTATTGGCGATAATCTTTAAAATGCTGTCATGAGTTTTCAAACAAGAATTTTTAGCAGGTGTCTGGTTATCCTTTGTTTCGTGCTGACGGGTTTTTCGGTGCGGGCAGATGAGTTGCGCCTTTCGTATGCACTGTCTTTTGAAGAGGCCCAGGCTCATTACGTGGATGTCGTCCTCTCGGTTTCGGGACTCGAACGGGAGTACGTGGATCTTAAAATGGCGGTCTGGGCGCCCGGTTCCTACTTGATTCGGGAGTTTCCAAAGAATGTGGAGGGTTTCAAGGCCCAATCCGGGGAAAAGACTTTGAATTCCAGGAAAATCAGTAAGAATACGTGGCGTGTAGATACCAAGGGAGCGGGAGATATCACCGTACAGTACCGTGTATACGCATTTGAGATGTCGGTACGCACCAGTTTCGTCGACGCGGACCATGCCTTTCTGAACGGCACCAGTATTTTTATGTACCTGGACCAGGAGCTGGACCTGCCCTCGACCATTAAAATTACGCCCCACCCGGACTGGAAATACGTCTCCACGGGTCTGAAGTCCGATCCGGAAGATCCGTTCTTGCTTTATTCGCCCAATTACGATATCCTGGCCGACTCCCCCATTGAGATCGGAAACCAGGACATTATCGAGTTTACGGCGGCGGGTATCCCGCACGAAGTGGCCATATTCGGGGGTGGTGATTACGATAAAGCGAAAGTCATCGCCGATTTTACCCGCATCATCGAAGAGCAGACCGCCATTTTCGGGACCAACCCCTGTGAGCGGTATGTCTTTATTGTGCATTTTCTTGCCTCGGGCGGCGGCGGACTGGAACACCTGAACTCCACCACCCTGCAGTTTCCCCGGCGATCCCTGGGAACCGAAGCGGGTTGGGCTTCATTCATGGGGCTGGTGGCCCACGAGTATTTCCATCTCTGGAATGTAAAGCGGCTCCGTCCGGCGGCCCTTGGCCCATTCAATTACGAGGCCGAGAATTACACGAACATGCTTTGGGTATCGGAAGGGTTTACTGCGTATTACGACGACTGGACCGTCAGACGGACCGGATTCTACAGCCCGGAGGAGTATCTTCAGACAGTTGCCGGGGTGATCGGTACAATTGAAAATACGCCGGGCAACCGCGTACAACCAGTTGCCGAAGCCAGTTTCGATGCCTGGATAAAATACTACAGGCCCAATGAAAACTCGTACAATACCACCATTTCCTACTACAGCAAAGGGGCTATTCTGGGAATGCTTATTGACATGTCCATCCGGAAACACTCGCAGGGCAAACACTCGCTGGATGATCTGATGCGCTATCTGTACGAAAGGTACTATGAAGAACTCGATCGGGGATACCGGGATGAGGAATTCAAGGAAGCGGTCGAAAAATTCGCCGGAAACATGGACGATTTCTTTGACAAGTACGTGTATGGGACCGAACCCATTCCTTACAACCGGTTTTTTGATGCGGTTGGTCTGAAACTCGTGACTACGCGTCCCTGGGCGGATGAGGCATACTTGGGTGCCAGTTTTCAGGAAACAGGCAACGGCCTGGTGGTTACCCGGGTGGTCAGGGGAACGGCGGCCTACCAGTACGGTCTGAATGTGAATGACCTGCTTCTTACGGTAAACGGTGAGCGGGTCAACGGCGCGGACGATGTGCTCAAAGGAAAAAAGCCCGGTGACCGGCTGTCGCTGCAGGTAATCCGCAACGGGCTTCCCCGCACCATCCAGCTCATCCTGGGCAAGAACGATAATATTTCTGTAAAGTTTGAAAAACTGGATAATCCGAGCAGTCTGCAGGAAGCAAACTATAAAGCCTGGATGGGATTGTAATTTTTCGTAAATTGATGCACCGGTAGGAGGCCGGGCACAATGCGTATAACCCTTGTTTCGGACCTGCTGACCCTTTACCGAAGCCGGTATCGCAAAACCGATGTTTTTGCAGCCCGGCGTGAGGGGAAGTGGCTTCTATACTCCAGTGAGGACTTTCTCCGCTGCGCCGCTGAGTTAAGCCGGGGATTGCAGGCAAGGGGTATGCGGAAAGGGGATAAGCTGGGCATTATCTCGGGCAACCGGCCGGAATGGAACTTTGTCGATTTCGGCGCCATGCAGCTGGGGGTGGTAACGGTTCCTTTATACCCCAACATATCGCCATCCGATCTGGAATACATCGTAAAGGACGCCCAGATAAAGATCCTGTTTATTGAAGGCGCCGGCTTGTATGAGAAAATGCGCTCACTGGAACGCTTTCCTGCTGATTTGACGGTGTTCAGTTTCGACCCCGTAGATGGAGTCCCCTCCTGGGAAGCGGTCAGAGATCAGGGCAAGGAGCAGCCTGGGGATGGGACTGCCGACATTCATCCCGACGACTTGCTGACGCTCATCTATACGTCGGGAACAACCGGTTATCCCAAGGGCGTGATGCTCAGCCACCGGAATATTGTGAGCAATATGCTTTCCTGCGAACCGCTGCTGCCCCCGGGAGTAGGCAAGGCATTGAGTTTCCTTCCCCTGAGTCATATCTTCGAGCGGATGACCAGTTACCTGTATTTATACAAGGGGATTTCCATTTATTATGCGGAAAGTGTCGAGACCATTGCTTCGGATCTGCGCGGGATCCGGCCCGATCTGTTTACCACCGTCCCCCGGCTGCTGGAAAAGGTATATGCAAAGATCGTGGCCCGCGGCGCATCGCTTTCCGGGATCAAAAAGAAATTATTTGACCATGCCCTGCGTCTGGGCCTGCAGTTTCATCCTGAAAAGCGGCGAAGCGCATGGTACCGCTTGCAGCTGAAGATCGTGGACCGGCTCGTTTTTTCAAAATGGCGAGAGGCGCTGGGAGGGCGAATCCAGGTAGTTATTTCAGGAGGGGCGGCGCTGCAGCCGCGGCTTACCCGCATATTCAATGCGGCGGGCATTCCGGTGGTACAGGGCTACGGCCTTACGGAAACATCGCCGGTAATTGCCGTGAACTTTCTGGGTGAAGGCAATCACAAACTGGGATCGGTGGGTCGGCCGATTGCCGGAGTGGAAGTGAAAATTGCCCCTGACGGCGAGATCCTCTGCCGGGGTGAAAACCTCATGAAGGGCTATTTTAACCGGCCCGAGGCGACCGCCCGTGAAATTGATGTCGAGGGTTGGTTTCATACAGGGGACGTAGGGCATCTGGACGAAGACGGCTTTTTATTTATCACCGGCAGGAAAAAGGAACTTTTCAAAACAGCAGGCGGCAAATACGTGGCTCCCCCTGTAATTGAAAATAAGTTCAAGGAGTCCCCCTTCATTGAGTACATGGTGGTCGTGGGGGAGAATCGCCGCTTTCCGGCAGCCCTGATTGTGCCGTCCTTTGGTTTTCTCCGGACCTGGTGCGAGGAAAAGCAGATTCCCTGGACAAGCAATCCGGAGATGGTGAAGCATCCCCGCGTGCTGGCCCGGTACCAGCTGGAAACCGAGCGGTTCAATCAGTCTTTCGGCCATTGGGAGCGGGTGAAAAAGATTGTTCTGATGCCTGCGGAATGGTCCATTGAAAGCGGTGAACTTACCCCGAAACTGGACGTGAAGCGAAATGTGGTCTTGGAAAAATACGCCGATGTGATCGACTCGCTTTACGAAGGTTCCTCCTCCTGATATACGAAGGCGGAAAGGATTTTAACGCATTTTAGCATGAAAAAGGTGATAAAGAAGGTGGCGGTCCTGGGTGCGGGCATTATGGGCTCCCGCATAGCTTGCCATTTCGCAAATGCCGGAGTGGAGGTATTGTTGCTGGACAGGCCGGATGCTTCGGCGGTCGCAGCGTCTGCAAAAGATTCTTCGGCTTCTTCCGCGCGGAACCGGCTTGTCAACGAGGCATTGGAAGCAGCCCGGAAATCAAATCCCCCCCCGCTTTACCGGCAGGATTCGATCCGCTTGATCCGCACAGGAAACTTCGAAGACGACCTTTCGGAAATTTCCTCGGCAGACTGGATCCTGGAAGCCATCGTGGAAAATCTGGAGATCAAACGTGCTTTACTAGAGCAGGTGGCCGCCTTCCGCTTGCCGGGGAGCCTGGTTACGTCCAATACCTCCGGGATACCCTTGCAGCTGATATCCAAGGGAATGCCGGATGAGTTCCAGGCGCATTTCTGCGGCACCCATTTTTTTAACCCGCCCCGGTACCTGCCCTTGCTTGAAATTATTCCCGGACCCCGTACAGACCGCAAGGTGATTGATTTTCTGCTTGATTACGGCGATCGTTACTTAGGGAAGACCACCATACGATGCAAAGATACCCCTGCTTTCATTGCCAACCGGATCGGCGTTTTTTCCATTATGAACGTGTTTCACGCGGTGGAAAAAACAGGCCTTTCGGTGGAAGAGGTAGATCAGTTAACCGGCCCCCTGCTGGGTCGTCCCAAATCGGCCACGTTCCGGACTGCCGACCTGGTGGGGCTGGACACGCTGGCTCATGTAGCGCGGGGTTTGTACGAACAATGCCCGGATGATGAACAGCGGGAGCTGTTCCGCCTGCCCGCGTTTCTTGAAAAAATGCTTGAACAAAACCGGCTGGGATCCAAAACCGGCGAAGGTTTTTACAAAAAGGTCAGAAAGGAAGCGGGCGGCAGTGAGATCCAGGCCCTTGGATTGGATACCCTGGAATACGGACCTTCGAAAAAAACCAACCATCTTTTGCTGGAGGCTGCCCGCGCAGTGGATTCGCTGGACGGCCGATTGAAGTTGTTCGTCACGGCCGAGGGAAAAGCCGGGGCCTTTTTCCGGGATCATTTCTTCGGGCTTTTCAGCTATTGCTCCCGGCGGATCCCGGAAATTTCCGACCAGCTGTATCGGATTGACGAGGTGATGAAAGCCGGATTTGGCTGGGAGAAAGGACCTTTTGAAATGTGGGATGCCCTGGGTGTAGCTGCGACCGTAAAGGCGATGGAAGAATCGGGATACCAGCCGGCCGGCTGGGTGCTGGAGATGCTTCAGGCTGGACATTCCACTTTTTATACGGTTGAAAGCGGCCGCAGGCAATATTACAGCATCCCTGAAAAATCCAGCGTCGATATACCGGGTGCATCCGCTTACCTGTCCCTGGAATTGCTGAAACGGGAGGCCTTCGTCTGGGGAAATAACGGAGTAACCCTTACCGACCTGGGCCAGGGGATTCTGAATTGTGAATTTCACACGAAAATGAATACGCTGGGAGGCGACCTCATCGAAGGGTTAAACAAGGCCGTAACGCTTGCCGAAAAGGACTTCGAGGGCCTTGTGATCGCCAACGAGGGAGCCGAGTTTTCGGTGGGTGCCAACCTTTCGCTCGTACTGATGCACGCGGTGGAGCAGGAATGGGATGAAATTGATTTTCTGGTAAGAACCTTTCAGAAGACCATGCTGCGTCTGCGGTATTCGACCATCCCCGTGGTGGCCGCCCCCCACAACCGTGCTTTGGGAGGAGGCTGTGAGTTGTGTCTGCACGCCGATTATGTGCAGGCCCACGCCGAGCTGTATATGGGACTTGTGGAATTCGGAGTAGGGATCATCCCGGCTGGAGGGGGTACCAAAGAATTCGCCCGAAGAGCCGCGGAGGAAACCAGCAAAAGTGGGATTGACGAGCTGGATGCCCTGAAAAGCCGTTACATGACCATCGCCACGGCCCAAGTTTCCACCTCCGCCTGGGAGGCTGTCGAATTGGGATACCTGGATCTGAAAAATGCCGCGATCGGTATCAACCGGAAACGGCAGCTGCTGGCTGCCCGCACCAAAGCCAGAGAACTTGCCGATACGGGATATCAGCCGCCTGTCCCGGAAAATATCCGGGTGCTTGGCCGCTTGGGTTTGGGTATGTTCACCGTCGGTGCCTCCAATATGGCAGCGGGCAACCAGATCTCCGAACACGATGGGAAGATCGCCGAAAAGCTGGCCTGGGTTATCTGCGGAGGAGACTTAACCGCACCCAGCGAGGTGAGCGAACAATACCTGCTGAACCTCGAACGCGAAGCGTTTCTGTCTCTTTGCGGTGAACGGAAAACGCTGGAACGGATGCAATCCATCCTGCGCGGTGGAAAAGTACTTAGAAATTAACGACATGAACGAAGCCTTTATCATAGCAGCCTATCGCAGCCCGGTCGGGAAGGCTCCCCGGGGCGGGCTGCGGACGGTGCGTCCGGACGACCTGGCGGCTGACGTAATCCGTCATCTGATGCAAAGTCTTCCCGGGCTGGACAAGGAGCGGATCGAGGATGTGATCGTTGGGAATGCCACGCCCGAAGCCGAACAGGGCCTGAATATAGGCCGGATGATCTCCCTACTCAGCCTGGATACCGAACGGGTGCCCGGGATGACCGTAAACCGGTACTGTGCTTCCGGTTTGGAAGCCATTGCCATTGCCACGGCCAAAATCCGGAGCGGCATGGCGGACTGCATCCTTGCGGGGGGTGTTGAATCCATGTCCTGCATTCCGTTTGGCGGATGGCGGATCACCCCCAATTATGAATTGGCAAAAGCCCACCCAGACTATTACTGGGGCATGGGTCTGACCGCCGAAGCGGTTGCGCGCGAATACCGGGTATCCCGGGAAGACCAGGACGTGTTCGCGCTGCAGTCGCACCAACGTGCAATCCAGGCAATCGACCGGGGCTTTTTCCGCGACGAGATCGTGCCCATCCGCGTACGGCGGACCCAAGTCACGCCCCAGCTTGAAAAGACAACCAACGAGTATATCTGCGACACGGACGAAGGTCCAAGGCGCGATACCTCCATGGAAAAACTGGCCGGACTAAAGCCCGTATTTGATCGGCATGGAAGCGTGACCGCCGGGAATGCATCGCAGACCTCCGATGGAGCGGCCTTTGTGATGCTTGTTTCGGAAAAGATGCTGAATGAACTGAATATTTCGCCCATCGGCCGGTTATTGAGTTACCGGGTAGCCGGATTGTCCCCCCGGATCATGGGTATGGGTCCGGTGGAGGCGGTTCCTGCGGCATTGGCGGCTGCGGGAAAGGAATTGAAGGATATGGACCTGATCGAGTTGAACGAAGCGTTCGCCGCGCAATCCCTGGCCGTCATGCGGGCACTGGACATGGATCCCGATAAAGTCAATGTCAATGGCGGGGCGATTGCCCTTGGTCATCCGCTGGGTTGTTCCGGAGCAAAACTCTCGGTGCAGCTTTTCGGTCAACTGAAACGCCGCGGTGGGAAATACGGTTTGGTTACCATGTGCGTCGGGACCGGACAAGGAGCAGCGGGCGTATTTGAACAATTAAGCTAGTGCCAATTAACCCCCCAGTATCATGAAGAAACAGGTTCCGCAAGGCGGGGAATTTTTAGTTACCGAAACCGGACCGGAAAGCATGTTCATCCGGGAGGACTTTGACGAGGAGCAGCAGCTGATCGCCCAAACATGCAGGGAATTTACCGAGCGGGAAGTAATTCCCCGTCTCGATGAGTTGGACCGGCAGGAAGAAGGGCTGATGCAGACCCTTTTGAAAAAAGCGGGGGACCTCGGCTTGCTTGCGGTGACCATCCCGGAAACCTACGGCGGATCGGGGAACGGATTCAATACCGGCTTGCTGGTTGCGGAAAGCATTGGTTTTGGTCATTCATTTGCCGTTGCGTTCCTTGCCCACACCGGCATCGGAACACTTCCGGTATTGCTTTATGGAACACCGGAACAAAAGGAAAAATACCTTCCCGGCCTGGCGGCAGGCAGACTGCTTGCTTCCTATTGCCTGACCGAACCCAATGCCGGTTCCGATGCCCGGGCCGGGAAGACGCGCGCGCATACCGTGGAAGGAGGCGCGGCCTTTAAGCTGAACGGTCAGAAAATGTGGATCACCAACGCCGGTTTCGCCGATCTCTTTATCGTATTTGCCAAAGTGGATGAGGACACGGAACTTTCGGCCTTCCTTGTGGAAAAGGAGTTCGGCGGAATTACCATGAATCCCGAAGAGCGGAAAATGGGTATCAAGGGGTCTTCCACCCGGCAGGTCTTTTTCAACGACTGTCCCGTCCCGGCGGAAAATCTTCTTTTCGATCGTGGAAAGGGGTTCAGGATCGCCGTCAATATATTGAACACCGGCCGGGCCAAATTATGCGCTGCCGCATTGGGTTCCTGCCATGAAATCATCCGGAAGTCCGTCAAATACGCTCTGGAGCGGGAACAGTTCGGCTTGCCGATCGCCCGCTTCGGCGCCATTCAATATAAACTGGCCCAAATGAGAACAAAGACCTTCGCCGTGGAGTCTGCGCTGTACCGGACGGGTCATTCCATTGAAAGGGCTTACGGGCAGTTGATGGAAGAAGGAATGGAAATGGAGGAAGCCGAACTGAAGAGCATTGAGCAATTTGCGGTGGAATGCGCCATCCTGAAGGTCTATGGTTCGGAATGCCTAGACTACGTGGTAGATGAGGGAGTCCAGATTTTCGGGGGAATGGGCTTTTCCGCCGACGGGCCCATGGAACGGGCTTACCGCGATGCCCGGATCAACCGGATTTTTGAAGGGACCAATGAAATCAATCGCCTGCTGATTGTGGACATGCTGCTGAAAAAGGCCATGAAAGGCAGCATTGATTTGATGGGCCCTGCCGGGAAAGTGGCCGATGAACTGATGGGTATCCCGGAGTTTCCCGGCACGGATACAGCCCATTTTCCGGATCCCGAAAAGAGGATGCTCTCCAATATGAAGAAAGCCGTGCTGCTGGTCGCCGGATCCGCCGTTTGGAAATACATGCAGGATCTGGAAAAAGAACAGGAACTGCTCTTAAACCTGGCAGACATGGTCGGTCTGGTTTACCTGGCCGAATCTGCCTTGCTGCGGGGGATGAAACTGCAGGCCATGCAAAGCAGGGAAGCTGCCGGTATTTCCGTCGATATGGCCCGGGTTTACCTATACGAAGCCGTGGACCGCATCTGGATACTTGGGAAGGAGGCCATTAACGGGTTTGCTACCGGAGACGAACTTCGGGTGATGCTGATCGGACTCAAGCGGTTTACCAAAACGCAGCCATTTAATACAAAAGATGCCAGGCGCAGGATCGCCGCGGATCTGCTTCGCTGAAAAAGACGGGGACGGCCGAATCCCTGATAATCTGCTGAGCGCCTTTAAATAAAAACCAAATTTGTTTTATATATTAAAAAATATGTATTTATTTTGCTGAGTCAATTAATTACAAAATAATATTATTGATGAAGGTTCTAAAATTCGGAGGCTCTTCCATTGCTGACCCAGGGAAGATCAGCGCGGTGATTGACCTGGTTAAGCCACGGCTGGAGCAGGGGGAAAAACTGTGTCTGGTATTTTCGGCTTTCGGCGGCGTGACCGATAAACTGATTGAAGCCGGCGCAACGGCCGCTTCGGGCAACGAGGCTTACAAAGCGGTATATCTCGAGCTGGAAAAAAGGCACATCCAAACCGTAAAGGACCTGTTGCCGCCCCGGGTGCAAAGCATGCCGCTGACCAACGTGAAGTTGCTTCTGAATGACCTGGCAGATGTCCTGCACGGGATCTACCTGCTTCAGGAACTCAGTCCGAAGATACTGGATTTCGTAAGCAGCTTCGGAGAGCGTCTCTCGACCTATATTATTTCCGAGGTAATGCGCGCGCAAGGAATCCAGGCGGCATATACCGATGCCCGCGAACTGATCCGGACAGACGATCATTTCGGTTCCGCACGGGTTGATTTTCCAAAAACAAATGAAAACATCGCGACGCTATTTGATAATAATTCTACACTTCAGCTAATCACCGGATTCATTGCTTCCGATGAAAAAGGCCAGACAACCACCCTGGGCAGAAGCGGCTCGGATTATACGGCCGCGATCGTGGGCGGCGCGATCGGGGCCGAGGAAATTGAAATCTGGACCGACGTGGACGGCATGATGACAGCCGATCCGCGCAAGGTTCCGGAGGCCTTTCCGGTGGAATCGATGAGCTACCAGGAAGCCATTGAAATGTCCCATTTCGGCGCCCGGGTCATTTATCCGGCAACCATGCAGCCGGCCATGGCCAGGAACATACCTATCCGGATCAAGAATACATTCAACCCGTCCTTCGGGGGGACGCTTATCAGCGGAAAAGTACAGGGAAAGCAGCCCATGATCAAGGGGATCTCCTCCATCAACCAGGTGTCTTTGCTGAGTCTGCAGGGAAGCGGGATGATGGGAATGGTGGGGACCTCCATGCGACTGTTCGCGGCATTGGCTCGCAAGGGGGTCAATGTGATATTGATTAGCCAGGCATCGTCCGAGTATTCGATCTGCATTGCCGTGGATCCACGTTTTACCGACACGGCTCGGCGTGAACTGGAATCGGAGTTTCGGTACGAGATGTCCCTGGGCCAAATAGAAGCCATCCAGGTAATGGCCAATCTTTCCATTGTGGCGCTGGTGGGAGAAAACATGAAGCATTCGCCCGGAGTAGCCGGCCGGATGTTCCGGGCCCTGGGAAGGAACGGCATTAACGTATTCGCCATATCACAGGGGTCCTCGGAATTGAATATTTCAGCCGTGGTTTCCCAACGGGACGAAGCGAAAGCGCTGAATGCGCTTCACGAGGCCTTTTTCCTATCCGATCGCAAAACCATCCCGGTTTTCCTGGTGGGCACCGGATTGGTGGGCAGCACGCTGCTTTCGATCATCCGGAAAAACAAAGAACGCATCGGAACGCAGCAATCCATCGCCATCCGTTTGAGCGGATTGGCCAACAGCCGGCACATGCTAATCGAAGAACAAGGGATTGATCCCCAGGCCTGGGAGGAGCGTCTTGCGGCAGGTGATCCCGCGGATATCGGCCGGTTTGTGGAACGGATCGAAGAACTGAACCTGCCCAACAGTATTTTTGTAGATTGCACGGCCAGCAACGAAGTGGTCACCTTTTATCAGCGCGTGCTGGACCGGAGCATATCCGTCGTAACGCCCAATAAAAGAGCCAATTCGGGATCCCTCGATGAATACCGTGAATTGCGCCGGGCCTCCTCCCGGTTTGGGGTGAAATATTTGTATGAGACCAATGTCGGCGCCGGTCTGCCTGTGATCAATACGCTGAACGATTTGCTCAACAGCGGCGACCAGGTGTTGAAGATAGAAGCCGTGCTTTCAGGTACCATTAGTTATATTTTCAATACTTTTGCAGCCGGAATGCGGTTCAGCCAGGTTGTCCGGGACGCCCGTGTGAAAGGGCTGACCGAACCGGATCCGAGGGAGGATCTGAATGGAATGGATGTGGCTCGCAAAATTCTCATTCTTGCCAGGGAGGTGGGTGAGGATCTGGAGCTGAAGGATGTCGAAGTGGAAAACCTCGTACCGGAAAACTGCAGGGAAGCTGCCTCGGTCGACGCGTTCTTTTCGGAGCTTGAAAAATCCGACGGATATTTTCTGCAGAAAGCCGAACGAGCCACCAAGGAGGGGAAGAGGCTTCGGTACATCGCCACGCTTGAAGGCGGCCGGGCCAGTGTGAGGCTTCGTGCGGTGGGGTCGGATCATCCATTCTACGATCTGTCGGGAAGTGATAATATCATTTCCTACACGACCAGTCGCTACCGGGAACGTCCCTTGGTCATCAAAGGGCCGGGCGCTGGAGCGGAAGTGACCGCAGCCGGTGTGTTTGCCGATATCCTACGGATTGCCAACTACTCCCTGGAATAAAGAAAACGATCTTAATGAAAGAAGTAACTGTATTTGCCCCCGCTACGGTGGCGAACGTCGCCTGCGGTTTTGATATTTTGGGCTTTGCCCTGGAGCAACCCGGGGACACGGTAACCGCCCGGTTCGGCGAAGGGAATGAGGTCAGAATCCGCTCCATTACCGGAGACGGCGGAAGGTTACCGTTGGATGCAGACAAAAATACCGCGGGCGTGGCCATCCGGCATTTGCTGAACCATCTGGGAGAAAAACGGGGTGTGGAGATCACGCTCGAAAAGGCGCTTCCTTTGGGAAGTGGATTGGGTTCCAGTGCGGCCAGCGCGGTGGCAGGGGTGGTAGCCGCAAACACCCTGCTGGGTGAGCCATTAACCCGGGAGGAACTCATTCCGTTTACCCTGGAGGCGGAACGCGCGGCATGCGGTGCGGCGCACGCCGATAACGCGGCCCCGGCCATGTTGGGCGGCTTTGTCCTCATCCGGGGCTACGATCCGTTGGACTTGGTCCGGATTCCTGCTCCCGGTGAACTTTGCTGCGCGGTAATCCATCCACACATTGAGATCCGCACAGAAGATGCACGAAAGATACTGCGGAAGGAGATCCGCCTGGAAGATGCCATTGTGCAATGGGGGAATATCGGCGGTCTGATCGCCGGCTTGATGAAGGGGGACTACGGTCTGATCGGGCGTTCCATGAAGGACGTGATCATTGAACCGGTTCGTTCCCTGTTGATCCCCGGTTTTGAGGAAGTCAAACAGGCGGCCCTGGAGTCCGGCGCCCTCGGCTGCAGTATTTCCGGTTCCGGTCCGTCGGTCTTTGCGCTTGGCAATGATCGCTCACAGATCGAAGCGGCCGGACGCGCCATGCAATCGGTCTTTTCCGGGATGCATATTGAGAGCGACCTTTATATTTCGGCTATTAACAACCAGGGGCCTTCAGCTGTTCACAGCGGGTCCTCCATTTAAAAATAGCACCGTGTTTTTTTACAGTACCAACAATCCCCAGATTAAAACCTCGTTTTCGGAGGCGGTTCTTCAGGGCATCGCTCCCGATGGCGGCCTGTACATGCCCTCGGCCTTTCCTGTCCTGCCGGCGGAATTCTTTTCGACCATCCATCGGCTTTCCTTTACAGAGATGTCTTTCCAGGTAGCCCGCCGGTTTCTGCAAGGGTCCATCGGAGATGACGCATTGGAAGAGATCGTAAGCGGAGCCCTGCAAATGGATGCCCCCCTGGCAGCGGTGCAGCCGGGAGTCTACGCGCTGGAGCTTTTTCACGGGCCCACCTTGGCGTTCAAGGATTTTGGCGCCCGTTTTCTGGCTCGCACCATGGCTCACCTGACAGCCCATCTCGATCGGGAGATCACCGTGCTGGTAGCGACCTCGGGCGACACCGGAAGTGCCGTGGCTCAGGGTTTTTACAACGTGCCGGGGGTAAAAGTATGTCTTCTGTATCCTTCAGGCGGCGTCAGTTTTATCCAGGAACAGCAATTAACCACCTTGGGCGGCAACATTACCGCGGTAGAGGTCGAAGGCACCTTCGACGATTGCCAGCGGATGGTGAAGGAAGCGTTTGCAGACCCGTCCCTGGCGGCTGCCCTGCAACTCACTTCGGCCAATTCAATTAATATCGCGCGGCTGCTTCCGCAGATGTTCTATTATTTCCATGCCTTTGCCCAGTTGGAAGACCGCCGGAAGCCGCTGGTATTCTCCGTACCCAGCGGTAATTTCGGAAACCTGACAGCCGGCCTGTTTTCCTGGAAAATGGGTCTGCCTGTACACCGGTTTATCGCGGCAACCAACCGGAACGATGTGGTACCGGAATACCTGAAAACCGGGCAATACCGTGCGAGGCCTTCCCTGGCAACGATCAGCAATGCGATGGATGTAGGCGCTCCCAGCAATTTTGCAAGGATGGCCGCGTTATTTGAATACGATCCGGAGTCGTTCCGGAAGATCATGACGGGATACGCCTACAGTGATGAGGAAACAAAAGAATACATCCGCAACGTGTATGCCCAATGCGGATATGTCCTTGATCCCCATGGGGCTGTAGCGTTTGCCGGACTGCATTCGTATAGGAGGGAAAACAGGGAGGTTACCGGCGTTTTCCTTGAGACCGCCCATCCGGCAAAATTCAGGGACATCGTGGAAGATATCCTGCAGCAGGAGATTCCGATGCCCGATCGCCTGGCGGCTTGCCTGGATAAAACAAAAAAAAGTATTCGGATTGAAAGTAGTTTGGACCCGCTACGGGACATCCTGCTGAGCTTGTAAAAAGTGTGATTTTGATGAAGAGAGAACTACTGGTTTTAATTGCCTTAATGATTGGACTACTGAGTGGCTGCCTCAATGACGATTATGCGGATCAGAATAATGCCGATCAGGAGAAAATCAAAGCGTACATTGAAAAAAACGGACTTTCGCTTGATTACGATCCCAACAGTGGCATCCACTATAAAATCCTCAGCTTAGGCGATACGACCCGGCGCCCCACTGCCGATTCCTCCCTAATCACGGTGAACTACGAAGGGAGGCTATTGACCGATTCCATTTTCGTAAAAGGGGATTCGGTGGAAATGAACTATACGCGCCAACCCATCGGCTTCCAATTGGGCGTATCTTCCATTGGCGAAGGGGGAGAAATATTCATGATCCTGCCTTCCCTGGTCGGATATGGGTCGGCGAGTTTTGTGACAGATACACCCTATCAAACCACCGTACCTCCATTTTCGGTTTTGGTTTACGAGGTGGAGTTGTTGAAAGTAGGCAGTAAATAGGAAGCGGTTCCGGCCGGAACGGCTCACCGGTAAATTTCAGCCAGGGCAGACGGCAGTTCCGCAAACTGAAACCTAAAAGACGATTCCAGTGTGTGTTTCGGGGAAACCCGGGTGCTGTCCAACACCACCGAACTCATTTCACCAAGCACAGCACGCAGCGCAAAGGCCGGGACATGGGGAAGCCAGAGTGGTTTGTGAAGCGTTTTCGCAATTTCTTTGATCAGGTGCTTATGCCGTACCGGCTGGGGCGTGACTCCATTGAAGGCACCTTCTAAATCCTTGTTTTCCAAGGCATGGATATACAGTCTGCAAAGGTCGTCAATGTGGATCCAGCTTACCCATTGTTTTCCCGATCCCAACGCGGCGCCGACACCCGCCTTTACCGGCCGGGCAAGCACAGGAAGCGCTCCGCCGTTGGAAGACAGGACCATGCCGGTCCGGATACGCACGGTGCGGACTCCCAGCGACTCCATCTGGCAGGCGGCTTTTTCCCAGCGTTGACAGCAGGTCCCAAGAAAATCATCCGCCGCCGGCGAGTCTTCCGTCAGCCATTCGTCCCCCCGGTTGCCGTAATAACTTGTTCCCGATGCGGATAGGTAGGTCTGCACCTTGTTTTGGGTTTCCCGGATCGTTTTGAAAAGCAGATCCGTACTCTTCACCCGGCTGTCAACAATCAGTTTCTTCCGTTCGGGGGTCCAGCGCGCGTTCAGATTGGCGCCGGTCAGATTGATTACATGGTCGGCCTGCTCAATCGCGCTTTTCTCAATGGTTCCCTTGACCGGGTCCCAGTGAAAAACACAGAAGGAGGTTTTATGCCAGTTCGAGCGGCTAAGCCAGGACACACAGTAATCCCGTTCCAGCAAAAGTCGCGTGAGGCGACTTCCAACCAGGCCGCTTCCTCCGGCAATGAGTACACTTTTCCGCATATGAACATGTTGATCCATAACATCTTGAACAACTTGCGTCGTTCCATTTGGTTTTAAACTGAAGTTCACAATGCTGTTACCGGCGTGGCGTCGTTTGCCACGCGCGGGAGGTAGGTGTCGGTGCGGACGCGAGCCCCGAGCTCGTTCAGGATGTTGTATAGCCCGAATAAGGTCCGGTTCATGTAGATGAAATGCTTTACCCCCCTGGCCTGCTTGAATTCTTTCATTTTAGTGACCTTTTCGCCGTAGCCGTACAGCGCGTTGAAATAGTCGTTGCGGGCGAAATCGAACGCACCCGATCTGTAGGGAAGGGCGAACAGGTCAATCATTTCCCGGTAATGCCGGTAATAAAAGGCCACCTGACTGTCGCTGTCACCGGGAAGAATCATCTGCATCTGACGGAAACGGGCGATGGTTTCATTTTTATCCGATACGGGGTTTGCACAGACAAAGGAAAAGAAGGGCGTGTAGAAATCTTCGGGAATCTCTTTTATGCAGCCAAAATCAAGGATACCCAGCCGGTTTCCGGGAAGAATAAGGAAGTTTCCGGGATGCGGGTCTGCGTGAACAGCGCGCAGTTCGTGGAGCTGGAAGTTATAAAAATCCCAAAGCGCCTGGCCTATCCGATTTCTTGCTTCCGCCGACGGTCCGCTTTCCAGGAACTCTTTGAGGTGTACGCCCTCCAGCCAATCCATTGTCAGTACTTTTTTACAGGATAGTTCCGGATAGTAGCCGGGGAAAACGACATCCGGCAGCCTGCATTGGGCCGTAAAATACTGCGAGCGCTCCAATTCCAGTTCGTAATCGGTCTCTTCGAGCAGTTTTTCCTCCACTTCCTGCATGTACACCTGGAGTTCCCGTTCACTGACGTCCATGAGTTTCAACGCGAACGGCTTAACCATTTTCAAATCGGAGCTGATGCTTTCGGCCACGCCGGGGTATTGCACCTTGACCGCCAATTCCCGCCCGTTCAGACGGGCACGGTGCACCTGTCCAATGGAAGCCGCATTGGAGGAATGCAAATCAAATTCATCGTATAATGCCGATGGAGGAGCGCCGAAATGCCGGGTAAAGGTTTTGACAATCAATGGACCGGAAAGGGGAGGGGCGCTGTACTGCGCCATCGAAAAGCGATCGGTGTAGGCTTTGGGAAGCAGGTTTCGATCCATGCTGAGCATCTGGGCCACCTTGAGCGCGCTTCCTTTCAACTCGCTGAGTGAACGATAAATATCTTCGGCATTATCCTTATTCAGTTCTTCCCGGTCCAGGTCCGGATTGATCAGTTTTTTCGAATAGTGTTTCAGGTAATTCCCACCGATCCGGATGCCGGTACCGATGAATTTCCCCGACCGGCCAATCCGGGAACGGGGAATGCTATTTTGCTCTTTCATAGACAAACCTCGCGTTCCGGAAAAGAAATTTTCCGTATTCCACCAGATTATCAAGTGGACTGTGTCCCATCAGGTCGAATGTTAGCTGAACTCCTTTTTCGATAGCCTCATCTGTTTTCTCAAAATCCGCGCTCGTATCATTTGTCCAGAAGCGGATTATGAAGACAAATTGAAGCCATAGCGCGTCCTTGTACCGGTGATCGAGGTGTTTTCGACGGCTTAATTCGCCCGATTCCAATCCCTGCGCGATGACTTGCTCGCAGAATTCCTGAAAGGACCGGCGGACTTTGCGAAGTACGCGTGGTTCCCCCGGAAATGCCGGAGATTGCCTGATGCTATATTGTATGAAACTGCGGCTGGGTTTCATCGATTCGGTGAAACCATAAAACAGGCTCAGGGTCTTTTCCCTGGCATTGAAGGAAGCAAATTCAGCCGAGCCGGTCACCGCCGAGCGGGTTTCCCTGAAAAGCTCGTCCCATAGCGTCGCCTCCAGGTCGTCGAACGAGGTGAAGTGCGTATAAAATACCTTTTCGGAAAGCCTTAGCTTTTTCATAAACGCGTAAACCGACACAGGTTTTGCATTCTGCGTAAGCACGTGATCCAGATAGGCCTCCTTGATTCGTTCCTGCGTGGCTTTCTTTTCCATCCTTAAGGTTTTTCCGTTTTTAATAAACATTTCGGCAACGGGATGGTTTTGATCTGTAAATTGTTTCGCCCCAGGCGGCAAGGAGGTTTGTAAAAACAATTTTCCTGATGGCGATGTATAGTATTATGTAAGATCTTGGGAAGTGAAAAAGTTTTCGATTAGAGACATTGAATGCTTGACGGGCATTAAGGCGCATACCATCCGAATTTGGGAACAACGATACAATCTGGTGCCTCCCAAACGTACCGAAACCAATATCCGGTATTACGATAACACCGACCTTAAAAAATTTCTCAACATTTCAACCCTACTTGAAAACGGCTTCCGGATTTCGAAGATAGCCGAGTTAAGCGAACAGGAAATGCATGAGCTGATCCTGGAGTTGACTGAAAACGATCACGCGTGCGACAAAGCGAATGCGCTCTGTACAGCCACCCTGAAGCTGGACGAGCTTCAGTTTAACCGGACGCTATCTTCTTGCATCGCGGTGATGGGAATTGAACAGACTTTCACCGAGGTGGTATTCCCTTTTATGCATCGGATCGGGCTCATGTGGCAGGTGGGAACGGTCAACCCGGTGCATGAACACTTCATCAAGCATCTGATCAAACAGAAACTGTTGTGTGCCATTGATGAGCTTCCCACGGTCAATTCCGAAGTGGCCCGGAAATACCTTCTGTTCCTTCCGGAAGGTGAAACCCATGAGGTAGGTTTATTATTTGCCAACTACCTGCTGAAGGCCCGGGGCCAACATGTACTCTACCTCGGTCCGGACCTGCCGCTCACCGAGCTCGAGCAAGTCGTTAACTACTACCAGCCCAATTACGTATTCACAACACTTACTTCCGATACCATTTACGGTGATCTGAACTGTCTGGTAAGGAAAATCCAGAAAGCGATTCCCCGTATTCCGGTGCTGCTGACAGGTCCGCTGATCAAGTGTAACAAAGTAGAGGAAAACGAATACCTGCATACACTTAAAGACATCCGGGATTTGCCGGAATTCATCAGAATGCATTCCCATCAGGGAAATGTTTTTTTTACATGTTAATTTATTAATTTTGTTCCGTATACGGATACAGACGAATGGATAATCTTTCATACCTGACCAACGCGCACGCATCTTATATTGAATCCCTTTATAAATCGTATCAAGATGATCCCGCTTCGGTAGAAGTGGAGTGGCAAAAGTTTTTCGAAGGTTTTGATCTTGGACGGCGGGAAGCGGCTGGCGGGGAACCTGCCGGTCCATCCGGCACGGAGGAAACTCCGGAACATTTTATCAAAGAAATCCGGGTCCTGGATATGATCAATGGATTTCGTTCCAGGGGACACCTGTTCACAAAGACCAATCCCGTTCGGGAACGGCGGAAATATTATCCCGGGAAGGAGCTGGAAACATTCGGTTTAAGCGATGAGGACCTGGATACGGTATTCAATGCCGGGGTTCAGGTAGGACTTGGGCCGGCAACCCTGCGGGATATTTACCAGTTGCTGGAGGATACCTACTGCCAGTCTATTGGCGTGGAATATCGTTACATTCGGAATCCGCTTAAGATGAAGTGGTTCGAAGACCGGATGGAAACTACCCGCAACCGGACCGAATTTACGACCGAGCAGAAAAAGCGGATCCTTCATAAACTGAATCAGGCCGTTGTTTTTGAAAACTTCCTGCATACCAAGTTTTTGGGGCAAAAGCGTTTTTCCCTCGAAGGGGCGGAAAGTCTCATTCCCGCGTTGGATGCCGTCATTGAAAAAGGCTCCGAGCTGGGCATTGAGGAATTTGTCATCGGAATGGCTCACCGGGGTCGCCTGAATGTATTGGCAAACATCCTGAATAAGACCTATAAGGAAATATTCAGCGAGTTTGAGGGGAAGAGCTATTCGGTGGAAGATCCCTACGGCGGAGATGTGAAATATCACCTTGGATTTTCCAATGACGTGGACACCATGAACGGGAGGAAGGTGCACCTAAGTCTGTGCCCAAATCCATCCCACCTGGAAGCGGTGGATCCCGTAGCCCAGGGGATGGCGCGTTCAAAGATTGATTTCAAATACGGCGGAGACCTGAACAAGCTTGCTCCCATTCTCATTCATGGCGATGCGTCCATCGCAGGTCAGGGCGTGGTATACGAGGTGATTCAGATGGCAAAGCTGGAAGCCTACCGCACGGGCGGGTCTATCCACCTGGTCATCAATAACCAGGTTGGCTTTACCACCAATTTCCGCGACGGCCGTTCCAGCACCTATTGTACGGACATCGCGAAAGTGACGCTTTCGCCGGTTTTTCATGTGAACGGGGACGATGTGGAAGCGCTGGTTCATGCCATTCAGATGGCCATGGAGTACCGGCAGCAATTCCATAACGACGTATTCATCGATATTCTCTGTTACCGGAAATACGGTCACAACGAATCGGATGAGCCCCGCTTTACGCAACCCACCCTCTATAAGGCCATTGCGGCGCATCCGAACCCCCGGGAGATTTATGTAAATAAGCTCATCGCTCAGGGAAGTGTGGATGCCAAAATGGCCAAGGAAATGGAGCGCGATTTCCGCAAGATGCTCCAGGAGCGCCTGGACGAGGTGAAACAGGAACCGCCCACTACGGTCAAGCCGATGCTGGGGGGTGCATGGACCGGGTACCGTTTTGCCAACGCGGACGATTTTCTGAGATCCCCCGATACCGCCGTGGCCGAAGAGACCATCGTGGACATCGGGATAAAGATGAACACCCTTCCCAAGGACAAGACCTTCTTCAAAAAAATAGTCCGGCTTTACGATGAACGCATCAAGATGGTGCGGGATACCAAGGTGCTGGACTGGGCAATGGCAGAACTTCTTGCCTACGGCTCGCTTGTGCTGGAAGGGCACCGGGTCCGGATGAGTGGACAGGATGTGGAGCGGGGAACGTTTTCACACCGGCACGCAATTGTCAAAGTGGAAGATTCCGATGAAGAATACACGCCGCTGGCGCATCTTTCCGAAGATCAGGCGCCGTTCCAGATCTACAACTCCCATCTTTCCGAATTTGGGGTGTTGGGGTTCGAATACGGGTATGCCATGGCACTGCCTCACGCGCTGATTCTCTGGGAGGCTCAATTTGGTGATTTTGCAAATGGCGCGCAGGTGATCATCGACCAATTCCTGGCCAGTGCAGAGAAAAAGTGGAATCGCCAGAACGGGTTGGTATTGTTATTGCCCCATGGGTACGAAGGGCAGGGACCGGAGCATTCTTCGGCACGTGTGGAGCGTTTTCTCGAATTGTGTGCCGAAAACAATATGCAGATCGTAAATTGCACCAAACCGGCGCAGTTGTTCCACGTATTACGGCGCCAGGTGAAACGGGATTTCCGGAAGCCGCTGGTGATTTTCACCCCGAAAAGCCTGTTGAGGCATCCCAAATGCGTCAGTCCGATGGAAGATTTTACCAAAGGCGGTTTCCGGGAGGTACTTGACGACGAAAATGTTTCGGTAAAGGACGTACGACGGGTCCTTTTGTGCAGCGGAAAGATTTATTATGATCTTTTGGAAGCCCAGGAGAGCGAGGATCGGAAGGATGTAGCGATCATCCGGGTGGAACAGCTTTATCCAACCCCAATTGATCAGATCGAAAAGATCCGCGAAAAGTACAAACACGCCAAGGAATTTTTCTGGGTTCAGGAAGAGCCCGAAAACATGGGAGCCTGGCCGTATATTTCCAGAAAATTCCGCAAGCGGAACCTGGATGTGATCGCAAGACGGGAAAGCAGCAGTCCGGCTACCGGGTACGCAAAACAACACACCGCCCAGCAGCTGAAGATTA
The DNA here is from genome assembly GCA_029268045.1 of Anseongella ginsenosidimutans. Lineage (GTDB taxonomy): Bacteria > Bacteroidota > Bacteroidia > Sphingobacteriales > Sphingobacteriaceae > Anseongella > Anseongella ginsenosidimutans_A. Next base: position 48,770 of record JAJUHF010000009.1, read on the forward strand.
TTGCCAAGGCGTTCGGCGAGCCGGTAAAGGAAATGAACCAGGAAGTAAAGAGGAAAGTCCATAAAACAACCAAAAAGGCAATAAAAACGGATTAGGAATACATACCATCGCATGTATTACCTGCTTACTGAGACTTAATACTAAAAAACTAATTATATGAGCGTAGAAATGAAGGTTCCGTCTGTAGGCGAATCGATCAACGAAGTAACCTTGGCGAGCTGGCTGAAAAATGACGGTGATTACGTTGAAATGGATGAGGTAATTGCTGAAATGGAATCAGACAAGGCCACCTTTGAATTGACGGCTGAACAGGCGGGCATCCTCCGTATCAAAGCTCAGGAAGGAGACACGATTCCCATTGGGGAAGTGGTCTGTGTAATTGAAGAGGGAGAAGGAGCTTCGAAAGCTACTTCGGACGCGGCAGCGGCTTCTTCTGAGGAAGAAAAGAAAGGTGCGGCGGAAAAAGAAACGCAGTCAGAACCGTCTTCCAAAGAAACCTCCGGTGACAAAATCCCTTCTCCGGCGGCGGCAAAAATACTTGCGGAAAAGGGAATCGACCCGGCCTCGATCAATGGAACGGGAAAGGACGGACGCGTTACCAAAGAAGACGCGTTAAAGGCTACGGCTCCGAAAGAAACCCAAACGGCGAGCCAATCTTCTGCCGATTCGCAACAAACCCAATCCAAAACCGGACATGTTTCGGGGAGTGAGGATCGTTCCGGTTCCCGCAACGAGCGTCGTGAGCGCATGTCCAGCCTTCGTAAAACCATTGCCAGGCGATTGGTGGAGGTAAAAAACGATACAGCGATGCTTACCACCTTCAACGAGGTGGATATGTCGGGGGTAATGGAATTACGCGCGAAATATAAAGACAAGTTCAAGGAAAAATACGGTGTAGGCCTTGGTTTTATGTCCTTTTTCAGTAAGGCTTGCTGCCAGGCCCTGAGCGAGTTCCCGGCAGTAAACGCACGTATTGACGGCGACGAGCTTGTGTATCATGATTATGTGGATATTTCGATCGCCGTGTCGACTCCCCGGGGGCTTGTTGTTCCCGTGATCCGGAATGCACAGCATCTTTCACTGCATGAAATTGAGTCCCAGGTGGTGGAGCTTGCTGTAAAGGCCCGGGACGGAAAGCTGACGATTGAAGAAATGACGGGAGGCACGTTTACCATTACCAATGGTGGCGTATTTGGTTCCATGCTGTCAACCCCCATTATCAACGCTCCGCAATCGGCAATCCTGGGAATGCACAATATCGTGGAACGCCCGGTGGTTGTGAATAAGGAAATCGTGATCCGTCCGGTTATGTTTGTAGCCCTTTCCTATGATCACCGCGTGATTGACGGCAAGGAATCGGTGAGCTTCCTCTATCGTGTCAAGGAACTGCTTGAAGACCCTGCACGTTTACTTATCGGGATCTAATCCTCCAAAGACATCCGTGTGCGCGGCTTAAGTAGCCGCGCGCACTTAATGAATTTGTGAACGGATTTTTTTTACGTCGTCCATTTCGACTCCTGCCAGCAGTGCGATCTTCCGGTCATCGAAATCTGTTTCTTTAATCAGATTACGCAGGAAGGCTTGTTCCTTCCGTTTCTCACCTATTCTCTCCCCTCGTTTCTCACCTCGTTTCTCACCTCGTTTCTCGCCTCTTTTTTCGCCTGTGGCTTCCCCCTCCAGGCGGGCCTGCATCAGCAATAATTCTTCAATTCCCATGGTATTGGTCCTCCCAGTTAATTCTGTTAGTTCGTTTTCAAATTTCCTGTTCAATGCGTCCTGCCGGAAACGCAGGTAAAAGCGCAAGAAGTTCATCAGGGCGCGCTGCTTCTTATTTGGAATCTGTTTGGCGTGTAAGCGGCGGGCCAGCTCCATTTTTAAACGATACAGCCCTTTCTCACCCAGCTTTTGTGCTTTCAATGCCGCCTTCACCGTCAGGATCACCATGGCGAAGGGGTTTTCACTTTTTTCCAGTTCGGCATCCGGCTGGTCCAACACTTTATAGCAGATAAAGCGGTAACGCAGGCTGGTGCCCAAAAAGGACTGCTCGTAGCAGGCGGGGCGAAAGCGCCTGTTCCCGTCGGTCAGGATGGCAATGGCGGCGATGGGCCGGGGGTATTTATCCCATAACCGGGCGTAATAGCGGAACATCCGCTCGGGAAAGTTTGCCTGCCTGGACCCTTGCACCTCGCAGTGAAGCAGGATCTCCACATCGTGCCCCTCCCGGGTATGCACTTTGACCAGTTTGTCTACATGCCGGGGAGCAAACCGGTCCTCCTCGGGCGGGAAGATCTGTTCCAGCTCTTTATCGAGAAACTCAAAGCCCCGGTTGAAGTCGAAGCGCTTATCCGCCTCGGGGAAAAAGAAACGCAGAAAGTCCTCGAACAGCTCTTCCAGAATGCCCTTCCAAAGTAAATCGTTACGTGCGTGGTACTCCTTGTTCTCCTGCGG
>JAJUHF010000010.1 GCA_029268045.1 Anseongella ginsenosidimutans
CGAGTCGGTCCGGGATTCCCAGGTGGCCGTATGGGACGAAGTGGGCTGGCCGGCTGAATTTGAAGGCCTGGATCTGAACTGCATGCTGGTGATGGAAGCCAAATCGCTGGAAGCCATGGCCCGGGAACTGGGCCGGGAAGACGAAGCGGGTCGTTGGAAGGCCGATCATGAAAAACGGACCCGCCTGATCAATGAAACCTTCTGGGATCCTGAAAACGGCTTTTACTATCATGTGGATAAGGACACCCATTCGTTTAGCCACCAATCACCCGGTGATCTGAAAAGGGATGAGATTATTGGCTTTTTACCGCTCTGGGCAGGCGTGGCGAGCCCTGAACAGGCCCAACTCCTGGTGGAGAAACTCACCGATCCGCAACAGTTCTGGCGACCCTACGGAGTACCTTCTCTTTCGGCCGCAGACAGTTATTATAAGCCCAAAGGCTATTGGAACGGACCGGTGTGGGTGGAATGGAATTACCTGGTGATGCAGGGGCTGCTCAACTACGGATACAAAGAGGAAGCAAAGGAATTGGTGGATCGTGTGGCCGCCGGAATGATCGGCGTGCTTAAACAGGATCACAACCTTTGGGAATTTTACAGCCCGGATGAAATCTGGGGTGGATACCACAAGACCTATATCTGGGCCGGCATCATCAATCGAATGATGATGGACGTTTCCGCCCGGTAGCGCGTCTTCAAACTTTGACAACCACAGATATATGATGAAAATCACCTGCCTGATCACATCGCTGCTTTTTACCGCCTGCATGGCCGCTGCACAGCCAGCCAACTCCCCGGCCGAAGAACGGCAAGCCTCCGGCGGGACGGTCCGCATCGGAGAACTAAGTCTGAATGATCCCTACCTCTTATTGGACGCTGCTTTCGATGATCCGGTGTACACCACCTATGCGGCCGCGATGGAGCGCTCCAGGCTGTATGGCGACAAGGCTTACAAAATGAATTATTACTCCCCGGATAAACCCTTGAGCTATGCCGGTGACCAGGCTGGCGAATTCTTTGCAATCTGGATGGTCAATAAGGTAGCCATTGACAAAACCGGCCAGTTTTATCGCCGGCCCGTGGTTAAAGCTTCCTTTCCGGACATGGCGTTGCTGGAATACCAGCCGGTGAAGGGACTGCACGTGTCGGAAACGTTTCTGGTTTACAGTTCCTCCCTGGCCATCGCCGACCTGCAGATCCGGAACACCACCGGCGATACGCTCTCCCTGAAGATTTACCCGGTTCTTAATCTGGGTAACGACTCCCTTCGGATTCGTCGGTATACCAAGGGTGGAACCTACATTTTAGAGCACCGGGAAAGCCGGAAACGCCTGATCAGCAACCTGTACGCGGCGGCGCCGTATCCGACCGAGACAAGGGACCTGTTTACCATGAATGTAGTACCCGACTCCCACGGTGGATACCGGGGCAATATGGATGACTTCTATGTGGCAGTCAAGACCGACTATTATTCCGAAGACCGCTACAACGATTCGCTGAATCTGGCGGAAAGCGGGTACGTGGATTTTGTGGCCCTGCAGACCCGCTTTGAACTGGCGCCGGGTGAGTCCCGCAACATCCGCTATTTCCGGGGTTGGCAGGATCAGAAAGAAAATGCCGACAGGCTGCAGGCGGAGATTGAAAAACTGAAAGGCGCGTCCCTGCAGCCTTTTCTGGATGCAAATGTACGCCTGTTCTCACGCGTTCCACGGATCGATTTCAAAACACCGGAGGAGAAAATGGTCTACCTGAGTGCCTTCAACCTGGCCCGCGGCAGCATGTTGCCTCCCGAGGGAAAAACCTCGCATAATTACTACGTTTTTTCGCGAAATCCGCTTTGGGGGTGGGGCCACGGGCATCAGGTACTGCACGAGTCCCTTTCCATGCTGGCCTATGCCTGGCTGGATCCGCAGTCCGCCCAAGGCTCGCAACGCGTTTACATGGAACAGCAGGGGGAAGACGGATTAATCGCCTACCGTCATGGGCCCCGGGGAGCCCAGGATTACCCCCATAAAGGCATGCCTACCACGTCTGCGCCCTTCTTCAGCTGGATCAACTGGGAGGTGTATCAGGTGAGCGAAGACCGCGTTTTTTTGGAGGAAGCCTACCGTTCCGGATCACATTATGTGGAATGGCTTATCAAAAACCGCGATACCGACGGCGATGGCACCTTTGAATGGGGACCTTACGGCATCATAGAAAATGTCAGGGATTGGTACAATGTCGTTTTCCAGGTTTCCAAGGAACGCTATCTGGATGTGGATAAGGAAGATATTTCCGACGACCTCGAATGCCTGGATCTGAGTGTGATGGTCATCAAGGAAATGCGGAGCCTTTCTAAAATGGCATCCGCCCTGGGAAAGCAGCGGGAAGCCAAAAGGTGGCAGAAGCAAGCCGACCGGATTACGGAACTGGTGAACGAACGCATGTGGGACGAAGAAAGCGAATTCTATTACCATGTAAATAAAGAAGATCACTCCTTTAAGTACCTTAGCCGCGATCTGCGTCGAAAGGAAATCATTGGGTTCCTTCCCCTGTGGGCCGAAGCGGCCCCCCCGGAACGGGCCGAAAAACTGGTAAAGCAGCTGCTTGATACCACCACGTTCTGGCGGCAATACGGAGTGCCCACGCTTTCCGCCCGGGACGAGTGGTATAGCGCCGATGTGGATTATTGCTGCAAATGGAACGGACCGGTATGGCTCCTATGGGATTACATGGTATACGACGGACTGCGTAATTACGGCTACCACGAGGTCGCCAGCGAGCTGGCCGGCAAGATGATGCTTGCCGTAAAAACGCAGCTTTCCCTGAATCACAATTTCTGGGAATCCTACAGCCCGGATAACACCGTGTTGAATTCCCCTTCCAATTACATCTGGGATGCCATCATGGCGCGTCTGCTGATTGATGAATACTTAAGATAATACGATGAGAGTTTTCCTGATTTCCTCCCTACTGCTCTTTACTGGAAGTTTTTCCGCGTACGCCCAGGCTCTGAAAGGGATCGGCTTCGATGGAAAAAGCCTCCGGTTCCAATTGGAGAACGGCGAAGTACTCGACGCGGAGGAGCCCTTGGTGTTCCTTTCTTACGTGTTGGATGGTGAGACCTATCGGGTCGAGGGGCCTGATGCGGTTTCCGATAAACTGGAAATCCGCTTTGAGGCCGATTCGGCGATCTGGCCGGGGTTTCAGGGACGCTTGCGTTTCAAAAATAATTCAACCGATACGGTGATCCTGGAGAACGTGGTGCCCTTCGGTACTTCCCCAAGGCACGTGTATATAACCGGCCAGGGTAAACACGGGCTTTCCCGGACCTATCTTTTCCGGCCCGGTTACGCGCCCGTGAATGTGATTGTTCCCGATAATGCCTGGGAGCTGGGGTATGCCGGTGTGGAGCTTTCCGGCGGCCGGGGAGTCTGCGCATTGGTCCGTCGCGACCACGAAAGCCTGAAAGAGGGACAGCGCAGACGCTTCGAAACCGTGTTGTATCCGGGAGGAAGCGTTTCCTACCATTTTTATGCCGACCTGTATGCCGGATCCTGGCAGGAAGGGCTTCGGAAATTATTTCAGGAACGGCATCTGTACGATGTCCGGGAATTCAACAACCAGCTTTTCGAACGGGAGGACCTTCGCTGGATCCGGCATTCCTATGTGATGCATCTGATCATGGCCTGGGACAAGTTTTTTTATGATCCGGAATCCCGCAGCTACCGGCTGGACGAATTTTTGGCCCGAGGGGAAAAGCTTTATGGAGGGGACGACGCGATCGGGGTCTGGCCGACCTGGCCCACCCTGGGTGTGGATGCGCGCAATCAGTTCGATCTGTTCAGGGATCTTCCCGGCGGGCTGGCGGGCGTGCGGAAACTAGCGGACAATTGCCGTGACAAAGGGGCCGCGTTCTTTGTCTGTTACAATCCCTGGGATGAAAGTACCCGGAGTGAGGGCCACCTGAGTGGCCTGGCCCGGCTGATTTCAGCTACGGGCGCCGACGGTGTTGTGCTCGATACAAGGGGCTCGTCCAGTCAGGAATTGCAGGATGCGGCAGACAGTGTCAAAGAAGGCGTGGTGATGTACAGTGAAGGCATGGCCGTTCCCCGCGATATGCAGGGTATCGTTTCGGGGCGAGTCCACAATGCCCTGTATTATCCACCGATGCTGAATTTGAACAAGTTTATCAAACCCGATTTCGCGATTTTCCGCGTGGCGGAACTGTACAAGGAACCCATCCGGCGTGAATTCGCCTTATCCTTTTTTAACGGATACGGTACAGAGCTGAATATCTTTGCGCCGGGTCAGCCTTCCTGGGTCACCGAGCAATATCGTTACCTGGGTCGCACTTCCCGTATTCTGCGGGAAAACACCGATAATTTTACCGCTCCGGACTACGTTCCCTTGCTTCCCACCGGCGCCGACAGCATGTACGTGAACAAATGGCCTGGAGGTGAAAAGACCCTGTATACCATTTTTAGCCTGGTTCCGGCCGGCTACAAGGGTCTGCTTTTTGAAGTGGAGCCCGAAGCGGGCTATCATTTTGTGGATCTCTGGCATCACAAGGAGCTACAACCGGTGGAGCGCGACGGAAAGTGGCTGATCGAAGCGGAGACCGACGCCTTCAACCGGTCCTGGTTGGGTAGCAATAATGAAGGGGAAGTGGATTGCATTGCCCGTCTTCCGGAACTGCTGGAGGTCAGCCTGGAAAGTGACTTGCTGGGGATTTCGGTTAAAGCAACTGCGCTGGATAGAGCCACTTCAGTGAAAGTCTGGGCGGGCCTACCCGATTACAGCAAACAGCCGCTGGCGCTAAAACCGGAACCAAGCCGGACAATCCGTCTGATGGATCATTTCGGCCGATTCGAAGGCAAATTCATTGTACAATTATTCCGGGACGATATTTTGCTGGACGAACGGATCGTGGAAATTCCCGCCGGAACCCCCCGCTTAACAAGCCAGTCGAAACCTACTTCCCCCGCAAAACGGGCGCCGAAGGGGATGGTGAAGATACCGGCCGGGAATTTTGTGTTCCACACCACCAGCGGTGACGGTTTTATTCCGTATCCGGATTACAATGAAGGCTGGAATTATCAGCTGAGGCCCTTTTATATGGACAGGCATCCGGTCACCAACGCCCAGTTCGGTGAATTCCTTCGGGAAACAGGCTATCTTCCGGATGACACCGTGAATTTTCTCAAGCATTGGATCGATGGAATAATCCCTGCGGGGCAGGAAAATTATCCGGTGGTGTATGTAAGTTACGAAGATGCCCAGGCCTTTGCCGAATGGGCCGGCAAACGACTTCCCACCGAAGTGGAATGGCAGTACGCAGCGCAGACACCCGACCTGCGCGAGTGGCCATGGAGCCGGGAAACTTCCATTTACAGGGAGAAGGAGCCGGTCACCGGTACGCTGACCGTATTTCGGATCAAAGGCATCGATTCGGTTTACTGTAACCTGGGTAACGGCCTGATGGATCCGGTGGGTCGTTATCCCAAAGGAGCTAATCCCTATGGCCTGGAAGACCTGGTCGGATCGGTGTGGCAGTTGACCAATGACGTGTATACCAGCGGCTCGTACTCGTATATCCTAATGAAAGGCGGCTCGTTTTTCAACCCCCAATCCAGCTGGTGGTACGTACAGGGCGGACCGCGGGAATTGCACTACAGACAACAGCTGCTACGTGTTTCGCCCGGCTTTGAGCGGAATGGAACCGTTGGATTTCGTTGCGTAAAAGATTCGGAATAATAATTTTCTTAGTATCTTGACCCCATGAAAGCAAGTAATGTACTCATCATGGCGGCAGCCATTGCGGCAAGTGCCTGTACCAATACAAAGCAAGCAAAGGAAGAAACAACAACTATGGAGCATATTCGGCTGGATACGGCTGCTTTCACCCAGGAGGTGGATGGAAAGCAGGTAAGTCTGTATTTTCTGAAAAACAAAAACGGAATAGAAATGGCCGTAACCAATTACGGCGCAAAAGTCGTGGCCCTGGCCGTACCGGATAAAAACGGAACTTTTGAAGACATTGTCCTCGGATTTGATAATCTGGATGATTATCTGAATACCAGCGAAAAGTATTTCGGTTCGGTGATCGGACGCTACGGAAACCGGATTGCAGGAGGTAAATTCACGCTGGACGGGAAAGAATACACGCTGGTGACCAATAACGGACCCAACCACCTGCACGGGGGTAACAAGGGCTTTGAATCGGTTGTCTGGGATGTAAAGCAGCAGGGCGACCAGAAGCTGGAATTCCACTACCTGTCCGCAGACGGGGAAGAAGGCTATCCCGGTAACCTGGATGTGAAAATGATCTACGAACTGACCGATGACAACGAATTCAAGATCAGTTACGAAGCCGAGACCGACCAGGCGACCATCATCAACTTGACCCACCATTCCTTTTTCAATCTGCACGGAGCAGGGAACGGATCGGTCAACGACCACGTCTTGATGATCAACGCCGGACAGTATACGCCGGTGGATCAAACGCTGATCCCGACCGGGGAGCTGGCCAGCGTCGCCGGGACGCCCATGGATTTTCAGCAACCCACTGAAATCGGTTCGCGCATCGATGCCGACTTCGAGCAGCTGCAATTCGGGAACGGCTACGATCACAACTACGTGCTCAACCGCGGTGAAGGGACCGACAGCCTGATGTTGGCTGCAAGCGTACTGGAACCGCAAAGCGGCCGCTACATGGAAGTGTTCACGACCGAGCCGGGCATTCAGTTCTACGGCGGTAATTTCCTGGATGGTTCCGTGAGCGGAAAGGGCGGCAAAGCCTACGATTTCCGCACGGCTTTCTGCCTGGAAACCCAGCATTTCCCCAATTCGCCGAACCAGGAGAACTTTCCGAGTGTCGTCCTGAATCCGGGGGAAACCTATACGCATACTTGCATTTATAAGTTTTCCACGCGGTAAGAAGGCTACCTATGCAGGAGGGGGAAGCAGAACCAGTGCCGTTTTTTTCGTAGATTTAACTTCAAATTCACTACGATGAATAAAATAGGCCTTACATTCTTCGCTCTGATTCCCCTTACCGGTTTCGCACAGATCCAACAGCATGCTGATTCGGAAAAGCCGGTGGTTTATTAACTGGATTCGGTGGAAGCCAGTAGGGACCGGATCCGTTACATCAATCCAAAAAATATTGAATCACTTCACGTTTCAAAGGAAGAAAAGGCGGTTTATATTGCACTGAAGGAGGATATGGTTTTTCTTACCGCCGACCAAATCCTCGATCAGTACCTGGGGATACAGGATCCTTCTTCCGTTCTGCTGATGGTAGATAAGAAAGTGGTCCAGGATAAATCGGCGATGAAGGTGGATAAGTCCTTCATCGGGTCGGTTGAGCGGATTCCCCTTGCCGATGCGAATTACCTGGACGAATCTTTCCAGCATATGGATATTGTCCTGATTAGCCTGTCGTACGAGGGTGATAAAAAGCAGGAGATCCGAATTCGCGGTAGCAGCGCCCCTTTTTCCTTTTGACCGGCCCCTTTGCTACCCGAGGTTGAAGCAATACGGCATCACATAGGTCGCAAACAGACTGATCAGCAGGATAGCCAGCAGATTCAGAAAGAATCCGGCTTTCACCATTTGCCGGATGGAGATGTGTCCGCTTGCGAAAACGATCGCGTTCGGGGGCGTGCCCATGGGAAGCATGAAGGCGGCACTGGCCGCCAGGGTAACCGGTGCAGCCAGCAGCAGGGGATGAAGGTTTAACCCAGTAGCAATACTGCCCGATAAAGGAACCATAATGGTAGCCAACGCGGTATTGGACATCAATTCCGAGAGAAACACGGAAGAAAAACTAAATAAGGATACGACCATTAAATAGGGTTTCTCGTCGCCACGTGAAAAATAATTGGCGGTGGTTTCCAGAATCCCGCTTGATTCCATGGCTGCGGCAAGGGCAAGTCCTCCGCCAAAAAGGAGAAGGATTCCCCAGGGAATGCTTTGGGCATCGCTCCAGTCGAGCAAAGCGACCTCTTTCCCTGAATTTTCTTTGGAGGCTGCCGGCACCAAATACATTAGAAAGCCTCCGAATATGGCGATCTGTGTGTCATTCAGGCCCTGCAGGCCGGGAAGCAGCTGCAATTGCTGCCGGAAAATCCACAATAGCGCGGTGATGCAGAAAATACCCAGTACCCGTTTTTCGGCCTGCGTGATCCGGCCCATGGCGGCGAGTTCCTGCCGGATGACCTCGCGGGGAAATTCCAGCGCGTTCCGCTTTACCGGGACCATCAGGTGGACCAGCAGGTAATAAGAACCCATCAGGAGCAACAGACTGAAAGGAACCCCCATGAGCATCCAGTTGCTGAATCCCACCTGGTATCCGAAGGTGTTCTCCAGGATCCCGGCCATGACGGTATTGGGCGGCGTGCCGATCAGGGTCGCGATCCCGCCGATATTGGCTCCGTAGGCCACCGAGAGCATCATGACCGTGGCGAAGTTTCGTTTGTTGACATCGGGGGATGCGCCTCCGGGAAGGTCTTTTATAAAAAGATTGACCACCGAAAGGGCAATGGGCAGCATCATCATCGCCGTGGCCGTATTGCTGATCCACATGCTCAGGATGGCCGTGGACAGCATGGTCCCCAGAATAATCTTGCGCGGGCCGGTTCCGGTCACACTCAGGATCGAAAGCGCAATGCGACGGTGGAGATTCCATTTTTCCAGGGCTTTTGCCAGGAGGAACCCGCCGAAAAACAGAAAAATGACATTGTTTCCATAATTAATGGTTGTTTGCTGAATGGACATGACATTCAACAAGGGAAAGAGAATCATCGGAAGAAGCGCGGTCAGGTAAATGGGAAGCGCCTCGCTGATCCACCAGAATACCATCAGTATAGCCACCCCGATGACGTTGGCCATGTCCTGCTCCACGGAAAATACGGGAAGGAGGAAAACCGTAAGAAGAAAGAGTAGCAGCCCGGTTAGAAGGTAATGCAGTTTTTTCATCCTCCAATATAGTAAATCGTCTTATTTTCCAACAGAAACCGGTGGGATTTGGCATCTGGGAATAAAAAAAACCCCGCCGGGCGGGCGGGGTTCGCAGAATACGTCAAAAAAATTACACAATTATTGCTTCAAGCTCAGCTCCTTCAATTTGAGCATTTTGCGTAGATTATTAAGCGCATAACGCATTCTGCCAAGAGCAGTATTGATGCTGACATCGGTAATGTCCGCAATTTCTTTAAAACTTAGATCGGCATAATGCCGCATGATCAAAACTTCACGCTGTTCACTGGGTAATTTCAGGATAAGTTTTCGAAGGTCGCTGTAAGCCTGATCCCGCAACATCCGGTCTTCCACATTCTCATCGGTAAAATGGAGCACTTTGAAAATGTCGAAGCCATCGGAGGTAGTGATAATCGGTGTCCGCTTTTCCTTCCGGAAATGGTCAATGACCAGATTCTGTGCAATGCGGATAACCCAGGGAAGAAATTTTCCCTCTTCATTATATTTTCCTGCACGCAGGGTATTGATCACCTTGATAAAGGCATCCTGAAAAATATCCTCCGCAATGGCAGCATTTTTTACTTGAAGAAGTATCGTGGTGTAGACCTTCGTCCGGTATCGTTTGATCAGTTCCTCCAGCGCATTCTCGTCCCCCCTAATATATAACACGACCAAGTCCTGATCGCTGATAGTATAGCGTGACATATAATCTTTCTACTTTAAAAGCTCTCAATTCTATATTTTACAGTAGAAATTGTCTATAAATCAGCCTCCTATGTGTTATATAACTCGGTTATTTTTCTCCAAATGTAATTAATTACAGGTCTAAAATACGAAAAACTTTTAAAAAAAAGACCCTGCGCTTTTATTACTTTTGCATAAATGAACAACGCAGTCACGGCCCGCACACACATCATCATCAAGGGGGCCAGAGAACATAATCTGAAAAATATTGATGTTTCAATTCCCAAAAACAAGCTGGTAGTCATTACCGGCCTGTCGGGATCGGGGAAATCGAGTCTTGCCTTTGACACTTTGTATGCCGAAGGTCAGCGGAGGTATGTGGAAAGCCTTTCGTCCTATGCAAGGCAGTTTATGGGCCGGATGAACAAGCCGGATGTAGACTACATCAAGGGCATCGCGCCAGCCATCGCGATTGAGCAGAAGGTAATCGCGTCCAATCCACGTTCCACGGTGGGGACTTCCACCGAGATTTACGACTACCTGAAGCTGCTTTTCGCCCGTATCGGTAAAACCTGGTCGCCGGTTTCGGGACAGTTGGTAAAGAAGCATACGGTAACCGACGTGGTTGATTTTATGGTTTCCAGCGCCGGGGAGGAAGCTGATTTTACCATCCTATGTCCTTTGCATCCGCATAACAAACGTACCCTGAAAGAAGAGCTGGCTGTCCTGCTGCAGAAAGGCTTTCGCCGGGTACGTTATCGGGGCAGGACGGTAAAAATTGAAAGTCTGCTGGAAGACGGCTCGGTGGTGAATAAGCAGTTGAAGGATGCAGGGGAAGTCCAGATCGTCGTTGACCGCGTGCTGCTGGAAGGACCGGGTCCGCCGGAGGAAGAAACGCTGAACCGCCTGTCCGATTCGGTGCAAACCGCATTTTTTGAAGGAAAGGGAGATTGTCTGATCGTGGATGGGCAGGAAAAGGAGTACCCCTTCTGTGACCGCTTTGAACTGGATGGCATCCGCTTTGAAGAGCCCACCCCGCAATTTTTCAGTTTCAACAGCCCGTATGGAGCCTGCAAAACCTGCGAGGGATATGGAAAAGTAATCGGCATCAACGAAGATCTGGTAATTCCGGACAAAAGCCGTTCGGTATATGACGAGGCGGTGGCTCCCTGGAGAGGCGAGAAAATGAAGGAGTGGCGTGAAGCGTTTCTGCGCAAGGCCCGCCAGATGGATTTTCCCATTCACCGCCCATACTTTGAACTTGACGAGTCACACCGGACGCTGCTGTGGAAAGGCGGAAAAGGGATCAAGGGGATCAACCAGTTTTTCGAGTACCTGGAAGAACAAACATACAAGATCCAGTATCGGGTGATGCTTTCTCGCTACCGGGGCAAAACAACCTGTCCCGATTGCAAGGGCACCCGGCTTCGGAAAGACGCCGCGTATGTAAAGATCAACGGAGCGTCTATCATCGAGCTGGTACTCATGCCTGTAAACCGCCTGCTTTCTTTTTTTGAGGAGTTTGAACCCGATCCGTATGAAGCAAGCGTTGCGAAGCGGCTGCTGATTGAGATCCGCAACCGCCTGCGGTACCTGAATGATGTGGGCTTGGGTTACTTGACGCTCAACCGCTTGTCCAACACCCTCTCGGGTGGGGAGTCCCAGCGGATCAACCTTGCCACCTCGTTGGGAAGCAGTCTGGTCGGTTCCCTGTACGTACTGGATGAGCCCAGTATCGGGCTCCATCCCCGGGACACCCAGCGGCTTATCGGGGTATTGCAATCCCTGCGCAATGCGGGAAATACCGTCATTGTGGTGGAGCACGAGGAAGAGATCATCCGGGCGGCGGACCACATCATTGACATCGGACCTTATGCCGGTACGCACGGCGGACAACTGATGTTTGACGGAGACTATGAAGAATTACTAAAGAATGGGGAAAGCTTGACCGCCCTTTACCTGCAGGGAAAGGAAAAAATGCCGCTTCCCACCGTCAGGAGAAAATGGTCCGATTACATCGAGATCAAAGGCGCCCGTGAAAACAACCTGAAACACATCAACGTGAAATTTCCGCTGCATGTACTGACGGTAGTCACCGGGGTAAGCGGTTCAGGGAAGACCACGCTGGTAAAGCAGATCCTGTACCCGGCCCTGGTAAAAGCCACCGGGGGGTACGCCTCCGGATACACCGGCGCCTACGATGTGCTGGGGGGCGATATTTCGCAGATCAAACAGGTGGAGCTGGTGGATCAGAACCCGATTGGCCGGTCTTCACGGTCCAACCCGGCCACCTACGTAAAGGCCTACGACGATATCCGGCAACTGTTCGCTTCGCGGCCTTCGGCCAAAGCCGCGGGCCTGAAGCCGGCGCATTTTTCCTTCAACGTGGATGGCGGCCGCTGCGAAACCTGCCAGGGCGAAGGCGAGCAGAAGATTGAAATGCAGTTTATGGCGGATATTTATCTTACGTGTGAAACCTGCCGGGGGAAGCGCTTTAAAGAGCATGTCCTGGAGGTGAAATACAAAGAGAAGGACATTGCGGAAGTACTTGATCTGACCATCGACGAAGCGCTCGATTTTTTTGCGGATGAAAAGAAGATCATTCAGAAAATACAGCCGTTGGCAGACGTGGGCCTGGGGTATGTGAAGCTGGGCCAGTCGTCCAATACCCTTTCAGGGGGCGAGGCGCAACGCATCAAGCTGGCTTCCTTTCTGATCAAAGGCCACCACGCCAACCACACCCTGTTTATCTTTGATGAGCCTACCACGGGCTTGCATTTCCACGATATCAAAAAACTACTTGAATCCATCAATGCCCTGATTGACCAGGGAAATACGGTGATCATCATCGAACACAACATGGATGTGATCAAGTCGTCCGACTGGCTGATCGATCTGGGGCCCGAAGGCGGTGAAAAGGGCGGTGAACTGCTATACGAAGGTACTCCCGAAGGACTTCCACAGGTGGCGCGATCCTATACAGGTCAATTCCTGAAAAAGCATTTATAGGCCCGCGCATGCTTGGGGGCGCATGCGCGGGCACACGGGCCTATACACACGGGCCTATACACACGGGCCCCTGTAATCCGGACCGCCGATTATTGATTGATCCAGCTAATCTGCGGCCAGATTTCCGGACCGTCGTTGGCCTGGGGCGCTCCCGGAGTACTTCTTCCCTCTTTAATGTATTTGATCAGAAGCGCTTTCAGCGCCTGTACCTTTTCAGGATGCTGCTGATATACGTTCTCTTTTTCCGAAGGATCCCGGGCAAGGTTAAATAACTGGATGGGCGGCAGGCCTTCCAGGTCCTGCGGTGTGTTCGGGAAACTCCAGCCGCCCGAACCGGCACACATGATCAGTTTCCAGTCGCCCTGACGGATGGCAAACTGCCCGTCAATGGAGTGATGAACAGTAGCTTCCCGGAGCGGTTTCGGATAGCTTTCTCCCCGAAGCAAAGGAAGCAGGTTGTAGCTGTCTTCACCCGCGTGATCAGGCAGGGCGACCCCGGTAAGCGCCGCGGCGGTGGCAAGCAAGTCGGTCGTGCAAATGGTTTCATCGGTGAGCGCGGGCTGGATGGTACCCGGCCAGCTTGCGATAAACGGAACCCGATGACCCCCTTCGTAGATATCCGCCTTATGACCGCGGTAAATGTAGCTCGGGTGGTGGCCTACCCTTCCCAGTTCCTTGAAGTTGGCCTTTGGCGAACAACCGTTATCGCTGGTGAAAATGACCAGCGTATTGCTGCGGATCCCTTTTTGTTCCAGCGCGGCGAGGATCTGCCCCACCACATGGTCCACCTGCAGGACAAAATCCCCATAGAAATTCGCGTTGCTCATTCCCAGGAACTCCGTGTTGGGAAGAATGGGGGTATGCGGGGCAGGCAGGGGAAAGTAAAGAAAGAAAGGACTTCCGCTATCGGCCTGCCGGTCAATGTACTGAATGGCTTTCCCGGTTAAGTGGGAAAGCACATCGGCATGCCTGAAATCAGGTGAAGTAACGCCTTCCCTCCAGAAACCCTTGTCCTCAACCGATACCGTTGTATCGGTGGGTATGGCCGTGGCGATCCCGTTTTCAACATAGACATAGGGAGGCATGTCCAGCGAACCCGAGAATCCGTATGAATAACTGAAACCAAGTTCTTTCGGGCCATTTTCAATGGGTTTGCCAAAGTCCACGGACTGGTTTTTGGAAAGGTTATCCATATCGGTCGCTTCCCGGCTGAAATGCCAGTCCCAACCCAGATGCCATTTGCCAATGAAGGCCGTTTGATATCCCTGTTGTTGGAGTAAATTCGCGACGGTCATGCGATGGGGCGCGATCAATGCCTGGGAATATCCGCTTAACACCCCTTTCTTCAGGCTGGAGCGCCAATTGTACCGTCCCGTTAGGATACCGTAGCGGGTAGGGGTGCATACGGAAGAACTGGTATGTGCATCGGTAAACCGTAGGCCTTCCCCGGCCATTTTGTCCAGATGCGGCGTTTTCCATGCTGCGTTTTCATTGTAAGCGGACACATCGCCATAGCCCATGTCGTCTGCCAGAATATAAACGATATTCGGCCGATCCTGCCTTGCAGCCCCGGTCGATTGGGCCTGGTTCACAACAGGAAACAAGCACATCGCAACCGCTGCGATTTGATATTTTACCATGTTACTCCTCCAATTTTAAGCTTTTATACCCCTAACTCCGCCACTGCCCTTAGCGGATGTTGAGGCGGGAACCGTAACGCACGTGTTTTTCTTCAAAGCGGTCTAGTAGGGTCCGCATTTCCGCCGCTTTGGCCCGGTACGCCGGGTCGTCTATCAGGTTCCTGGTTTCCGATGGATCCCGATCCATGTCATACAGTTCCTCTGTGACCGGATTGTTCTCGTGGTAGCGGATGTATTTGTAACCGAGCGTCCTCACATACCGCGAGCGAACCGATTGATAATTTTCGGGATCGTCCGTCTGATTCCGCATCGGATAGTAATCGTCAAAGTTGTTTTCCCCGTAAACTGCTTCATGGATCGCTTTCCATTCTGTGCCGAGCAGCGGCAGGATGCTTTTTCCGGGATAGTTTTCCGGGGCGGTTCTACCGGCCAGATCCAGCAGGGTGGGAGCGATGTCGATCATGGAAACCAGGGCCCTTTGTCGTTTCCCTTTATGCCGATCCGGAATTCGCGGATCGAAAACAAGAAGCGGCGCCTTAATGGATTCCTCGTAAAGCAGATCCTTGCCCATCAGTTGGCGGGAGCCGGCGAAATGTCCGTTATCGGAGGTATAGACAATAATCGTGTTCCGGTCGGCTCCTGATTTTCTGAGTTCGGCCCGGATTCTGCCGACTACTTCATCAATGCCGGTAATGAGACCATAGTAGTTTTTTATGAATTCCTGATATACAGAATCCAGCGCAATGTGCCAGTCGTGGCGGTACCCGGTTTCCTCCCCGTAATATCCCTGGGTTCTTCCGAAGTACCATCGGGCATCCCTGCTTTTTTCCCGGACCACCGCCGGCAGGGTTTGGTGGAATTCGGGCGCGTCGTTCTGCATCCGGGGAATTTCGCGGTTGTCGTACATTTGTCGGAATCTTTCCGCGGGCAGGTAAGGGGCGTGCGGCGCTTTGAAACTGATCGACAAACAAAACGGTTGCTTGGCGTGCGCCGCGGTCCGGAGGAATTGGATCGCCTGATTACCCATGAATTCGGTAAGATGGGTAGCCGGCCGGCCTTCGGGCCCGGGATATGTCCCGTTCTCATACCCGTTGAAGCGACCGTTCCGGGGAAGGTAACTGCCTTGACCCGGAAAACCCATCCAATCGTCGAAAGACGCCTCCGGCAGGTATTTCGTCGATTCCAGATCCAGGTTCCGCATTTTGATTTCCCCTCCCACGGGAAACCCGAACTTCCCGATAAACCCGGTATAATAGCCCATTTGCCGCAATAGCACGGGGTAGCTGTTTTTAAATTCAGATTCCGTGATCACGTAATTGGCCGGATAGTCGAAGCCTGCCCCGTGGGTGCCCAGGTACTGTCCGGTCATAATGGAGGCCCGGCTGGGCTGGCATATGGGCACTACATGGTACGCATTCTCAAACACGGTACTCTCTGATGCGAGTTGGTCCAGGTTGGGTGTGATAACCGTTGTATTGCCCATAAATCCAAAGGCATCGGCCCGTTGATCATCGGCGAGCAGGAAAATGATGTTCGGCCGGGTGTTATTCCGCGGAAAGGAAGGGGAGTTCCATCCCAAAATGCTCCCCAGCAGGTACGGAAGAAGTAACAGGTGGTGACCTTTCATAAGCTTATCGGTTTCAGTCTTCCAATCGCTCGATGTACGTATAATACGACGGATATACCCGCCCCTGGTTGTCGGTCAAAAAGGCCATCATGTCGTACTTGCCGGCCGAAAGGTACCCCTCAAAACTGATCTCGGCGTCATCACCCGATATGGGTTTGCTTTCCGCAATATCCGCCAGATAGAGGGTGGCCTCGCTGAGGTTTAGCTGAGCCGCCTCCGGCATGGGTGTATTGATCTCCAGTGATTTTTCTTCAGCCTTCACGGCCTGGTTGAAGGACAAACCGCTTTCCCTGGGATACCGGCGAAGACTGATCCGGTACGTTCCGTCAGCGACGATTTCAATTTTCATAACACCCTGACGGGTGGCGCCGGTGAGCGCGCCATGTTGATGCCACGAGTTGGAAATGGGATAGATCTGCATATCGTGGGCGCTCAGGCGCACGGGGTTCTCATAAGGACTTCCTGCTTTAATGTACGCGTAGCGCTGACTGACCTGTTGCTCTTCCAGCGAGGTCCACCAGCGATTATAACTTTCACGCAGCCGGGTTACTACCTCGGGATGGGCTGCGGCGACATCGGTTTGCTGCCCGGGGTCCTTTCGTATGTTGTATAGTTCCTTGCCGTTTACAAGCCGCCAATTGTCGTCCAGGACGGCCGATTTTTTCCATTTGACCAGACTCAGTTCACGCTGCGAATCGGTGATGAGGGTCCGGGCGGGCCAGTTTGCCGTCGGAGCATGCAGCAAGGGCGCAAAGCTTCTTCCATCCAGGGGCTTTCGGGCGGTGAACCGCAGGCCTGCCAGATCCACCAATGTAGGCAACACATCGATATGAGCCAGTAATTGATCCAGGTTCCGGTCGCCAGGCAGGCCCGCCGGCCACCGGATCGCAAACGGCACCCGGTGCCCGCCGTCGTATTCGCTGCCTTTCCGGCCACGCATGCCGGCATTGAACCCGTACACGGCATTTTCCCGTTCGACATAGCCTTCGGCGGTACCGTTGTCGGTCATGAAAATCAGGATCGTATGGTCGGCAATTTCCAGTTTTTCCAACTGTTCCAGCAGGCGTCCGAAATTGTCATCGATGTTGGTGATCATTCCGTAAAAACGCTTTTGTCCGTCCAAAAGGTTTTCCTCATCTTCATACAGCCGGTAGTATTTTTCGGGAACATGATAGGGGCTGTGGGGGGCGTTGGTTGCCAGGTACAGAAAAAAGGGACGGTCCCTGTTGTTTTCGATGAATTTCAGGCTTTCCTCGAAGAAAACATCGGTAACATAGCCCTCGTATTTTTGGGGTGTGCCGTTGTGCCAGTAGGTATCATCAAAGTAATTGTTTCCCCAATAATCGGGTCCCTGCTTTACACCTCCCCCGCCGTGGCGCACCACCTCCTGAAAGCCACGGTCCTCCGGACGGAATGGATAATTGTCTCCCAGATGCCATTTACCGAACATGCCGGTGGCGTATCCGTTTTGCGCAAACACCTGAGGCAACAGGGTTTCGTCTTCAAACAGCAGGGAACGTCCGGCAATGGTATGCCAGGTTCCTACCCGGTTGGTATATCTTCCGGTCATCAGGGCGCCGCGCGTGGGAGCGCAGGTGGGAGACACATGAAAGTTGGTGGCTCGCAGGGATTGACTGAAAAAGCGATCGAGGTTAGGCGTTTTGATGATCTTGTTGCCATGGTACGCAATATCGCCGTACCCCTGATCGTCGGTTATCACCAAGATGACATTGGGCGGTCGGGTTGCGCCTGCGTCCTGATTCTGGCCCATCGACGGGGCCGTGCAAGTTAATGTGAAAAAGACAGAAAGGAGAAAGAAACGGTGTCGCATCGTATGTGTTAGTTAAAAGTTAAACCTTAGTAACCTTTGTTCTGAATCAGGTTGGGGTTGTTCCGGATTTCTGCCGTGGGAATGGGAAACAAGAGTTCCCGCTCCGACAGCGTCTCGCCTGTGACGAAGGGATGACCCACGTAGTCATTGAACGTACCGTTTACAAAGTCGAATGCCTTCCTTGTGCGAACCATGTCAAACCATACTTTGCCTTCATAATACAATTCATGGTGGCGCTCTCTCCAGATCGCTTCCCGGAATTCCGTTTGACTGAGCCCGGAAAGTTCGGGGATTCCGGCGCGTCTTCGGATCTGGTTTATCGCTTCGTAGGCATCTTCATCCGGACCGGACAATTCGTTGGAGGCTTCGGCAAAATCAAGCAATACATCCCCATAACGGATCACCTGCCAGTTAAGACCGGAGCGCGCGGTTTCCAGATGAGCCTGTTCGTCGAAAAATTTGTACGTGTAGTACTGGTTGAACAGCACCGGCTGGGTCCGATCCAGCTCAGCGGTGTATTCTTTGTAAAAGAACACACGTTCTCTCGCTCTGATGTCGTCGCTATCATACGATTCCACAAATTGCCGTTCGGCATAGGAAAATCCTTGTTCCGAGGCGTACCGCGAGATCCCCATTTTGAATGGCGTTAAGCCGTATTGCAATGCGTCGGATGGTTGTTCGGTTTCATGGAACTGGACCATGAAGATGTACTCGCCCGTATTGTCGACGCTTGGATCCCGGAAGGCATCGTAGGAGTCAAACAGGGAATACGCTCCCTGATCGATGACCTCTTTCGCTTTATCCCGTGCAAGCTGGTAGTACGCCGTACCCAATTGCAGCGGGTAGCCGGCCATGGTTAGATAAACATCGGCAAGCAGGGCCTTGACAGCGCCCAGGGTAACCCGTCCACTGGTGCTTGTAAAGGGAAGACCTGACGTTTCGGCTTGCTTCAGGTCATCCACAATCAATTGGTATATCTCATCAGGGCCGGCCTGCGAGGGGTACAGGTCGGCCGAACCCAGATCCACAGGGCTGGTAATCAAGGGAACCGGGCCGAATAACCGGACCAGATTGTAATAATAATAGGCGCGCAGGAAGTGTGTTTCGCCCAGCAGCCTGTTTTTGGCTGTTTCATCCATCTGAATCCCGGGAATTTCCTGGATCGCCATATTCGCATTTCCGATCCCCCGATAATGACTCTCCCAGATGGCTTCAACCGAAGGATGGTCCGCGCTCATCTTGAGGGTCCGCACCAAGGCGAAATTGGGAAAGCCGCCGTCGGCTGAGGAAGTGGATCCCAGCATGCCGGTTCGAAGTTCGGTGATAAGCCAGGATTGCCGGGCGTGCATGGGATACAGGCTTTCGTACACCGCGGTTACCACCGCTTCGGCATGTGATGGCTGTGTGAAATAATTATCCCGGTTGAAATTGGAGGGATCTTTTTCGCTGAGGAAGTCTTCGCAACCGGCCGCCAGCATGCCGAATAAGCCGTAGAACACTCCTCTTATGTATGTCTTTACGCTGTTCATGTCCTTTGGATAAATAATCATTGAATTAACCGTTTGTCAAAGCCCGAAACTGAGCCCCAATTGAAAGGTCCTCGCCTTTGGATAGCTGTACAGGTCCAGTCCCTGTGAGAAATTTCCTCCCGATGAAGAGACTTCCGGATCGTAACCGGGGTACGAGGAGATCAGGAAGAAGTTCTGGATTGAAGCATAGATCCGGAATTGGCGGCCACCGATGCGGCCTATCCATGCTGAGGGCAGGTCGTAGGAAAGCAGCAGATTCCGTCCGCGCAGGAAAGAGCCGTCGTATATCCGTTCGCTTGAACTCTGCCGGTCGAGGTAGGCGGAAACCGGCCGGATTTCGGGTATGGATGTGTTCTGGTTTTCCGGCGTCCAGGCGTTCAGCACATCGGAGAGCACGTTGGTAATGCCCACGCGGTCCAGCGAAGTGCCCCTTGTATCGAACGACACGTCGTTCCCATACATGAATTGCAAATCCAGGGTCAGTTCGAAATTCTTGTAGGAAATGCTGTTGATCAGGGAGCCGTACCAATCCGGTTCGCCGTTTCCAATGATGACCCGGTCCTGTTCGTTGATCGCTCCGTCGTTGTTGATGTCTTCATACCGGATATCGCCGGGAAGCCGGTTGTACCGCGCCGCTTCATCGGCCTGGGCCGTTCCCCAGGTTCCGCGTTGAATGAAACCGTAGAATGAATTCACCGGTTCACCCTCCCGGATGATCCGGAGACCGGTCACTGGATTGGTTCCCTGGACGATATCCTGTCCGCCGGTTAAATGGAGCACCTTATTCCGGTTGGTTGAAATATTGAACGAGGTGTTCCAGCTGAATTCAGCCTGATTGATGTTAAGCGTGTGCAGGGCCAACTCAACGCCGGTGTTTTTCATGCTGCCCACATTCTGTACCACGGAAGCGTAACCGCTGGTGGTGGGAACGGGGGCGTTCAGTAACATGCCGTTTGATTTCCGTTGGTACAGGTCCGCTTCAAGCAGCACCCGGCCTTTAAACAGACCCACCTCAATGCCGAGGTCGAACTGATTGTTCCGTTCCCATTTCAGATTCGGATTAGCCATCCTGGCTACACCGATCCCGGTTATACGCTGATTGTTGAAGATGTAAGAATAACTTCCCAGCCCGGTGACCATACTGTAATTTGGTATTTCGGAATTTCCGGTCACCCCATAGCTGCTTCTGAGTTTGATATCTGCTACCGGCGCGATGGCCTGCATAAAGCGCTCTTCGGTTAATCGCCAACCTGCCGCGACCGAGGGGAAAAACGCATAGCGGTTCGCTGCCCCGAACCGCGAGGATCCGTCCATGCGGCCGGTCAGGGTGAACAGGTATTTCTGTTGGATCGAATAATTGATCCGGGCGAAGTAAGAATTCATGCTATAGGCGCTTGCATCGGAGACCGGTGGGCGGGGATTGGCAGCTACGCCCATGTTATTGTATCCAAAATAGTCGTCCAGAAAGTCCTCGGCCGTGACCGAGGATCCGAACCGGCTGACCCGTTGCCAGGAAGCCCCCAGCAGACCGGTGAACGAATCGTTGCCGGTAAAGCTGGTACGGTAGGTTAGGTAGTTTTCGAACTGCCACGAGGTATATCGCTCATCCGATATGGCGGCCTGTCCGTTATCGGAAATAAATTGCAGGTCGCGGCCGGCTTTGGATTTCACCTGCTGCTGGATGATGTTGACGCCACCCGTTGTACGTAATTCAAGTCCTTCGGCCAGCTTAAAATTGGCGTAAGCGCTTCCCAGCATGTTGGTGCCCTCCAGCAGCCGGCTGGTTTCATGGACCAGCCGCACAGGATGATCGCCGCCTTCCATGCCGGGGTAATCCAGCGTTTTGGCAAAACTTCCGTCGGGATACCGCACCGGCGTGATCGGAAGCGCCTGCAAAACCGATCGCGTGGGGCTGATGCCGCCCGTACCCACGGCTTGCGGGTGACTTTCGTGCTGGTTGCTGTAATTGATGGATCCGCCGGCGGTCATCCAATTGTTGACCCGGGTATCCACCACCAGCCGGCCCGAATACCGTTCCAAAGAGGAGGTCAGGAGAATTCCGTCTTCATTCCGATAGCCCAAATTGACCGCGTAGCTGTTGTTGGCATCCCCACCGGAAAAAGTCAGCTGATGGTTGTGGGAAAATGCCGTCTGGAAACCTTCTTCCTGCCAATCCGTGTCATACAGCGGATTGCCGTCCGCGTCGAAAAGGCGGGGGTCGGTGCGTTTCGCTTTGGGGTCCGGGGTCACGGCGCCTAATCCGTATTTTCCCGCGTTCTGGTAGGCGATCTCCTCCACGCGCAGAAACTCCTGCGCGTTCAGCAGATCTACCTTCCGGGCCAGTCTGCCCACCGTCAGGTAGCCGTCATAGGTTACCATGCCACCCGAACGGCTTCCCCGCTTGGTAGTGACCAGGATCACGCCATTGGCGCCGCGCGCGCCGTAGATCGCCGTCGCCGAAGCATCCTTGAGGACCTCTATGGATTTGATATTGGCGGGTTCCAGGTAATCGATCGGGGAGGTTCCATTGGCCAGATTGGCCACATTCAGGATGATCCCGTCCACCACATACAACGGATCGTTGGTGCCGGTTATGGATGAATTGCCCCGGATCCGGATCATGGCCTGTCCGCCGGGTCTCCCGGAATTCTGCGATACATTGACTCCTGCAATTCGGCCTGCCATGCTTTGCTGGATGGTTGCTGCGGGTCGTTCCTGCAATGCCTCTTCATCCACGGTTCCGACCGATCCGGTCAGGTCCGATTTTTGGACCGTCCCGTATCCGACCACAACAACCTCATCGAGTCGGGCAAGGTCTTCGTGGAGTACCAGGTTGACCTCCTGACGGTTGTTTACCGGTGTTTCGACGGTTTTATATCCCATCAATGAAAAAACCAGGATAGCCCCTTCCGGCAGGTTCTCCAGCACATACCGCCCCTCCATATCGGTGGCCGTACCCTGGTTGGTGCCTTTCAGTTGGACGGCGACACCCGGCAGGGGAAGGCCGGTGGTATCGGTCACTGTTCCCCGGACCAGGGTCTGAGACACCGGGATCGGCTCCTCCGGTGGAACCGTCGACGTATTTCCCTTCCGTTTTACCAGAATGGTCTGTTCGGAATCGATGATCCGGTAGGTGAGCGGAAAAGCGGCCAGGCAACGGGCAAGCGCATCGTTCAGGGGAAGGTCGCTTACGTGTACATGGACCCGGCCGGTTTCCCGGATGTCCTTGCTGTTGTAAAGGAAAACATATCCCGTCTGCTGCTCAATCTCGCGGAAAATGTCAGTGACTGAAAGGTTTTTCCCTTTGAGTGTGACTTGCTGGCTATAGCCGGTGGCGCTTGCCTGAACCAGCGCTGCCATCAATAGGAACGTTGCGAGCTTCATCGTTCGGTAAACTTTGCGGTATACCTCGTATTTCATACTTTTGTATGGTTTGGGTTAAACAATAGATACATTTCGCCAATGTGACTTAAAAATTAGCCCGAATTTCAGCCGGGAGTGCCCGAACACTTCCGGTTTTTTTATGGGGCCAAATTAGGAAAAAATCTAGTATATCAATAGACTATATAGATTATTTTCTCCTGCTTTTTCAATTTTTTTGCTGGGCGGGGCCGCCGAAATCTTTGTGATCGTATTTTATTCATTATTAATTGATTACGGTTATTTTGTTTTCTTCTATGCGAAACTGTACACCAAAATAAGCGAGCATGTCCAACAATTGGGACGCGTTCACATCCCGTCTGATTTTACCCGAAAACAGTTTATCAGGAAGGTTTCCCTCATACTCGACTTCTACGTCATACCATCGTTCCACCTGCCGCATGATCGTTTGGATATCCGCATGGTCAATCTGGAAAAAGCCGTTCTTCCAGGCAACCACCTGATCCGTTTCCACGTTGTTTACCGTAAGTGCTGCATGGGCTGCTTCCAGCACGGCCTGTTGGCCGGGTTCCAGGATCAAGCTGTCGGTTTCGCTGGTAATCTTTACACTTCCCTCCAACAGGGTGGTTTTAACGCGCTTTTCATCCGTGTAGGAATTGATGTTGAAATGGGTTCCCAGCACTTCCACCCGTTGTGCGCCCGCCTTGACCACAAAAGGCTGGTCAGGCTTTTGTGCTACCTCGAAATAGGCTTCTCCGGTGATTTCAACGGTTCGTACCTTTCCGCTGAATACAGTGGGGAAACGTATGGAGGAGACGGCGTTCAGCCATACTTTCGAGTTATCGGGCAGGATGACCTGGAACTGACCGCCCCGGGGTGTTGAGATGGTATGATAGGCAAGCGGGTTTGCACCCGCCTCCGGGGGTGTTGCATAGATTGCCTGACCTGTTGCGGTTATGTGGATGGAAGCGTTTCCCTGGCCGGCTAGCTTGCCGCTGGTCGTACTATCCAATACGACCACGGAACCATCCGGTAAGGTCAACACGGCTTTATCTGTGCCCGGGCTAAAATCTGTCTGGTGGTCGGAGGCGGAAAACTCCGGGGCCAGGTGCACATCTGCCCGGTTTACCATCTGGAAGTAGCCGGTGGCGGCCAGCGCGACAAACGCAGCCAGGGCAGCCGCCCGTTGCAGAACCAATCGCTTCCGTTTTCTTACGGTCAGCATCTGCTGTCCGGCTGTCAGGCTGGCCGCAAGTCGTTCACGGCCTTCGGCGATTTGATTCAACCGGTCTGAGCGGCTTGCGTTTTCCCATCCATTGCCACGTGCAGTGTACGCATCGAGCCTCTGTTCCACATAAGCGGCTTCCTCCGGTGCACAGCGTCCCGATAGGTATTTTTCCAATAGCCGGTCAGCTTCGTTTGAATTCATTTCCTGCCCCGTGGTGATACAGGGAAGACGGATGGAGCAAACGAAGGTACCGGTTACCCGGAAAGAAAATAGAGGGCAAGAAGCTGCAAGCCCGCCATGGACTTTCGGAGCCAGTTGTGCGCGTTGCTGAGCTGGTTCTTAACGGTCTGTTCGGATATATTGAGATGAAGCGCGATTTGCCGGATCGACAGATGGTCAAAACGGCGAAGCCTGAATATTTCCCGTGTCCGGGGAGGCAGCTGCACGAGCGCCCGGCTAATGAACTGCCGAGCGTCTCTTGCATGAAGCTCCGGTTCCAGGTAAACCACCTGCCCGGAGGAAAGCGTCCGGAGGATTTCCAGGTATTCCTGTCTGGACACATTCTTACGGACGTGGTCGATGAGCCTATGCCGGAGCAAGGTGTACAAATAGGGTTTAATCTCGCGGACGCGGTCCCGGGTCAGCCAGGCTTTCATAAACACGTCGTGGACCAAGTCGGCGGCGTCATCCATGTTCCGAAGCCGCGATGCAGCATATTGCAGCAATTTTGGAGCATAGCGATCGTACACCATAAGGAATGAATCGGCCGGTCCCTCACGGAATAGCGAATTCACCTCATCATCGGACCGTGGGACTGGTCTGCGCATACGGACAAAGCTTGGTTTAGGCCAGTTTTAAACAAAGATAGCGTTGTTTTTCATCCAACTGTCCTGCAGTATCCTGCAGGATAGTACTTCCACTTATTGAGCCTATATTGGCAATCATCGCCAGCTCGTCTTTGCTGAGCCAACTTTTATCGTTCTCTTTTACGGGTCCCCGATTCTGAACGGATCGCCGGGCCCTGGGAGATTTGCGTCTAAACTAAATGTATATGAAGGAATTTAACTTCCGAAGTCTCATCGGCACACTATGTCTTTTGTTTCTGGGTCCGGTGATCGCCTCCGCGCAGAAAGTGATTAGCGGCACGGTTACCGACAGTGTCAGCGGGACTGGTTTGCCGGGGGTTTCTGTAAATGTGGTGGGGGCGCTGGAAGGGGTATCAACCGATGTCGACGGTAAATTCCAGCTGGAAACCCGGCAGGAAGAGGTGGTTTTGGTTTTTTCATACATCGGGTATGCCGAAAAGCAGATCCGTTTGGCCCAAGGGGAACTGAACGTTCAGGTACAACTGGTCCCGTCCAGCGAATCGCTTGATCAGGTAGTGGTGGTGGGCTATGGACAGCAAAAAAAGATTTCGGTAACCGGGGCGGTCACCTCGGTAGGGACCAAAGCGCTTCGGCAGAATTCTTCGGCTACCCTGGCCAGCGCCCTGGCCGGCAGATTGCCGGGCCTCACCTCGATTCAATCCGGGGGAGGCCAGCCCGGACGGGACGATGCCACCATGTATCTGCGCGGCGCGGCTACCACCAACGGGCAAAGTCCGCTCAT
This sequence comes from Anseongella ginsenosidimutans, assembly GCA_029268045.1. Lineage (GTDB taxonomy): Bacteria > Bacteroidota > Bacteroidia > Sphingobacteriales > Sphingobacteriaceae > Anseongella > Anseongella ginsenosidimutans_A. The sequence goes on from JAJUHF010000010.1 coordinate 25,502, forward strand.
TCTGATTGACGGCGTGCCGCGGGACAATATCCGTACCATCGATGCCAATGAGGTCGCCTCGGTGACCATCCTCAAGGACGCCTCGGCCACTGCCGTCTTCGGTGTGCGAGGCGCGAACGGCGTGATTCTGATTACGACCAAAAGGGGTGAGGCGGGAAAGACCGAGCTGAACATCAGCGTGGATCAGAGCTACACGTCGTTTACGCGGGAACCCGAACGTTTGCATTCGCTTGAATACATGGCCCTGCGGAACGAGGCTGCCCGCAACGATGGGATCGTCACCCCGCCGTTCAGTGAGGAACTAATGGCTAAATACGCCAATCCGCTTCTTGGACTGGATCCCAGCGACCCCGAATATGAGCAGAAGGCCCGGATCAGGCGTTACATGTATCCCGACCACGATTATTACCGGGAATACATTGCGCGTTATACTCCCCAGACGCGGATCAATGTCAATGCCAGCGGAGGGACCGACAGGGTAAGTTTCTTTGTCAATGCGGCTTTTTTGCATCAGGGTGGAAATCTGAAAACCGAACCGGAATCCCAGCTGGGATACGATCCTTCCTCCTGGATGAATCGGTATAATTTCAGGGCCAATCTGGACTACCGGATTTCGTCCACGCTGAAATCCTTTCTTAACCTGGGCAGTTACATTGAACAGGTAAATATGCCTGCTGCCTGGTTGTATGGAAACGATACGCAGTGGATGATGCGGGATATTCTTTACCAGGCACAAACCATTCTTCCGATTACACCCGGTCCCACCACAATCGAAGGGTTTGGTGTGGAACCGGGACAGATCGTAGATCCAGGATACATGGACCGTTCGGCCTTCGAGATCATCAACCGGATGGGTTACCGGAACGAGTTGCGTTCCAATCTGAATTCAACACTGGGCCTGGAATGGGACCTGAGTGAACTGCTTACCCCCGGTTTGAGCGTGAAAGGAATGGTTTCCTATGATTCAAAGGCCACCACCGCCATGCAGGGAAGCAAATCGGAACGGCTTTATCTGGCCGAGGTAAACCCTCAAACGGATGAGCTGAGTTATGCCGTCAAACGCTCGGATGAGACCTTGCTGTCGCTGGTAAAGGGAGCGGATTCGCGATACAACATCAACCTGCAGGGCTCGGTCAACTATGCCCGCACATTCAACGGGAAACACGATGTGGGAGGGATGCTCCTGTTTCAGCGCGACAACTGGGAATCCACGGCCGGAGAAATACCCTTCAACGTGGTAGGAATAGCAGCCCGCGCTACCTACGGCTACGATAACCGCTACCTGGCCGAAATCAACATCGGCTACAACGGATCGGAGCAATTTGCTCCCGACAAACGGTTTGGTTTTTTCCCGGCCTTTTCTGCCGGTTGGGTAATCAGTAACGAATCGTTTATGGCCGATAGCCGTTTTATTACTTCGTTGAAACTAAGAGCTTCCTACGGAAAGGTAGGAAACGATCAGATGGGGGGAGCCCGCTTTCTGTATCAGGACAACATCACGATCGGGGAGGGCCCCTTGGGTAGTTTGAGCCGGGGGCAGGGGATAAACCAGGGACTGCTGGGGAACCGGTCCATTACCTGGGAGGTGGCCGAAAAGCAAAACTATGGAGTGGATCTATCCCTTTTTCAGGATTTGAGCCTCACCTTCGACTACTTTGTGGAACAACGAAGTAAGATCCTGATCAGCCGGGGAACCGTACCGGCTTTCCAGGGCGTGCCGCTGGGTAATGTTCCCAAAGTAAACTGGGGGATTGTCGACAATTCCGGCTATGAACTCCAACTGACCTACCACAAGATGCTTAACAAAGACCTGAGCCTGCAGTTAAACGGCAATTACGGCTATAACCACAATACGGTTCGATTCCTGGATGAACCGATGCGCGATGATTCCTACGCTTATCGCTACCGGAGCACCGGTTATCCATTGGGGCAGGCCTGGGGTTACCGGATTGACTACAGCAATGGCAACGGGTATTTCAATTCCCAGGAAGAACTGGATGCGTATATGGAAAATACGGTGTATGGCTTCGGATCTCCGCGCGTAGGGGATTTTATCTACAAGGACCTGAACGGGGACGGCGTCGTGGATGACAAGGATCAGGCGCCCATTGGGTATTCGAGCATTCCCAGGGAAGTATACGGATTCTCATTTTCCCTGGGTTATAAGTCGTTCGATTTTACCGCCTTCTTTCAGGGAGTGGGCAAGTATTCAAGCAATTACGCCCAGCAAGGGGTTTACGAATACATTATCCAGGGCACCTACTTCGATTACCACAAAAACGCGTGGACTGAAGAACGGTACCGGAACGGAGAAAAGATTACCTATCCGGCTTTAAGCACCCACAGTACGACCAATCACACCGCCAACGATTTTTTCATTATGAACCGCTCCTACCTGCGTCTTCGGAATATCGAACTGGCCTACACGCTGGCTGCGGACGCGCTGAAAACGCTGGGTGTCCGGTCCATGAGAATTTACGTGGGCGGACAGAACCTGTTTACCTGGGATAAGCTCCGGATGGGGCACCTGGATCCTGAAAACAACGACCCCATCGGGTATCCCGTAACCAAAATGTTGACTTTCGGCCTAAACGCGTCGTTTTAACCAAAAATGAAAAGTATGAAATCCGGAACGTTTTCCCTGATCCTTCTGATAAGTACGTTGACTGCCTGCAACAAGGCCTTGGATATGGCGCCCGATGGCAAACTTTCCATGGATGAGATCTTTGCGGATAATGACAAAGTAGCAGCGTTCCTGAACAGCTGTTATGCGAATATTCCCGCCAAAGGGGTGCGTTATTTTTTCTGGAGCCGCGGGCCAGTCGTCTGGAGTGACGAAGCCTGGGATACGGATGCCGAAGCCGAATCATGGATCATGGCGGGTCGGATGTACAACGGCGATGCTTCGGCGGCCAATCACCCCATCCTGAACATCAGTGTGGAAGGGGGTAACGGCGACTACTGGGCACGGTATTGGAGCGCGATCCGCAACTGCTCCATCTTCATCAGCCGCATCGACCAGGCACAGGTCAATGATCCCGGTGATCGAAGTCGCTGGAAGGCGGAAGCACATCTCCTGCGGGCCTTTTATTATTCCGAATTATTGAAATGGTTCGGTTGTGGGCTGCCGATCATGCGGGAACCCTTTGACCTGGATGCGGATTTTTCCGGCGTTACCCGCGCGAGCTATTACGAAGTGGTCCAATTCATCCTCGAAGATTGCGAGGCGGCCCTGGCTACCGAAGAACTGCCCTGGCGGATCACCAGTAACGCCGAAGCCGGTCGGGTCAACAAGGCAATGGCCGAGGCCATCAAATCGAGGATGATCCTGTTTGCAGCCAGCCCCTTGTACAACGAAGGCCAGGACTATTGGCAGGAGGCCTATGAGCTGAACAAAGCATCCCTAGCCAATCTGCGCGCCCATGGCTACCAATTATACGACCGGGTGAATTTCCCCCAGACCTATCTTTCCGACGTGGCCTTTATCGGACCGGACAAAAATGAAAAAGCAGCGTTATATAACGAGTACTTCACCCAGAGCATGGCTTATTCGGCCAATCCCGTGGATCGGGAGACTATTTATCAGAGTCATGAAGGACAGGGGAACATCTGGAATATCGACGGGATCGGAGCGCAGGACGGTTACAAAAGCGGGACCTGTCCTTCCCAGGAAATGGTGGACGCTTACGAGACCATAGACGGGATGACGGTCCTGGATCTGGCACAGCCTTACCTCGATGAAAAACATCTTCAACCCAATTACAACCCGGCCAATACCTTATACGATCCGCAGCAACCCTATGCCAACCGGGATCCACGCTTTTACGCGTCCATTTATTACAACGGTTCCAAAAGGAAAGCATTCTGGAATTTTACGGAGTCGCCAGAATCGCATGAGAATTATCCGGCTCCCATCGGTAACCGCACGCGTGTGATCGCAACCTATGTGGGAGAGCCGCAAACGGGTTTGCACGAATCCACCAGAAAGGCAACCCGGACCGGGTACTTCCAGCGCAAATTTCTTCACCCCAATTCCGGCAGTGACAACCCCGTTCCGGGTGCCCATTGGAAACTTTTCCGTTTGGGAGAGGTAATCTTGAATTTTGCCGAAGCGGCAGCCGAGGCAGGGCATGCCACCGAAGCGATCGCGGCGGTCAACGAGATCCGGGCGCGTGTCGGAATGCCGCCCATCCCTCCGTCCCTTAGCGGGGAAGAACTCATCCGGCGGATACGCCATGAGCGGCGCGTGGAACTGGCTTTTGAGGAAAACCGATATTTCGACCTACGACGTTGGACCTCACCCGAAGGGGATCTTTCGGCCACCGATAAATGGATTACGGCAGCGGAAATCACCCGGAACAGCGACGGCAGCTATTCCTATGGACGAAAAACAGTCCGGGATGTGGAACGGCGATGCTACACGAATAAATTTCTGAAAGTACCCGTTCCGCTGGACGAGGTAAACCGGATTCTGGGGATCACCGGAGAGAACTGGCAAAACCCCGGTTGGTAAACATCGATGGAAAATAATTAAGGACCAGCCATATGATACCGAAGATAATAGTAACCTGCAGGATCTTCTTTGTAATTGCCCTGTTGTATCCGGCGGGAAGTGTGTTTTCCCAAAACCTGGCCGACTCCGTCCAGGGCCGGGTGCGCGACGCATGGGGAGCCCCCCTGCCGGGAATAGCGATCCGTTCTGAAAATGGACTAAACGGGACTTCCACCGATCGGAACGGAAGATTCGTAATGGCGGTGAGCGATCGGAGCAGCTCCCTGATCTTCTCCGGAAAGGGTTATCTCAGCCGGGAAATCCCCATTGAAACCAATAAGGAACTGGATGTCCGGCTAGAGGCAGACGTACACCGGACCGATGAGGTGGTGGACCTGGGATATAGTTCACAGCGCCGTGGAGCGGTATCGGGGTCGGTGGCTACAGTCAGCGGGGAAGAGTTGGAACGCGCGCCGGTTGCCAATCTCAGCCAGGCATTCGCGGGGCGGTTCGCCGGTCTCTTTACCCAGGAAACGTATTCGGAACTCTCCCGTGCTAATACGGATCTTTTTGTGCGTGGTATTTCCGCCGGCCGGATAAATGAACCATTGGTTGTCATTGACGGAATCGTTTGTTCCTATCAGAGCAACGAAACCCTGGAGTACATTTCGGCCAATGAGATTGAGTCCGTTTCGGTGCTTAAAGATGCAGCTTCCCAGGCGCTGTATGGGATCCAGGGCGCCAACGGGGTGATCGTAATTACGACCAAACGGGGGCAGAAGGGCCCCTTGCGGATCACCGGCCGGCTGGATCAATCCCTGCAGGAGGTTACCACCCGGCCCACCTATTTCAGTTCAGCCGAATACGCCGAACTGAGAAATCAGGCTGCGGAAAACGATGGGGTGTCTCCGCCATTTTCTGCCGAAGAGATCGCACACTATCGCAACGGCGACCGTCCCGACCTTTACCCGGATAATAATTGGTACAATCGCTTTATGAAAGACTTTGCATCCATGCAGCGGCTGGGCGTAAACCTCAGCGGCGGCAATGACAAGGTCCAGTTCTTTTCCAACCTGAATCTCATGCATCAGGGAGGTCAGTTCAAAACAGAACAAAATGCGTATAATCCGGCGCCCCGTAATATCTGGGTGAATTACCGATCCAACGTGGACATGAACCTGAACCGGTACCTGCGCGGTTTTGTCCGTCTAAGCGGAAATGTCAAAAGAGAACACACGCCCGGGGAGGGGAACGCGACAATTTACAGCAGTATTTTCCAGCTTCCCCCCACGATGTACGGACCGCTTACGTCGGATGGCCAGGTAATCACTACACAAAAAGTAACCTCCCCCACCTATGGGATGCTGAACCGGACCGGATACATAAACCATACCGTTACCAATACGACTTCCCAGTTTGGACTTGATCTCAACCTGGGTTTTCTCACCCCGGGCCTGAACCTGACCGGAATATTTGCCTATCAGACCAATTCAGTGGGAAGCATGCGGACCACCCAGGACTACGAACGCTGGATGCGCGATGAAAATGCCGGGGACCTTTCCTTTGTCAAGAAGGGGGATCAATTGAATACGCCCTTGTCCTATAGCAAAAGCCACCTTTTTTATTACCGGCTTACCTACCGGGCGGCACTGGAATACGAACGGAATTTCGGCAAGCACGAGCTGGGCGGGCTGGCTTACCTGTTTTATCAGAATCTCACCAAGAACCATACTTCCAGCCCGGAGCTTCTTCCCTACAACCGGCTGAGTTCCGGCGTGGAGTTGCGATACGGTTACGACAACCGGTACTTCCTGCGCGGGGTAATCGGCTATTCGGGCTCGGAGCAGTATGCACGCAATACGCGCTATACCGCAACGCCTGCTGTTTCCGCGGCCTGGGTAGTGTCCAACGAAGATTTTATGGATCAATCCAACTGGCTCAGCCAACTGAAGCTCCGGGCTGCCTGGGGTCGGACTGCCAACGACCAAAGCGGCCTGGGACGTTACGCTTACCTGGACCATGTAACCGTCAGCGGCGGCGGACCGATTGGATCGCTGCAATACATCGTGAATGAGAATCAGATCGGAAATCCGAATATTGCTGCCGAACTATCCACAAAACAAAATCTGGGACTGGATGTGGGATTATTCAATGCGGTTACCCTGACGGTCGATCTCTTTCGGGAGCGGATGGAAAACATGGTGGTGAACGCGACCGGGACCATTCCGACCTACCAGGGTGTCCCGCTGGAATTTTATCCGGCTGTAAATGCCGGGGTGTTCGAAAACAAGGGATATGAAATATCGGCCCAGTTTGTAAAGTCCCTGAACAGCTCACTCCGCGTCCATGCCGGAGGCATGTTCACCTATGCCAAAAATACGTTGATTGACCGGGGTGAAGCGGTACGCACCGACGATTATGCCTACACCCGATGGGAGGAGGGGTATTCGGTTGGGCAGCAGTTTGGCTACCTGGTGGACTACAGTAACGGGAACGGAATGTTTAACTCGGAGGAAGAGCTGTCCGGTAGTGGTTTGGAATACGATTTCGGTGATCCCCGCGTGGGAGATTTGATCTATCGTGATCTGAACCAGGACGGCCGCATCGACGAGCGGGACAAGGCGCCTATCGGATATGGAGCTGTACCCCGCGTCGTATACAGCTTTTCGGGCGGACTTAGTTTCCGGTCTTTTGATCTGCATATTTTGTTTCAGGGGCTGGCCCGGTATTCGACGATCCTGGGCGGAACGGGAATCTGGGAAACCGACTACGACGGCGTATTCGGCTCGCTCCATCGCCGTGCCTGGACCCGGGAGCGCTATGAAAACGGTGAGCGGATTACCTGGCCGGCGCTTTCACTGGAGAAAACGGTAAACCATGAACCGAGCGACTTCGTTAATTTCGACCGATCCTACCTTCGGCTCAAGAACCTCGAGCTGGGATATACCCTTCCCGCTAGCTCCGCGCAGGCAATTTCGGCGGAAAAGATCCGGGTGATACTGAGCGGGCAAAACCTGCTGACTTGGGATAAAATGAAATCGGCGGATTTCGGGCCCGAAGGAGGCGGATATACCGCATTTCCGGTATACCGGGTATACAGCTTAGGCGTAAACGTAATATTCTAGCATATGAAGCATTCCAAGATAGTTTCAATCGTAATCCTGGCCTCGGTTCTGCTTGTTTCCTGTAACAAGCAGCTGGACCTGCCGTCCGACGGCCGCATTACCATGGACCAGGTGTTCAGCGATTACAACCGCACACGGGGTTATCTGAATTCATGTTACGGACACCTTCCTCCGCCGGCAATCGACCGGGCTTCCTTCACCGATGAAGCCCAGCATGTGGACGACGTGTTGCCGGGCTCTGCTTTCAGTAACTGGTACAACGGGAATGTGACGGCGGTCAACTATCATCAGAATTCGGCCGATGGCAGCCCCTGGGCTCAACTGTTTGAAGGAATCCGGAAATGCAATGTGTTTATCGAAAACATCGGCACGGCCACCGTACACGCTTCGGAAGAAGAAAAAGCCGGATGGACCGCGCAGGCGCGTACATTGCGTGCCCTGTATTATTTGCAACTGATCAAACGCTATGGAGGGGTACCCATTTTTACCACCCCCCTCGACACGGAGCATGATTTTTCACAAGACCGAAGAGCCTCCTTCGCGGAAGTTGTGCAATTTATCCTTCAGGACTGCGACGCGGCGCTGGCCGTGCCGGCCACCCGGCAGGGATTTCCGTGGGAAGTGTATGATAACCAGTATGGGATCATGACACGGGCCGTAGCTTACGCCATCAAATCACAGGCGGTCACCTATGCCGCGAGCCCGCTGTGGTCCGACGGCACCTTTACCTGGGAAGACGCAACAAGGATCAATGCGGAAGCGCTCTCCGAGTGCCTGGCGCATGACTACCGTCTTTTCGACGTTCCGCCTTCTCCGGGAACCGCCCAGAATGCCTATGCCCTTTATTTTTTCACCTCCTCAGACGATCAGCGGGCGGTGGATAAGGAAACGATTTACCACGCCGGCAACCAGCTGTCTATCTGGCGGGATGCCGGTCTGCCGACCAACGACGGAATGGACCGGGCAGGACCCTCTCCCACCCAGGAGCTGGTCGACAGCTACGAAATGGCCAATGGGGAAGCGCCGATTACGGGCTATTCCGACGACAACCGCTTGGCTCCCATCGTCAATCCCGCCTCCGGATACGACCCGGACAACCCGTATGAAGGGCGGGATCCCCGGTTCTACGCCTCGATCTACTACAATGGCGCCCTCCGGTATCTGAATCAACCGGCAGGGAGAAAAGTGGAAACCTTTGTGGGAGGGCAGGAAGGCATTTCGTCGCAGAACCGGCAGCATACCCGGACGGGATATTACCTCCGGAAGTTCAATAATTTTCAATCCGGACTGAATAATGAAGCCGACGGCGCCGTTCGGTTATTCCGGCTGGCGGAACTCTACCTGAACTTCGCCGAATCGGCTTATCAGTCGGTAGGGCCGGATGTGCCGGTAAACCTGGGGGATTTTTCCATGAGCGCCCGCGACGCGGTCAGTGCGGTCCGGGAACGAGCTGGCATGCCTCCCTTTCCGGCGGGAATGTCCAAGGAGGATTTTGAAAAAAAATATCGGAACGAAAGGCGCGTGGAGCTGGCTTTTGAGGAACATCGCTTCTTCGACGTACGGCGCTGGAAGATCCTCGATGAAACCGATCGCTTCGTCACCGGAATGCGCATCAGAAAAAACGGGGATGAATTGAATTACGAACGGTTCCGGTTTGAAAATCGCCAGAGTTCCGCGGACAAATACCTGATGTATCCCATTGACCAGGACGAGGTCAATAAAATCAGGGGTCTTACCGGCGAGAACTGGCAAAACCCGGGCTGGCTGGACTAGTACGCTATGATGAATCCAATGAAATTCCTAACGACCTTACTGCTTATTCTACTGATGACCTGTCCACCGAATCGTGCCCAGGAGCTTACCGAAGCGGGAGCGCCTGCAGATACGGCGGTCCACTGGCAGGCTCTGGGAGGTGTGGACGGCCTGGGACGGGTTTTGCCAAGCCATGAAGAGGTGGGCGGCCTTCGGCAGAACCGCCACGTGGCCATGTTTTATTTTCTATGGCACGGCGACGGTACGTCTCCCCGCCAGTGGGACCTGAGCAAGATCATAAGCCGGCATCCCGAAGTACTGAACGACTTTGATAACCCGAACTGGGGCGGTGGAGGCATGTACTACTGGGCGGAGCCCCTGTATGGATATTACCGGGCCGACGACTACTGGGTTCACCTGCGGAGTATGCAGTTGCTGACCGATGCCGGGGTGGATCTGGTAGTTATCGACGCGACCAACCGCCTGATCTACGCTGAACGGGCCAATGTGCTGATGGAAGCCATGGAAGCGATCCGCGCGCAGGGACGCCAGCCTCCCCGGATCGTGTTTTACACCAATACGGCTTCGGGGGAAACGATGCAGCGGATCTATGAGCAGTTTTATAAAGAGGATGCGCCTTACCGGCATCCGGCATGCTGGTTTTACCTGGATGGGAAACCGCTGGTGATCGGGCATTCCGCCGAAGCCGCGGGAACAGATTACGCGGATTTCTTTACGATCCGTGAATCGCAGTGGCCCACGGAAGCACAGAAAGTCAACGGCTGGCCCTGGATATCTTTCCAGCGGCCACAGCGGGTGCATGTGAATCACCGGGGAGAACCCGAGATTATCAATGTGTCGGTTGCCCAGCATCCCAATCCCACGGCCGGGATGGGTGGATCGGCCTTTTACGGAAATAAGGACAATTGGGGGAGAAGCTACCGGAACGGCTCAGCCGGAAACCCCGTGGAGGATATAATTTATGGATATAATTTTCAGGAACAATGGGATGTCGCGCTCCGGCACGAGGTCCCCTTTGTGTTTGTGACGGGATGGAATGAGTGGGTGGCTGGCAAATTCCCCAGTCACGATGATAATCCGGAACATTCCTGGTTCTGCGATCAGGCCAGTCCGGAATACAGCCGCGATATTGAGCCCACCCGCGCGGCCGGTATCAAGGATCACTATTACATGCAACTGGTAAGCAACATCCGCCGGTACAAAGGGATGCCTGCCGTCAGACCTTTGGACAAGCCGCGTACCATCCGCAGCCTTCGGGACTGGGGGCGGGTGAGGGCGCTCTACCGCGACTATACCCGAGATACCCGGCCGCGTAAGCATCCGGGCGCCCAGTCCGAACCGCGCACGGTATATGTTGACACGACCGGCCGGAACGACTTTGACCGATTAAAGGTGGCACGGGACCGGGACAATGTCTATTTTTATGCCCAAACCGTTGATCCGGTAAGCCCCGTAGGTGGCAGTAATTGGATGCGTCTGTACCTGGATGCCGACCGTGACCCGAAATCCGGATGGAACGGCTACGACTTCCGGATCAGCAGCGGCCACCGTTTGGAGCAATACCGGGAGGGCGCCTGGGTGGAGATCGCGCTTCTCGATTACCTGGTGGAGCAGAATGAAATGATGATCACCCTTCCCCGAAAGCTGGTCCCTTCGTTTGCAGGCACGCTGAACTTCGAGTTCAAGTGGTCCGACAATATGCAGGACGAAGAGGATCCGCTGGATTGGTATATTCACGGCGATGTGGCGCCCGGCGGTCGTTTTAATTTTATTGTTCATGAAAATTAGGTTGAAACCGGCGGTGATTCCGCCAACCGGCCGGCTGTTACTGGCATGGATCTTTTATTCGGCGGCTTCTTTTCCGGCAAGCGGTCAGGACCAGCTGCTACGTCTTGCGGAAAAAAACGCACACGATCTTGAGTTGGAGGAAACCGCGCCGCACACCTGGACCATCCATACCACAGGCAGCGATCCTTATCTGTTCACCCAGCCGCTTCAACAGGGCTTGGCCGAAGGAGAAACGGTGCTGACATTTGAATATTTTGCCACTTCCTACCTGAGCCAGCTGCAAGTTTTCTGGGGTCCACCCATTTCCGAGAACAACAGCAAGAGCGGCGAACTGGGCGTGCGCGAAGGCTGGACCAGCTACTCCCTGGACTTAAGCCGGGAGCTGTCCGGCTGGGGTAAACCGGGGCATATGCTTCGGCTGGATTTCGGCAATAAGCCCGGGTATCGGATTCAGATCAGAAACCTTCGTTTCCGGAAACCGAACGCCGAGGAACAGGAGCGCATTGCCAATTATGAAGAAAAAAAGAAAGAATCGGCCATCCGGAAGAACGCGCTAAAGCAATATTTCAACAAAAACTATCCGGCGCGGCTGACCCGCATCTCGGTGGAGGGAGACTCCATTATCGTGGAAGGTCGTCTTCCCGGGGACGACCGGGAAGGATGGTATCTTGCCGAAGTGCCGATGTACGAAAACATTGCATGGGGTGCTTCCTTCGATGTGCTTTTTGAGATCCCGGCGGTCTCGGCCGGGGCAGGTGCGGCAGGAACCGGATTTCGGACGGCGGTCCCGCGCTACGGTTCCCTGCCCGGCTACCAGGCCGACCGGTTGCTTTCCAAATGGGTAATTGTGCAAAAGGAGGCCGGACAACCCCGGATAAGGTCTGCTGCCCGTTACCCCGATTCCATTGAACCGCTTTACCAGCTTCGCCCCAAGCAGCCCGCAAGCAAAAAAGGCCTGGGTGGATTCCATGCCGGAAAATTCACCGCCGATCTGGATTCGCTGGGCATCACCAGCGTGACGGTTAACATGTGGATCTCGAAGATGCTGCGGTCGCAGCCTTCAGCCGAAACAATCCCGTTTGAATATCGGGGCAAGACCTACTATGCCGACCGGAATTGGGTGGAACGTCACGACCGTACTCTGCAGGAAACCGCCAAGCGGGATATTCTTGTTTCTGCCATTGTACTGATCGATAAGGCAGTCAATACGCCAGACACGGCAATTGGCCGCATTATGCAGCATCCCGACTGCGACCCCTCGGGGATTTACAGCATGGCGAACCTGACCTCACCCGAGGGAGTGGAATATTATGCAGCCGCGATGGATTTCCTGGCCCGGCGCTACAGCCGGCCCGATAAGCGGTTTGGCCGCGTGCATCATTGGATTGTGCACAACGAGGTGGACGCCGGTTGGGTATGGACCAACATGGGCGAAGCCGATACCCTGTTGTTTATGGATACCTATCATAAATCCATGCGGCTGGTCCAGAACATCGCCCGGCAGTATAACCCGCATGCGAAAGCGTTTATCAGCTTAACCCACTATTGGAACTGGACGGTGGACAAGCACTTCTATCATTCCAGGGATTTGCTGGAGATCCTGTTGAAGTATTCTGCGCTGGAAGGAGATTTTGATTGGGGCATTGCCCACCATCCTTATCCGGAATCGCTTTTCGAGCCCAAAAGCTGGGAGGATGAAAAGGTGGACTTCACGTTTGATACGCCCCTGATCACCTTCAAGAACGTGGAAGTCCTGGATTCCTGGGTAAAGCAGCCTTTCACAAAATATCTGGGCGAATACAAACGGACGGTATTCCTTTCCGAGCAGGGACCCAATTCACGGGACTATTCCCCCCAGCATTTGGCTGAGCAGGCCGCCAGCATGGCTTACGTTTGGAAGAAGATTGACGTATTGGACGGTATTGATGCTTTCCAGTTCCACAACTGGATCGATAACCGCGGCGAAGGCGGGCTGCGCATTGGATTGCGCCGGTTTCCCGACGACAGCGAAGACCCGGCCGGAAAAAAGCCGGTTTGGTACGTTTACCGCGATCTGGGTACGCCGGCCGAGCAGCAGGCGATTGAGTTCGCCAAAGACCTCATCGGGATCGACGATTGGGAGGAAGTCCGGTACCGGGGCTCGATCCCGGGGGCGGACGTTCCGGGCAGCTCCTCCCCGTCGGGCAGTCCCTCCCAGCCGGGCAGTTCCTCCCAGCCGGGAAACGGCCTGCCGGCAACCGACGGGCTGGGCAGGAAGCTTCCTGAAGCCGACGAAACGGGTCCGCCGCGGGAAAACCGTTATGTGGGCCTTTTTTACTGGACCTGGCATACCCGTCTTTCGGAAAACAGCGATGCGCCTTACGATGTGTCCAAAATCCTTTCGCGGCATCCCGAAGCGATTGGCGATTACAACCACCCCGCATGGCCGTCCCCGAAACAGGCCGGTTCTTATTTTTGGTCCGAACCGCTATTCGGCTATTACCTCAATACGGACCGGTGGGTATTGTATAAACACGCCGAACTGCTTGCCGACGCCGGGGTGGACGTGATTGTGTTTGACTGCACGAACGGCGACCTGACCTGGCCGGAATCGTATGAAGTACTCTGTGACGTATTCGCTGAAGCCCGAAAAAACGGGATCAAAACGCCGCAGATCGCATTTATGCTTGCCTTTGGTCCCACCGCAGGCAGCCTTCATGCTATGAAGGATATCTATCGGAATCTCTACCAGCCGGGGCGGTACCGGGATCTTTGGTTTTACTGGAAAGGGAAGCCCCTGATCATGGCCTATCCCGAAACCTTGACGCCCGTTCCGGACGATCCCGGGGAAACGCGGCTGCGTCAGGAGATCCGCGATTTCTTCACCTTCCGTCCGGGCCAGCCTGTGTATGGTCAGGGACCGCAGCGACCAGACCATTGGGGCTGGCTTGAAATCTATCCGCAGCATGGATTCGCACCCACTGCCGCGGGAGGCTTTGAACAGGTGACCGTGGGTGTGTCGCAGAACTGGTCTGCCGAACGCGGGCTGACCGCCATGAATGCCCCCGGGGCTTTCGGCAGAAGCTACACCCATTCAGGCGGCCATGCCGCCGCTCCGGATGCGGTAAACTACGGTTTGAACTTTCAGGAGCAGTGGGAGCGGGCGTTGGCCATGGATCCCGAATTGATCTTTATCACCGGATGGAATGAATGGATCGCCGGCCGGTATGAGGAGTGGCAATTGCAGCACAACGCCTTTCCCGATCAATATGATCAGGAACACAGCCGGGATATCGAGCCCATGGCAGGCGGACACGGCGACAATTATTACTATCAGATGGTTTCCAATATACGCCGTTTCAAAGGAATGCCTTCCCTGCCGAAGGCGGATCCGGCGGTTACCATTTCGATCGACGGGATCTTCGACGATTGGGACGACCTCAACCTATGCTACGAAGCCCACCGGGGAAACACCTTGCATCGCGATAGTCCGGGTTGGAAAGGCCTGCATTATGCCAATACCACCGGCCGTAACGATATTGTACGGGTCAAAGTTGCGCACGATCGCGACTTCGTGTACTTTTACGCGGAGACTGCCGAGCCACTCACACCTGCAGACCAGCCTGGCTGGATGCGTCTTTTCATCGATGTAGATCGTGACAAAGCCACCGGATGGGAAGGATATGACATTGTGGTGAACCGGAAACGGCCCGGAAAGAAGGCCCGAGTGGACCGGCACAGAAATAAAAAGGGATGGAAATGGAAGAAGGCAGGGAAAATCGACTACGCCTTTACCGGACGGAAGCTGGAACTTCGGATACCCAGACACCTGCTCGGGGCGGAAGGTTCCATTGATCTGGAATTCAAATGGTCAGACCACATGCAAAACCCGGATGTCATGGATTTTTTACTCCATGGCGATGCCGCGCCTGCCGGCAGGTTCAATTATCCCTACCGTGTGCCGGCTGAATAAGCTGAATAATGAATAACGTCGAATCATAATCGCTGTCATGATGATACTGAGAATGATCTTTATTGCCTTTGCCTGCACCGCTTTCCTGCCGGGGAACGCCCCGGCCCAATTGCCCCCGGTTTTCGGGGATGCATTCGGGGAACAAACCCAGGATGACCCTCGGATACGCAAGTACATCAGCCCCCGGCGAATCGTATGGCAGTCCGATCCGGATGGGACAACCATTCAAAACGCTGCGCGCTTGCTTAAAGCCGGCAATGGGCAGGCGGAACTCATCAATAACGATCTGTGCATTCTAAAAAGTACTGCCGGTAAAAAGCCCGGCATCCTATTGGATTTCGGGAAAGAACTGCATGGCGGGATCGAGCTGGTCACCGGCATGATGGATCGGAAGGATCCCGTAAAAGTGCGGGTGCGATTTGGTGAATCGGTCAGCGAGGCCATGTCCGAAATCGGTTCCCCGCACGGCGCTACGAATGACCATGCCATGCGTGATTTCATCGTGGAGCTGCCCTGGCTGGGCTCCATGGAAGTAGGGAATTCAGGCTTCCGCTTTGTGCGCATCGATTTGGTGGATCCGGATGCGGAATTATTTCTAAAAGAAGTCCGGGCTGTATTTATATACCGTGATATTCCGTATCTGGGTTCTTTCAAAAGCAACGACGAGCGGCTGAATCAAATATGGGAAACCGGCGCATACACGGTACATCTGAATATGCAGCAATACCTATGGGATGGGATCAAGCGTGACCGGTTGGTATGGGTAGGGGATCTGCACCCGGAGGTGATGACTGTAAACGCCGTATTCGGCTACAACGAGGTCGTTCCCAAAAGCCTGGATTTAATCCGCGATGCCACCCCCTTGCCGGCCTGGATGAACGGGATCAGCTCCTATTCCCTCTGGTGGATCATTGTTCACCGCGATTGGTACCTGTATCACGGAGACCTCGGGTACCTGAAGCAGCAACGGGAGTACCTTCGCGAGCTGCTCAACCTATTGGTCACCAAAATAGATGGGAACAAAGAGGCGCTCGACGGACATCGCTTCCTGGACTGGCCTTCCAGTGAAAACAAGCAGGCCATCCATGCCGGCCTGCAAGCGCTGATGGTCATGGCCCTGGATGCGGGTGCAGAGCTTAGCCGGGTACTGGGTGAGAATTCGACGGCCCGGCAATGTGAGGAAGCCGAGACCAGGTTGCGAAAGCACGTACCCGATCCTGGAAACTCGAAGCAGGCGGCCGCCTTGCTTGCCCTGGCCGGGATGATGGACGCGGAAAAGGCAAACAACCAGGTAATTGCCGTGGGCGGAGCAAAGGATTTCTCTACCTTTTACGGATACTACATGCTTCACGCCAAGGCGATGGCCGGCGATTATCAAGGCGCACTGGACAACATCCGCCAATACTGGGGCGGTATGCTGGATCTGGGGGCAACAACCTTCTGGGAGGATTTCGACCTTTCCTGGCTGGAAAACGCGGCGCCCATTGACGAGCTGGTTCCTCCCGGAAAAACCGATGTGCATGCCACCTACGGAGGCTATAGTTACAAACAGCTCCGCCATAGCCTGTGCCATGGTTGGGCTTCGGGCCCCACTTCCTGGCTCACCCGGCATGTTTTGGGCGTGAGCGTGCTGGAACCCGGCGCAAAGGTGATCCGCATAGACCCGCACCTGGCCGATCTGGAATGGGTGGAGGGCGCCTTCCCGACACCTTACGGGGTGGTGAGGATCCGGCATACCCAAACCGGAGAAGGCAAAGTCAAAACCGAGGTGGATGCTCCGGACGAGGTGAAGGTGTTACTTGCCCGGTGAAAACAGGTTGCCCCAGCCACCCGCTTTTTTCTTGTAACCCGCAGGGACAACCAACATGGACTCGGGGACGGTCGTTTTTTCCAGATGGACCATTTCCATGCTCGTTTTGCCCCCTTCCACGGCAACCTCCAGTTTAACTACGAAACCGGCCGCATCGGCTTTTTGAAGCGCATCCCATAGGTGGCTTGAGCCCATGTTCTGGGTTTTGCTATACAGCGCGGCGATGTCCTTGTAACCGGGTATCTCAGTGGTGGTCCATATTTCAAAGGCTTCCCCCTTTTTATTGATTGCCCGGGCATGCACGCATTGCAGGCCGTGCACCTTCTCCTCACCCAGTTTAATTATCTCAAATTGCGTTTCCTCATCCGACTCTTCCACCTCTTCCAGGTCAATTACCGAATATTCCTTTCGCTGTTCGTTCAGGATTATCGTCTGCAAGGGATTGTCGAAGTCGGTGAGTGTGACCGTCCGCAGTTGGCCAATCACAGGCATGTTCATGATGACCTCCGCCCGTCCTCCTCTTTTCGAGGTGGAGGTGTACATCTTCATGGCCATTTCCATCTGATTCTGTTCGAAGGCTTCTCCTTGCACCCGGACTTGATACTCCATATACAGGTCGGGTCCCGAGCCGGTAGGATCCAGCCGGAAATCGTCGGGTAACGTGCGCGTGATGGACGCGGGTTTGCCCCCATCTGCACTGCTTTTCACACTGTCGTTGCCCTTCACGCTGTCGTTTACAGCCTGTTCGGCGCCGTCTTCTACCTTGTCCAGCGTCTTTTCGACCGCCTGGTCGGTTTTCCGGTCGATGCGTCTTTCCACGCTCCGCTCAATCTTGTCCCCAAGTCTTTTGAGGATCTGCGCTTCGCTTTTCAAAGGGACGCCGCTGAAAATCAGGGACAATAGAACAATCGTCAGGGTTCTGAAGGACAATTTGTCAAGGGTAAAAATTCGATGCATTTCGTGGATTTTAATATTGGTCCACGAAAATACCCTTTTTTCAGATAGCAAAAAACTGCCGGCAGTCTTTCTCGTCCCGGCTGATCTGCCGGGTGAGTTCTTCGAGGCTGTCAAATTTCCGGTCTTCCCGGATAAATTGCAGCAATTCAACCGTCAGCCGTTCATAGTAGATCTCTTCATGGAAATCGAACATGTTTACTTCGATGTTGCGTGCCATGCCATTGATGGTGGGCCGGTGCCCTATATACAACATGCCCTGAAGTTTTTTGGCATCCGGTTTACGCGATCCCAGCACAACCTGCACGGCATAAATACCGTCTTTCGGAATCAGTTTATAGGTTTCCTCCACAAAGATATTGGCAGTCGGATAGCCTAATTTCCGGCCCAGCTGGTCGCCTTTGACCACTTCTCCGCTGATGGAATAGGGGTAGCTCAGATACTGATTCGCAACGGCAACTTTCCCTTCGGCCAGCGCGTTTCGTATTTTGGTTGAACTGACCGCCACGTGATCGATGTCCTGTTCGGGGATCTTTTCCACTTCAAATCCATACCGCATTCCGCTGCTCCGGAGGTCTTCGAAGGTGCCTTCCCGGTTTTTTCCGAAACGGTGGTCGTACCCGATCACCAACGTCTTCACGCCAATGGTCCGGACCAGGATCTTTTCAATGAATTCGCCCGAGGTGAGGTTGGAAAAGTCACGGGTGAAGGGAATAAGCAGGAGATGGTCAATTCCCGCCCGGTCGAGCAGCCTGATTTTTTCCTCCACGGTGCTTAATAATTTCAGGGACGTATCCTGCGGGTGAAGGATCATGCGGGGATGTGGAAAAAATGTCATAATCACGGTTTCCCCTTTTTTCTGACGGGCAAGTTCCTTCAGCCTTTCGAGGATCTTCTGATGACCGTAATGAACCCCGTCGAAGGTGCCTACCGTAAGAATCGGATTGGAAACCGGACTGTATTCTTCAAAGCTATGATAAACTTTCATTTACCCTTTTGCGTTTGATCAGTTGAACGAAATCATTAACCTCCCAGGCATCGCCCAGGCGGAAATTTCCGATGCGTGTCCTTGTTAGAGCCGTTAAACAGGCGCCGTTGTTGAGCGCTTTTCCGAAATCATGTGCCAGGGATCGGATGTAGGTGCCTTTGCTGCAGATTACCCGGAAGTCCGCTTCCGGCAAGCGGATCGCGGTGAGTTCAAAAACAGATACATGAACCGTCCGTGCCTTGAGCTTCGGTTTTTCACCCCGGCGGGCTTTTTCATAGGCCCGTTCGCCCCCGATCTTGATCGCCGAGAAAGCGGGCGCGATCTGTTGGATTTCCCCTGTGAACCGGCCCGTGGCCGCATGCAGCATGTCCGCGGTCAGTCCGCTTGTGTCGAAGCGTCGATCGATTTCGGTTTCCATGTCGAAGGAAGGGGTGCTTGCTCCCAAAAGTAGGGTCCCGGTATATTCTTTCTCCTGGGCCTGAAACTCGTCAATCCGCTTGGTCATTTTGCCCGTACAGATTACCAGCAGACCCGAGGCCAGGGGGTCCAGCGTGCCCGCATGACCCACTTTCAAGCGGGAATTTCCCGTGTACTTCTTCAGCTCGCGGCGTACTTTATTCACCACATCAAACGAAGTCCACTGGAGTGGCTTGTTGAAAAGCAGTATTTCGCCTCCTTCGAAGTCAAGATCCATTCCTCAGACAATTTGCAAATCAATTCCCGCGGCATACAATCCCAGGATCAACAAACCCACGGCGATCCGGTAGTATCCGAACACTTTGAATCCGTGTCGCGTAAGATAGGAAATAAATGATTTGATCGCCAGAATGGCGACGATAAAACCTACAACGTTGCCGATGAGCAGGAGGGTGAGGTATTCGCCCTTGAATTCGAATCCCAATTGATAGAAATCATATAATTTCTTACAGGTTGCGGCGAACATCGTCGGGACCGCCAAAAAAAAGGAAAACTCGGCCGCCTGCTTTTTGTTCAGTTTCTGCACCAGTCCACCGATGATGGTGGAAGCCGAACGGGAAACGCCGGGGATCATGGCAATGCACTGGAATAGCCCAATGCGGAACGCGTCCCCGTAAGTCAGTTTTTTGTCCGGGTTGTTTTCGGATCGTTCAAACCATTTGTCGAGCAACAGGAAAACGATCCCTCCCAGTAAAAGCATGATGGCCACCACAACAACGCTTTCCAGCAGGAGGTCGATCCAGTCTGAAAGCAACAAGCCGATGACGGCTGCCGGGATGACGCCGACGAGCAATTTCCAGTAAAAATCAAAGCTTTGGAAAAAACGTTTCCAGTACAGGACGACCACCGAGAGA
>JAJUHF010000011.1 GCA_029268045.1 Anseongella ginsenosidimutans
AGTTTGCCGAGCCCGGGTGGGTTTACCTGGAAAGCGGCTGCGACACAACCGCCGCCGGGGCGTATTTTGTCACCCTGAAGAAACCCGATTCTGGAGCAGCGGCGGCCGATTACAGCCTGATCCTTACCGGCGGGAGACAGATCGAAACCCTCCGTTTTCATATCGAAAATCTTTCGGAAAAGACGCTGCAGGTTTGGTACTCCGACAGCACCCGGCAGTTCGTGCACCAGGGAACCATCCAGCCGGATCAGGGCTTTTTCAGCTTGGACGTCGTGCCGGGGACCATTTATTCGTTAACAACCACTTCGGGTCAGCAAAAGGGCCAGGGACACCCCATTCCCGAACCGGCCGCTTTTCCGTTGCCCTATTCCGAAGATTTTGAGCGATACAAACCCGGCAGCACGCCGGCTTATTTTGCGGACCAAGGGGGCGCCTTCGAAGTCTTCCGGGCATCCGGAAAAGTCCGGGCCGGAAAAGAAAACAAGACGCTCCGGCAGGTGATCACAGGGAAACTGATCCCCTGGGATTCCTGGGGTCCGAACAACCCCGAACCGTATACGGAATTCGGGGGACGACTTGCCGACTACGAGGTCTCTACCCGCGCGCTGGTGGAAGACAGCGGTACGGTGAAGCTTTTTGGCCGTGTCCATTACTTTGAAAGTAATAAAAGCGCGCACGGCTACGGTCTCACGGTGGATCACCATGGAAACTGGAAACTATTGCAAGTCCAGCAGGTGCTGGATTCGGGTAAGGTGGCATTTTCGGCAAATAGCTGGCACGAGCTGAGGCTGCGCTTCCGTGGCGATTCGATTCAGGCTTTAATTGACAAGAAGCAGGTGAGTTCGGTCCGGGACAGGACTTACAGCGCCGGTTATGCCGGAATCGGTACGGGTTGGAATCATGCCCGGTTCGATGATATTCACTTGGAAGTGTATCAATAACCTATAACCAATAAATGAACGGGAATTTTACGATGAAGAGAAACGGCCTGATCCTGCTGTTAACCCTGCTGGCCGGCGCAGTGAGCGCCCAGCATGAGATCTCCCTGGCGGGGATCTGGAAATTCAAACTGGACCCCTTTGAAACGGGGATCAGCAGCAACGGTGTTCAATTGTTACCCGGTTTGCCGGAGGAGATTACGCTTCCCGGATCCACCGATCAGGCCAGGAAAGGCTATCCGACCCAGGATATGAGTTCCCTGCGGCTCACCCGGCAAGTTGAATACAAGGGGCCGGCCTGGTATGAAAAGGAAATTTACGTTCCGGTGGAATGGCAGGGCAAGGAAGTACAGTTATTCATGGAACGAGTGCATTGGGAGTCCCGGGTATGGATCAACGGCCAGCCTGCAGGGAAACGGGAAAGCCTTTCCGTTCCACATGTTTATGACATTACTTCCCTGCTTGAACCTGGAAAAAAGAACATCATCCGGGTGCGGGTAAACAATGAGAAGATCTACGATATCGCCTACAGCCACGCCATCAGCGCCGAAACCCAGACCAATTGGAACGGGATTACCGGCACGATTGCCCTGCGGGCTTTCGACCCGGTACACATTCAAGGCCTGCAGGTCTATCCGAAGGCCGCTGAAAAACTGGCGCGGGTAGCGGTTACGATCCGCAATACAACGGGCAAAGCCGTGGCAGGCACCTTGTGTCTCAGCGCGCACCCGCAGCAAGCTATCCAAAAACAGGCAAGCCCTGAGGTGACCTTGGATTTTAACAGCGCCGATTCCCTGATCCAGCTGGAGGCAAGTATCTCCTTGGGCGAGGACGCCCCGCTTTGGGATGAATTCAAGCCCGGGCTGTATCGGTTAAAGGCTGCGCTCCGAGCCAATCAATCGGGCGCTGCCGGCGCATTCGAGGATGCGCGGGGAACCGTTTTCGGGTTACGCGACCTGGGTGTGAAAGGGACCCGATTTACGATCAACGGGCGCGAGACCTTTATCCGGGCCACGGTCAATTGCGGGGAATTTCCCATCACGGGTTATCCTCCTACCGACCGGGATAGCTGGCTGCGCATCCTGCAGACCTGCAGGGATTACGGATTGAACGGGATGCGTTTTCATTCCTGGTGCCCGCCGGCGGCCGCTTTTGAGGCAGCCGATCAGCTGGGGATGTACCTGCAGGTAGAAAATTCCGACTGGCGGTTTACCGTGGGCGAAGATTCGGCCACCAACCGCTTTTTGACCGAAGAGGCGGACCGCATCCTGGAAACCTACGGAAACCATCCATCCTTTATCTTCTTCGCCGAAGGGAACGAGCTGGTGGGACCCACGGTTAAGCCGTTTTTATCCTCGCTCGTTTCGCGCTGGAAGGAACGGGACCCGCGGCATCTTTATTCGGGTAGCGCGGCTTATCCCATGGTGCCGGAAAATGAATTCAACGTGTTTTACGGCGCCCGTCCCCAACGCTGGAAGGAAGGGCTGAAAGGCAGGTTTAACTTCCGTCCGCTGGAAACGGAATACGATTACCGCGATTACGTGGAAAAATTTGAGATTCCCATGATCACCCACGAAGTGGGCCAATGGTGTGTGTATCCCAATTTCAAGGAGATTTCCAAATATACCGGGGTGCTGAAACCCTACAATTACGAGCTGTTCCGGGAATCCCTGCGGGAACACCATATGCTCGACCAGGCCGAACAATTCACCATGGCTTCGGGCAGGTTCCAGGTGATCCAGAAAAAGGAGGAAATAGAATCGTATCTCCGTACCCCGGGCATGGCCGGCTACCACTTGCTGCAGCTGAACGATTTTCCCGGCCAGGGCACATCGCCCGTAGGCGTGGTAGATGTATTCTGGGATCCCAAGCCCTACGTGACCGCCGAAGAGTTCCGTGGCTTTCAGACGTCCCGGGTCCCGCTGCTGCGGACCAGGTCGTTTACCTGGACTTCCGGCCAGGTATTCAGCGCGACGGCGCAATTTGCCAATTTTGGCGAAGGGGAAATCCCCGATGCCGCTGCCCGCTGGTCGCTGCGTTTTCCCAACGGGCAGCTGTATGCGGAAGGCGAATTTCCTTCCCAGGATATACCCATCGGAAGCCCGATCCATCTGGGGGAACTGTCGGTGCCGCTGAATAAGGTTGAAAAAGCGACCCGGCTTGACCTGCGTATTACGGTCGATTCGTTGTACAATCAATGGAGTATCTGGGTTTACCCTACCGAAATATCTCCGGTTTCCTCCAAAGGGGTTATCATTAGCGATTCCTGGGACAGAAAAACCCGGAAAGCGCTTGAGAACGGTGGAACCGTCTTGCTGCTGGCCGATACCGCCTCCATTGATTCGGACGTGCCCGCCGGATTTTCAGGGATTTCCTGGAACGCCGTGTGGTCGGGCATGCCGCCCAACCTGCTAGGCATTCTCTGCGATCCGGAGCATCCGGCCCTTGCCGATTTTCCTACCCAGTTCCATTCCAACTGGCAATGGTGGGATCTGGTTGCACATTCCCGTCCGATGCTGCTGGACCATACCCCGGCCTCCTTCCGGCCCCTGGTTCAGATGATCCCGGACTGGAATAAAAACAACAAGATTGGCCTGCTTCTGGAAGCCCGGGTGGGCAAAGGGCGCCTGTTGCTTTGTAGCGTGGATTTGAAACGCGATCTGGATCAGCGACCGGTGGCCCGGCAATTTTTACACAGTTTGACACGCTACGCAGGCAGTGAGGCGTTTTCGCCGGCGTCTTATTTGACTTTCGAGCAAGTAGATCATATCTTTAAGAATAATCTATAAAAATAACGCCTTAAACCAATGCAATGAAACACGGATATATCCTCCTGTTGTGCTTCCTGCTGACCTTGGACGCAACCGCCCAGGCAGTAAAGCCGGTCGCGGACGCCGACACGTATCTGGACTCTGTTAAAGCAGCTTTAACGAAAGAATGGCCGCATAACCGGACCATTAACCTGGTTTTCCACGGACATTCCGTTCCCTCGGGATACTTCCTGACACCGGATGTCCGTACGCTGGATTCCTATCCCTACCTGGTGTTGCAGGAACTGAAAGCGAAGTATCCCTATGCAGTGATCAATGTGATTGTGACCGCCATTGGAGGCGAAAACTCCGTACAGGGCGCCAAACGCTTCCTCCGGGATGTTCTGATCCACCGTCCCGATGTCTTATTCATCGACTACGCGTTGAACGACCGGCGGGTAGGACTGGAAAAGGCACGTGAAGCCTGGGAGGAGATGATCCGGGAGGCGCGACAGCGAAACATACCGGTCGTATTATTGACGCCCTCGCCCGATCTCCGCGTGGATCTGACCGAAGAAGGGAACGAGCTGGAGGAATTTACCCGGATGATCCGGGAATTGGCGCGCGTACACGGTACCGGCCTGGCCGATAGTTATGCGCGGTTCCGCGGAATTGCCGGTGCCGGTCAGGATTTGGAGGAATTCATGTCCCAGGTGAATCATCCGAACCGGAAAGGGCATGAACTGATCGCGGCTGAGATTTTACGATACTTCTAATCATTCCCTGCAGCGGAATCACCGCTACGGTTTCTAAATAACGTGCAGCAGGCAGAGCTGGATAATAATCCGGAAATCGAACAAAATCCAAACTGGTAAAAAAGATGCTGAACAGAAGGAACTTTCTCAAGAACGCCGGGGGAACCGGCGCGCTGGCCCTGATGCCGGGACTGAATCTATCGGCGGGGACGGCAGGGCAGCGCCGGCAGGGCAAAGCCGAGGAGGCGCACGACGACTTGCGGATCTCACTGGACGGCACCTGGCCCTTCCGCACCGATCCGGATAACCGGGGCGTGGACCAACAATGGTTTGCGGCAGGGAAAACCACCCCGGATTGGGAGCCCGTCCGGGTGCCCCACACCTGGCAGGTTGATGCGCGCCACCACGATTACCTGGGTGTCGCCTGGTACCGAAAAGAATTCACCGCGACGGAAGCCTGGCTGAATTACACCCTACGGATTGAGTTTGAAGCGGTGTTCCATTCGGCCCGTATCTGGTTGAACGGCCGCTATGCCGGGGAGCATCTGCGGAAGGGGTACACCGCTTTTATGCTTGACCTTTCACATTTGATCAAACCGGGTGCGAATTACCTGGTCGTCCAGGTGGACAACCGCTTCGACGACCGGATGCTCCCTCGGAATAATTCATACGACTGGGCTGCCGATGGCGGCATCACCCGCCCGGTGAGTCTTTGCATCACCCCGAAAAACTACCTGGAAAGTGTGCGGGTAACGGCAATCCCCGATCTGGAAAAAGGGATCGCCCGGATCCAGGTGCAAACGACGGTGGTCAATGCGTTGGACAAGCAGGCGGAACTTTCAGTGGCCTGGACCGTCATCGAAGAGCAGACCGGTCGGGAAGTGCTGTCCTCCGAAGCCCTTCGGACCGTGGTCCGGGCGGGCGGGCAGGAAGCGGTTGAATTTCCGGAACGGGTACTTGCCAGTCCCCTTTTATGGCATTTCGACGCCCCTAATCTTTACCGCATCCGCGTATCGTTAAGCCGGAACGGACAGACCATCCATACCAAAGTGGATACCTTCGGCATCCGACGGATCGAGATCCGGAACGCCGCCTTTTACCTGAACGGGGAACGGGTATGGCTCGCCGGGGTGGAACGGATGGCGGGAAGCCACCCGGAATACGGAATGGCCGAACCGGAGTCCTGGATCCGGCACGACCACCGGGACATGAAAAACCTGAACTGCGTATTTACCCGGGTTCACTGGCAGCAGGACAAACGGGTTCTGGATTATTGCGACCGGCATGGCATGCTTATCCAGGTGGAAGTGCCCAGCTGGGGCGGCGGCACCTTCAAAGGCATGAAAACGGATCCAGACCCGGCCATTATGGAGAACGGTTTGGAACAGCTCCGGGAACTGATCGGAAGGGAATACAACCATCCTTCGGTGTTTTCCTGGGGCCTGTGCAATGAAATCGGCGGGCAGAATCCGCCCGCGTACAAATTCGCCGAGACCATGTTAAGGGAAGCGAAACGGCTGGATCCCCACCGGCCCTGTGCGTACGCCTCCAACTCGCTTCACTACACACCGGAAAAGGATGTCACCCACTTGATGGATTTTGTCGAATGGAACGAATACCATGAAAGCTGGCTGGGAGGAACTACCGAAGACATGGAGAAAAACCTGCTGGCCATTCACGAGGCGTTTCCCGACAAGCCGGTGGTCATCGCCGAATACGGCTGGTGCCGTTGCACGCCCGACCGGACGGAAGGCGATGAAAAGCTGATCTCCATCCTGAGGCGGCACAATGCGATTTTTCGGAGGCACGATTTTGTGGCCGGCCTGATCTTCTTCAGCTACAACGATTACCGTACCCACCGGGGCGACAAAGGGCTGGGCGTTCTCCGGCAGCGGGTACACGGCGTGGTTGACTTATACGGATCCAAAAACCCGTCGTACTACGTGCTGCAGGAAGAATCCAGTCCGGTGGAATCGTTGGAGGCATCCTTCCAGGAGCAGCGCCTCCGGGTGGCGATCCGGACCCGGAAAACGATCCCGGCTTACCGGTTGCGGAATTACCGCCTGCGGTGGATCGGCTACGCCGATCAGGATATTCCGCTGGAAACCGCGGAACTCGCCCTCCCGGATATGGAGCCCGGTTATGATGGAACGCATGAATTCAAAACGAGCCTTTCCCTATTCGAAAAGATCGTGGTGGAAGTGATCCGTCCCACCGGTTTCCCGGCGGGGGAAACAAGCCTGAAGCTCCCTGCAGGAAGATAATCCATTATATTCCCAACATCCTCCATTTTATCCGCCCGGGGCCGTAGGTAACTTTAATTAGATTATTAACCGTTAATCTAGAACCAATATATATGCGTAAAACGTTACTGAATCACGTAAGGTATGTCTTGTTTATTGCCTGCGGCTTACTGTGCCTGCAGGGATTGACATCCTGGGCTAGTCCCGGCCTACCTTCCGGCACGGAGTTCCGCTGGTCAGCGGAACCGCACTTGCAGGACCGGCAGGTGACCGGTAAGGTCACCGATACCAGCGGAGCGCCTCTTCCTGGCGTTTCGGTTTCCCTGAAGAACAATGCCAGCATCGGCACCAGTACCGACCTGAATGGCCGGTATGTGCTGGATGTTCCCGTTAGCGGAGGGATATTGGTGTTTTCACTGATCGGTTTCGAAAGCCGGGAAATCCCGGTGGGTGAACAAAGTGTAATCAACCTGGAGCTCCAAATCGCTACTTCCACCCTGGATGACGTGGTGGTGGTGGCGTTCGGGGAGCAAAAGAAAACCGACGTGATCGGGGCGGTCACCACCGTGAATCCCTCGGAACTGAAGGTGCCTTCCAGCAACCTCACCACCGCCCTGGCAGGACGTATTGCCGGCGTGATCGCCTACCAGCGAAGCGGTGAGCCGGGGCAGGACAACGCGGATTTCTTTATCCGCGGGGTCACCACATTTGGTTATAAAACGGATCCGCTGATCCTGATTGACGGCATCGAGCTTACCGCCACCGACCTGGCCCGGCTCCAGCCGGACGATGTGGCCAGCTTCTCCATCATGAAGGATGCCACCGCCACGGCGCTTTACGGTGCGCGGGGTGCAAACGGGGTGATCCTGGTCACCACCAAGGAGGGTGCAGAAGGGAAGGCGCGTGTTTCCTTCCGCTTGGAGAACTCCCTTTCCACGCCTACCAAAAACGTGGAACTGGCCGATCCGATCACCTATATGCGAATGCACAATGAGGCTACCCTGCTTTGGAATCCCTTGTCGCCGCTTCCCTACAGCCGCAGCAAGATCGAGAATACCGAGGCCGGGGTAAATCCCATCGCATTTCCGGTTACCGATTGGCGGGAAACCATGTTCAAGGATTACACCATGAACCAGCGCGCGAATTTCAGCGTGAGCGGCGGCGGCAAGGTGGCCCGTTACTACCTGGCAGGAACCTTCAATCAGGATAACGGGGTGCTGAAGGTGGATGGAAGAAATAATTTCAACAATAATATCGATCTAAAAAGCTACCTGCTTCGCTCCAATGTAAACATTAGCCTGACCAAAACCACCGAAGTCGGGGTAAAGCTTTACGGAACCTTCGACGACTACACCGGCCCCATAGACGGCGGAGCCGATGTGTACCGGCGGGTTATGCGCACCAATCCGGTGCTGTTCCCGCCTTATTTCCCGGTGGATGAAAGCCATCGGTACGTACGGCATATCATGTTCGGAAACTACGACCTGGCTTCCAGCTACCTGAACCCCTACGCCGAAATGGTGAAAGGGTACCGGGATTATTCTCGGTCGCTGATGATGGCTCAGTTTGAACTGGAACAGGACCTGTCCTTTGTGACCGAAGGGCTGAAGTTGCAGGGAATGATCAATACCAACCGCCGCTCGTATTACGATGTGGACCGTTTCTACGATCCGTTTTACTATCAGGTAGGAACCTACGACAAGCGGGCCGATACCTATACCATTTTCCCGCTCAATGAGAATTTCGGTACCGATTACCTGGGGTACGACGAGGGTGCAAAGGAAGTCTCGTCCACATCCTACGTACAGGCGTCCGCATTATATAACCGCACCTTTGCGGAAAAGCACGGGGTGAGCGGAATGTTGGTATTCATCCTGAACAACATCGTGGATGCCAACATGGGCGACCTGCAGCGCTCGCTCCCGCATCGCAACCTGGGATTGTCGGGCCGGTTTACCTATTCTTACGACAGCCGGTATTTCGGTGAGTTTAATTTCGGGTACAACGGGTCGGAGCGCTTCTACAAGGATAAGCGCTTCGGTTTCTTTCCTTCGGGAGGCGTTGCCTGGTATGTGTCGAACGAAGATTTTTGGGAGCCCATTAAACCGGTTGTCTCCAATTTGAAGCTCCGGGCAACTTACGGACTGGTGGGTAACGACGCCATCGGACGCCCCGAGGATCGTTTCTTTTACCTTTCCAATGTGAATATGGAGAACGCGAGCATGGGCGGAACTTTCGGTACCAATTACAATTATACCCGTACCGGCGTTTCGATATCCCGTTACGACAACCGGGATATTACCTGGGAGACTGCGCTGAAAACCAATATCGGGTTGGAGATCGGTTTATTTGACAAGGTCAATATCATGGCCGACCTGTTCCACGAAGCCCGCACGAATATCCTGATGGAGCGAGCGGATGTGCCCACCACGATGGGATTGGCTGCCAATGTGTTCGCGAACCTGGGAGAGGCTTCCTCGCGCGGCATCGACGTATCCATCGACTATTCCCATTTCTTCAACAACAGTTTCTGGATCCAGGCCAGGGGTAATTTCACCTATGCAACCAACGAGTTCGAAGTGTATGAAGAGCCTGTGTATGCCGAGCGGTATCTGTCGCGGGTGGGTTATCCCCTGGATCAACAGTGGGGATACATCGCCGAGCGGCTTTTCGTGGATGAGCTGGAAATACTCAATTCGCCCCGTCAGAATTTCGGGGAATACCATGCAGGTGATATCAAATACCGCGACGTGAACGGAGACGGGCAGATTACCACCCTTGACCGGGTGCCCATCGGTTACCCCACCGTGCCCGAGATCGTGTACGGCTTCGGTTTTTCCACCGGCTACAAGAACTTTGACTTTTCGGCCTTTTTCCAGGGCCTGGCCCGGGAATCGTTCTGGATCGACCTTCGGGCCACGGCTCCTTTTGTGCCTTACCGCTACCAGCACGAGGTGGACGCCGGTCTGCTAAGCGGCTATACGCTTCAAAATCAACTTCTGAAAGCCTACGCGGATAATTATTGGTCGGAAGATAACCGGGACATCTATGCCGCCTGGCCCCGTCTGGCGGCGAATGCCGGATTGCTGAATAATAACGCCCAAACCAATACCTGGTTTATGCGCAATGGGGCGTTCATCCGGCTGAAAACCGTGGAACTGGGATATACCCTTCCCCGGACGCTTACCGAACGCTGGAAAGTAGAGCAAACTCGGATTTACCTGAGCGGTACCAATTTGTTGACCTTCAGTGATTTTAAACTGTGGGATATCGAAATGGCGGGCCAGGGGCTGGGTTATCCGCTGCAGAAGGTATTTAACATCGGTGTCCAAGTCTCATTTTAACCTAAGCAATATGAAAATTTTCAGATACACGATACTGATCGCCCTGTTAAGCGGCTTCAGCGCCTGCAATTACCTGGATATCGTCCCGGACAATATCGCCACGCTGGACAATGCGTTCGTTTCCCGCAACATGGCGGAGAAGTTCCTGTTTACCTGTTACTCTTATCTACCGGCCCGGGATAACCTCCGGAGTGATCCCTCCTTTTTCGGAGGGGATGAATACTGGCATTACGATGTGAATAACGAGTCCTGGAACATCGCGCGGGGCAATCAGAACGTAGTGGAACCCTATAACAATTACTGGGACGGCAGGAGCCAGGGAAAAGCCTTATTCCGTGGTATCCGCGATTGCAATATTTTCCTGGAGAAGATTCACGATGTCCCGGACCTGGACGATTTTGAGAAAAACCGGTGGATCGCCGAGGTGAACTTTCTGAAAGCCTATTTCCATTTTTATCTCCTTCGCATGTATGGCCCGATTCCCATTATTGACGAGAACCTGCCCATCAGCAGCGGTACGGACGAAGTAAAGGTGGAACGGCGGCACGTGGATGAGGTGTTCGATTACATTGCCGGCTTATTGGACAAAGCAGCGGCGGATTTGCCTGAGAAGATTGAATTGGAGGCGATCGAAGCGGGCCGCATTACCAAACCCATTGCGCTGGCCATCAAAGCCCGGGTTTTGGTCTTTGCCGCCAGTCCCTTGTTTAACGGGAACGCGGATTATGCGGATTTTACCAGTCGAAACGGAGACCCTTTGTTCAGCGCGGCTTATTCTGCTGAAAAATGGAAACGGGCGGCCGATGCGTGCAAGGAAGCGATTGAACTTTGTCATGCGACCGGCCATAAACTGTTCTACTGGCAGCCCAACAAACCGGACTTGTCTGAGGTCACCATTGCCAAGATGAATATCCGCAACGCGGTTACCGAGGAGTGGAACCCGGAGGTGATCTGGGCGAATACATTGAGCATGACGAGCTTCATCCAATGGGCCTCCCAGGCCCGGCTGGTTCCCGAAGGGACCGCGAACATTCATTCCTTGCTGGCGCCCACTTTAAAGATCGCCGAGATGTTCTATACCCGAAACGGGGTTCCTATCAGCGAAGACAAAACCTGGGATTACAGCGGCCGGTATCAGCTGCGTACGGCAACGCATGAGGAGCGCTTCCATATTCAAGAAGGATACCAGACCGTGGCCTTGCATTTCGACCGGGAAACCCGGTTTTACGCGAGCATGGCATTTGACGGGGCGATGTGGTACGGTCAGGGACGTTTCGACGATAAGGATCCCTATTACGTGCAAGCCAAAATGGGGCAGAACGCGGCCCGCAAAGCGGTATCCTGGTATTCGGTGACCGGTTACTGGCCCAAAAAGCTGGTAAACTTCAACAATGCGGTGACCCTTGGTATTTCCTATTCCGCCGAACCGTACCCCTGGCCGGAAATCCGTCTGGCTGACCTGTACCTGCTGTATTCTGAGGCGCTGAACGAGTTGAACGGTCCCGGTCCGGAAACCTTCAAATGGGTTAACCTGGTGCGGGAACGCGCCGGGTTGAAATCGATCGAGGAATCCTGGTCCACCTATTCGAAGTCGCCCGGGAAGTACACGACCAAAGCGGGTTTGCGTGAAATCCTTCATCGGGAAAGGAACATTGAAATGGCCTTTGAGGGCCACCGGTTCTGGGATCTGCGCAGATGGAAAGAAGCCGAACAGGTAGTCAACGCACCGGTGCAGGGCTGGAATATCGAGGAAGAGGAAACCCAGGCCTATTACCAGGTTCAGACCTTGTTTAACCAGACCTTTCAGAAGCGCGATTATTTTATGCCGATCCGGGAGGCTTCGCTTATTCAGAATGAGCGTTTGGTCCAGAATCCGGGCTGGTAATTAGAGTAGAAGTAAGTAGTAAGTAATAAGACAATGAATACTTATAAAATTATTTTCGGATTGGCTGCCGTTTTCCTTGCGATGAGTGCATGCACCAAAGACCAGCACCGGATGGATCCCTTGGAAAACGATGGGAAGGCTCCCGGCGCGTTGACAAACCTCCAGGTTGAAAATCTGCATGGCGCCGCCAGGATCAGCTATACTTTGCCCGGAGACGAGGATCTTTTGTACGTGCTGGCCGAAACCGATTCGAAACGGGGCCGCATCCAGGCAAAATCCTCGCTTTACAGCAACAGTGTACTTATCGAAGGGCTTGGTGACACCGAATCCCGCGAGGTGACCCTGTATGCGGTGGATCGGGGTGAAAATCGCTCCGAGCCCGTGACGGTGACCATCCAGCCGCTGACCCCGCCCATGCAATTGGTTCGCAATTCGGTTGATATCGTGGAAGATTTTGGCGGTGTGCGGATCAGTTTCGTCAATGAACTTTCGGAAGACATGGTGATCAATGTGCTCACCCCGGATTCGGTAGGCGATTGGGTGGAAGCCGAAACCTGGTATACCAGTCAAGAGGAAGGCACGTTTTCCATCCGGGGATATGAAGCCAAGCCACGGCAATTTGCTGTTTTTGTCCGCGATAAATGGGAGAATATTTCAGACACGATGATCGTGGAACGGGTGCCCCTTTATGAAGAATTACTCGATAAGTCGAAATTTGAACAATTCGTCCTCAATACCGATGCCACAGCGGGTTTCGGCTGGGTTATGCCCCGGATGTGGGACAATAGCATTGACGAACCCAATGGCTTCCATACGGTCAGTCCGGTGGAATTTCCCCACCACTTTACATTCGACCTGGGTGGTACCTATAAACTCAGCCGTTACACCATGTGGCAGCGGGGGCTTATTCAGAGTACATCCTTCCTGTACGGACACGGGAATCCCCGGCGCTGGGAGATCTGGGGAGCAACTGATCCTCCTTCAGACGGCAGTTGGGACGGTTGGACGAAGCTGGTTGAATGCGAGTCCATCAAGCCCTCGGGTTCACCCATTGGCACGGTGACCAACGAGGACCGGGAATACGCCATGCGCGGTCACGAGTTTATGATCCCGCTGGATGCGCCTCCGGTCCGCTACATCCGGATCAAGGTGCTCAATACCTGGGGCGGCGCCGCCTATTCCCATGTTATGGAACTTTCCTTCTGGGGAGCCGGACAGTAAAATAGCTAGTATCAAGAATTTAGATTTATTCAGATGAAAAGATATACAGGGTTTGTTTTGTTGCTGGGCATTGGCTGCTGTCTGGCTGCATGCGGTAAAATGGACGAAACCTATGACCAATACCTGGAGGGCGGAGAGAAGATCTATACCGGGCGGGTCGATTCGGTGAGAACCTATTCGGGGTACAAACGGGTTGGATTGTCCTGGCTGTTGATTTCCGATCCCAAGATTACACACTGCCGGGTATTGTGGAACAATGGGAAGGATTCGGTCCGTGTACCGGTAACCCGTGGACCGGGCGTGGATACCATCCGCGTAATCATTGACGGCCTTGCCGAAGGGGTGTACACCTTTGACATTTATACCGGCGACGACAGAGGCAATTCCTCCCTGAAGGTGAGCGCCATCGGACGGGCCTACGGCGATGAATACAGTTCGCGGATGCCCCACATGCCATTTACCCGTGCAAAATGGGCGGATGACCGGACCGTGGTCAAATGGGGACTTAAGGAAGGCAACGATATCCTGACCGGGGTGGAACTCCGGTATATGGATCTGGACGGCAAGGAACAGCAACTGAAGGTGTTTCCCGACAGCGCGGAAACGGTCATGGAGGATTTTAAGAAAGGAAGTGAGTTCCGCTACCGGACCTTGTATCTTCCCGATTCGACGGCAATCGATACACTGTACACCGATTACCTGACGGTATCCCCGGTGATTGAGCACGAAATGGACAAATCGCTGTTCGCTGAACACGTGCTGCCGGGCGATGCCCCTTCGGCTTGGGGATGGTTGCTGCCCATGTTATGGGATGGGAACGCCGACTCCCCCAACGGTTTTCATACTTCCTCGGACGTAGGTTTTCCCCATCACTATACATTCGATCTGGGGAAGGAAGTGGTGCTGAGCCGCTTTAAACTATGGCAGCGCGGTGCTACCACGGCCGATGCGTACCTGTATTCGGCGGGAAACCCAAAACAATTTGAGATTTGGGGATCCACCGAACCGGCAGCAGACGGAAGCTGGGATGGCTGGGTCAAATTGCTGGACTGTCAATCGGTGAAGCCTTCCGGCCTGCCGGTGGGGCAGCTTTCCGAGGAGGACAAAGCCTATGCCGCAGCGGGAGAGGAGTACCATTTCCCGTCCAATACGCCGCCTGTCCGGTACATCCGGGTAAAAGTGATCAGCAACTGGCGTGGAGACCCTTATTCCCATTCGAATGAGATCACTTTCTGGGAAATAGAACAGTAAGGTAAATCGAAGAAAATATTGGCCGGAACCGATTATTATTGCAACTTTGGATTCACACAAACACAATATCGCAAACAGATGAAAAAACTTCCGGCCTTTACCTCCTTGATTTTCAGCAGTGTTTTCTTTTTGAACGTACTATCGGTCCATGCGCAGCAGGAGCGCGATGGTTACCTCCTTCTGGATGATTACAGCTATACTCCCCAGGACAAGGGGATCGGAACCATCGTCGTTCACCGGATGGATGCGACCGGCCGGGAAAACCCGCGTTTTGTGCTCCGCGGTCCGGATGCGGACAAGTTTAAAATACGAAAGGGAAATCAGCTGGTTTTGCGGCGTAAATACGCCAAGTCGGACGAAAAATGGTTTGATGTTGCCTTAGGCACTGCCGACGGGCAATTGAATGCCAACTTCCGCGTGGTGAAGGATGAATTCAAAACCAACGGCGTCATCGCCCACCGCGGGGCCTGGAAGAATACCGGCGTTCCTGAAAACAGCATTGCCTCTTTTCTGAAAGCGGTGGAGCTGGGTTGCGAAGGGTCGGAGTTTGATGTGCATTACACCGCCGATTCGGTGGTCATGTTGTTTCACGACCGCCATAAGGACGGATTGGTCATTGAAAAGACAACGTACAATGAACTCTCGGAGAAACCGCTGAGCAACGGGGAAACGGCGCCCGACCTGCAAACTTTTTTTGAAGTAGCCACCAAACAGAATACCACCCGGCTGGTGCTTGAGATCAAACCCTCGGCCGTAAGCAAGGAGCGGGGGATTGCCCTGACCGACCAGATCATGCGTCAGGTAATGGAAGCCGGTGTACAGGGCTGGGTGGATTACATCAGTTTCGGATACGATATCTGCCAGCGTATCCTGCAGTGGGATCCCTACGCCAAGGTAGCCTACTTGAACGGAGAGAAGGCTCCTTCGGAAGTGGCCGCGGACGGGTTGGACGGGCTGGATTACAACCAGAAAGTCTTCCGCGATAAGCCCGACTGGATCCAGCAGGCAAAGGACGAAGGGCTTTCGCTCAATGTCTGGACCGTGAATAACCCCGATGACATGGACTGGTTTCTCAAGCAGGGATTCGACTTCATAACAACCGATGAACCCGAACTGCTACTGAAAAAGATAACCTCAGGCAAAGAGCCTATGCACTAATCGAGTTCCACGTTTTCAAACTCAAACTGCTGATGGGCGTCGGTATTGTATTGATCCAGATGGGGCGAATACGTTTTTACGCGAATCTTTTTCTCCCGCGGGATAACGGTGACCAGGCGCAGGAAGCCGTTTCCTCCGTTTTCTGATCCTTCCACGCCGCTTTGGTAATTGGAAAGCATCTGATACACTTTGTTGCCGTGCTGACCGGTACTTACCAGGGTGCCTACCCCGTCATTGAGGACGTGGCCGCTGAACACGAACACGATGTTTTTATGGCGGCTTACCAGTTTGTCCCACATCTGCTCGCCGTCATTTACCGCCTGCGCTCCGGTGGCTTTTCCCAGTCCATAGGCCTGAGGCAGCCATTTATGACCTTTCCCTTCGCCCATGCGGGTCTCATCCGAATACATGTAGGCATGGGTAATCAGGATTGCCTTATGTTTTGGATGCGCCTCCAATACCTTAGCCGCCCAATCGATTACCTCGTTGCGGGGTCCGAATTCCAGGGCCAGTACCAGCCACTTATAACCGCCGGCGTTAAAGGTATGCCAGGTGTTTTCCATACTATCTTCCTCGAAAGCTCCTCCGAAATGCGCCGTTTTGCTATACTTTGAGTAGGGCAGCCAGGTATTCATCATGGTAGCATCCCGGACGTCGGCCGACCCGTTGGTACCCAGGTCGTGATTGCCGGGGACAAATGCGTAAGGAACCTTCCCGTCCATCAGTTGGAATGCCTCGGCGGCGGCCTTCCATTGCTTTTCGTTGTTATGGTCGGTTATGTCGCCCAGCTGGAGCGCAAATACGATGCTGTCGGCCTGTTCAGCCACCCAGGCTGTCTGCGCTTTGAACAGATCCGGATACAGGCGGGTATAGGTCTGCGTATCGGGCAGAACCGCCAACGTAAAGGGTTTACGTACTTTGCAGGAAGCAAACAGCATGAGGAAAGCCAGGACAGAAATCAAGGAAAGTACTCTTTTCATGTGCATATTTTTCTGATCAAATGACTGATTCAGCTCAAATATACTGTTTCGTTCCATTAGTTCCGAACAGGCAGACTGGGGATCAGGGAACCACAATGGTCCGCGACTGGGTGGTGTGCGCGCTGAAATATCCAAGCGCCCCACCCCGAAGGTTACTTACCGGATTGGCCGGAGTAATGGGGCTGCCGTTTCCGCGGGAGCTCTGATCCAGGCTCATCCAATACTTGTAAACCGCGCGATCAATGCAGAGAAGTTCGACCGTCAGGGAATCCCCGCTATGGATCCGCTCGTCGTCATCCAGGCCGGGGTCCATGTAGAGTTTGGATTCAAAATCAAGTCCGTCTACCAGGTCGTCGTCGAGCAGGAAGAGCTGTTCGGATTTTTTACCATTGATGTATTGAATGCAGCGGTAAAAATTTTCAACGCCCGCCGGATCCGGGAGAATG
The DNA here is from genome assembly GCA_029268045.1 of Anseongella ginsenosidimutans. Taxonomy (GTDB): domain Bacteria; phylum Bacteroidota; class Bacteroidia; order Sphingobacteriales; family Sphingobacteriaceae; genus Anseongella; species Anseongella ginsenosidimutans_A. The sequence goes on from JAJUHF010000011.1 coordinate 16,972, forward strand.
AGGTTTGCAAGTTTCCAGGTCTCCCCGAAATAGTTCTCATTGGTGACGTACAGGGTGTCGAGGTTGACTTTGGCCGGCATGGTTGAAGTAGCTGTAAACCGGGATTCATCCAGGGCGACCTCAAGCGTGTAGGTTTCCCCACTCATTCCGGCAAACGCGGGCGCTTCGTATACACCAGGCTCGGTTTCTGTAAGGTGGACCGTATCGCCGGGCGTAGAAGCCGGATTGTCTCCATGGATCCGGATGTAAACCAGCGCCCCCTGAACGCCGGGAAAATCATTATTCTGGTCGAAGTCTTTGGTTTGGGTGATCAGTACGCGGCAGTCTCCGGCCCGGTCACTCAGGGTGCCTTCCACCACGTATTTGGCATCCACTCCTTTGAGATCCAGCTCAATTACCCGCTCGCAGGAGCACAGGAACAACAGCACGGTTAGATATATGAGTCGACGATACATCAGTCTAAAATTTAAAGTTGTATGAAATGGATGGAATGAATTTGAAGATAGCTGTCTGCACCGCTTCGGTGGTATTGGGGTCGCTCTCGGCCTCCCGGAAGCTGATCGTATACGCATTCTCCCGCCCGTAGGCATTATACAGGCTGAACGTAAGCTCGGAGGAAAATTTCTTTCGCTGCTTCAGTAGCCAGGTGGCTCCCAGGTCCAGTCGATGATAATCCGGCATCCGATAGGCATTGCGGTCTGTGTAATAATAGATGATTTCATCGTCTATCCGGTATTTTCCGGCCGGCAGGGTCACCGCGTCGCCCGTATAGTAAACCCAGTTGGCCGAAAGCGTCCAGCGGGGATTGAGCTGATAGGTGGCTACAATGGCGATATCGTGCGTGCGATCCTGGCGGGCATTGTACCAGCGGTCGCTGTTTATGCCGTTGATCCGGCGCTCGGTTTTGGAAAGCGTATAACTGAGCCAGCCGCTAAAACGCCCGGCTTGCTTTTTCAGATGCCATTCGAGGCCGTACGCGCGGCCTATGCCGAAGAGCAATTCGGTTTCGATCGCGTTGCCGTTCCAATGGATGTCGGCGCCGTCCCGGTAGTCGATCTGGTTTTGCAGGTCTTTATAGTAGGCTTCAACCGTGAGCTCGTATCTGTTCCTGAACAGGTTCCGGTAATAACCGATTGAAACCTGATCGGCTATTTCCGGCTTAATGAGGTTCGTGCTGGCCACCCACTTGTCGGTTGGGCTGGAGGCCGATGAATTGGAAAGCAGGTGCAGGTTCTGGACGTTCCGTGCAAAGGAAGCTTTCAGTGAGCTGTTCTCATTTAAACGAAAGCTCGCTGCCAGGCGCGGTTCCAAATTGAACCATGTTTTCACTACCTCCCCCTTGCCGTAGCGCAGCGTGTCGGTGATGTTTCCTTCGCCGTCAAGCTGAAAGAAATCTCCTTCTCCGATTACGCTGAAGGCGGTGGCGCGCAGACCGTACGTAAGGGTCAGCCGGTCGGAGGCGTCCCAGGTATTGCTTGCATACACGGCGTTTTCCCAGGACCTGCGGGTTTGCAATGCTTCGGAGTGGATATTCGCGTTGTTGGAACTCACCTGCCCCGGCCGGATGCTGTGACGGATCGTGTTAAAACCGAAACGGACGTTGTTCCGGTTCAGAAACCATTGGAATTCCTGTTTTAAGTTCCAATCCCGGATCTGCGAAAAAATATCAAAGTCGGCGGCTCCGCTTCGGATCGCGATCTGGTAATTGTAATTGCTGAAAATCAGGGAGGTGTTGGAAAACAGCCTGTTATTGAAGATGTGATTCCAGCGCAAAGTGCCTGTTCCGTTCCCCCAATCCAGGCCGAACAACTCGCCTACCCCCAGGCGATCCTGTCCGAAATATCCGGAAAGAAAAATCCGGTCGCGATCCCCCAGTCTGTAATTGACCTTCGCATTGAGATCATAAAAGTAGAGCGTATTTCCGTTGATGGTCGAGTCGTTCGACATTTTAAGGAACATGTCGGCGTAGGTGCGGCGCCCGGTGATCAGAAACGACGATCGGTCCTTCTGCAGGGGGCCTTCCACATTCAATTTGGCTGAAATGAGACCGATCCCGCCGCTGACGCCGAAGTCCTGGTTGTTCCCGTCGTTCATCTTAATGTCCAGGACAGAAGACAGTCTGCCGCCGTACTGCGCGGGCATTCCCCCTTTGTACATGGTCATGTTTTTTACCGCGTCTGAGTTGAAAGTGGAAAAGAAGCCCAGCAGATGCGACGCATTGTACACCGGGGCTTCGTCCAGCAGGATGAGGTTTTGGTCTGCCGCGCCACCGCGCACAAAAAAGCCGCTGCTTCCTTCGCCCGCATTCTTGATGCCGGGAAGAAGCTGCATGGCCTTGATGATGTCCCTCTCTCCCAACAGGACCGGGATGCTTTTGATCTCCTCGGCACTAAGTTGTTCTACGCCCATCTGCGGACTTTCCAGGCTGCGTCCGTCCGAGGGCGCGGTGACAGTCACCCCCTCCAGGCTTTGCGCTGCTTCTTCGAGCTGAATGGGAAGCGCAATGTCCCGGTCCAGCATAAGGGGTATTATTTTGCTTTCCATGCCCAGCGCAGTGACCTCAAGCTGGTAAGATCCCTTGGGCAGGGTCAGGGAATAAAAGCCGTATTCGTTGCTCGCGGTACCGATTGTGCCAGCCATGATCGTTACCCCGATAAGCGTTTCCCCGGTATTGGCCGATTGGATGGTCCCGCTGACCGTGTACCGTTCCTGTTCCGGGGCAGACGAAACGGTCTGCGCGCGGGACAGATGGACGAAAAACGGAAGTGGACTGAAGAAAAAAAGTAATAGTAATTTAAAGCGCCTCCTCTGGTTCATATTTATCTGTTTTGTACAAGGGACAACCGCGGCGGGTCTTACCCCTACCTGCTGTACGGTTTTCCATCTGAATATGCGACAAATCCCACGAAGGGGATAACAAAACAGAAATGAATTGGTTAGCTTATTTGTTTGTTGAGCTCGTCCTGTAAGCGACGATTGAGTTTCTGCTCGCGTTCCAGCGCCCGTTTGCGGTGCGCCTCAAATTCCTTTTTGGTTTCTTCGAGGTTTTTCACCGCTTCCATCGTGACGGCATGGCTTCTTTTGAATCGGAAGATAAACAACAACAACAGTGCGGCCAGTCCCAGGACCAGGCCCCACATGATGCTGTTGTAAAGGTTCTTGTGGGTCTGGATCCCAAGAAAGGCGATGCTGTTCTTTGTCGCGATGGCAGCCTCCAATTCGCTTCGGGCTGCTTCGGTTTCGGCCTGAAGGGCCGCGATTTCTTCTTTTCTTTCCGTTTCGGCGGAATGCATTCCGGCCAGCTCGGATTTCATGGTCCGGATCGAATCCAGGATGTTGGCCTCCAGTTTACTGAGCCAGGTCTTCTTTACTACTTTATATTCCTGGAAACTATTTGATTTCCGGGTGATGTACTCGAATTGGTCCTGGATGGATCCGCCATCGAGCGAAAGTTCTTTTTGGGGGCTTTCAGGAGATTCCTGCGCCTGAGAAAACGTGAATGTGAAAGTGATCAGCAGAAGTGAAAAGAGTAGATTTTTAGTTTGCATCAATCGAATTTATAACAGTACGACCCCATGGCCGGAGATTTTCATCCAGCACGATACTAACCTAACTGCGATATGGGAAAATTATTGTACGCCGGGGGCGTCTTTTAACAGACCAAGCAATTGGGTCGCGTTTGCCGGAGCGTATCCTGCTTGGTCGTTATCAAAATAAATGAAAACTTCTTTGCCTTGGTCCCGCCACTTCAGACACCGGCGAAACCATTTTTTAAGCGTGCCGAGCGGGTACTTGCCCTGGTATTTATTCCCCGGTCCGTGCAGTCTGACGTACACGAAATCGGCCGTCACCTTTTCGGGAGAACGGTGTCCGGCCAATTCGTAAATGCAGAAGGCGCATTGATGGGCGTTCAGCAGATCGTAGATCTCATCCCTGTACCAAGTGGGGTCACGGAACTCGAAGGTAAACCGCAATCCTTTTGGAAGCAATTGCAGAAAGCGTTCGAAGCGTTCCGCATTCACCTTCCAGCGGGGCGGAAGCTGAAATAAAACAGGGCCGGCTTTTTTCCCCAGCTCCTGGACGCCTTCGAAGAAGTAGTTTAATTCCTCTTTTTCGATTTTTAGCTTTTTCATATGGGTCACGTACCGGTTTCCTTTCACCGCGAAAAGGAAATCCGACGGGACCGACTGCGCCCATTTTTTAAATGTCTGCGGTTTGGGCAGGCGATAAAAGGGATTGTTCAGTTCAACCGTTCAATTGGTCCTTTTCCCGGATGTTCTCCGGGTAGAAATTGCCGGCCCAATGTTTATAGTGCCAGCCCGAGGTGCCGATATGAAAGAAATCCATCTTCCGACAAATTGCAAAAACATTGCCCGGTGAAAAGAAGCTGGCATGATTTTCGAGTTATATTCAATGAAATACTCTTTAGGGGGTGGTTTTAATAAACCTGAGAATACACCCATCGAACCTGATCTGGACAATGCCAGCGAAGGGAGTAAAAAGAGGTTTCAAGGGTTTTGGTATAAGAATATGCCAAAACCCTTCTTTTTTACTGCGTTGATTTATCGCGGGCGTCCCGCAATACCCGCGCGAGGTGGTGTAGGGCCTGGTTGGTATAGTCCAACTGCACGTCGATCATCGAGGTCTTCACGCTAAAGAGTTTCCGCGTTAAAAGAATTTCCTGATTTTTTGCGATGGCCAGGAAGGCAAACAGGGTAGGATCGTTGGTGTCACCGGGCTGACCCGCGTTTCCATTGGCATATCCGGTAATCCCGATTGCGTAATCGCTGCTGAATAGACGGTTGCTGCCCGTGGCCATTTCGGATGAGACCTTCTCCGATACGCAGTCGCAGGCTTCGGCATGGATCGGCTCCACCAACAGGTGACGGGCCTTCTGCCCGTTATTATAAGCGGTGATGCCTCCCTGGAAAAACCGGGTCGCGTCCTTGGCCGATGAGAAAGCTGCCTGAAGATAACCCGACGTGACACTTTCCGCAACGGAAAGGGTACGGGAGTTTTCGATAAGCAAGTTTCTGATCTCCCTTAAACAAGTTGTATCGTAACGCATGGTTCCATGTTCTTGATTAACGAGTTTGCAAAAATTCGGCCTGTTTTCCAAGGGGCAGGCGCTAGGAAGGGAGTACCCAGATGAGGAAGCAGGGCAACAGGCGGGGAACATCCCAAAGGTCTGAAAGCCGGCCGGTTAGTCCGCCCGCGTTTGGCAAACTTTTTAATTGAATAAAGGCATGGCAAGTTTTGAAACGGACAGATCGATTTTATTGGATATCGCCGATGCGATCCTTGAAATTAAAGCGGAAGTGGGAACACTGGATTTCAGAGATATTAACGAATACAACGAGGATGAGTACAGCCAGCAGGCCATCAGTGCCCAACTGGCCCAGATCGGGACCGCGGCCGCCCTGCTTTCCCCGGATTTCAAGGAGGAATACGGAACCATCGACTGGGATGTACTGGTCAGCCTGCAGTTTGCGGGAGACGACCAGCAGCTGGAATTGGATACGCATTCGGAGTGGAATCTGATCGAATACGATCTGACCGAAATCGGGGAGGAGATTCTTGATCTTTCCGACACGATTCAGGGCGATGAGGATCTGGAGCGGGTAAGCCTGAATCAGGAGGATCTGGAAGATCTTACCGAGCGGCAGCAACGCAGGAAAGCGGCTGTAGAGGAACAGTCCCAGCAGGTAGAAGACGAGGCCGACCAATATACGGAATACGATCGCGCGAGTGAACAGGAAGACGACAGCCTGATCGACCAGCGCTTTAACAATACCTATGTGCGGGACGCATCCGGTGATGAGGGAGAGGGTGATCAATGAGTCAATTCTACTTTTATTTTTTATCAAGTCAATTATTTAAATAAGATTAGTTATGGATTCAGCGATGAGAAATTCAAAAATGCATCAACTGTTTTTAGATCAGTTGAAAGACATGTACTGGGCAGAAAATCATATTGTGGAAGCCCTTCCCAAAATGACAAAAGCTGCCACGTCGGAAAGCCTGAAAGAAGCTTTTGAAGAGCATCTGGAGGTAAGTAAAAATCATGTGAAAAGGCTCGATGAGGTATTCAAGAGCCTGGATGAGAAATCCGAGGGCAAGGTTTGTCCCGCCATCAAGGGCTTAGTCGAGGAAGGGGAAGAGATTATTGAAGAGACCGAAGACGACACCATGACCCGGGATGCTGCGCTGATCATTGCCGCGCAGAAGATAGAACATTACGAAATTGCCTCCTACGGCAGCTTGGTTACATTAGCCAAAAGGATGAAGCATACCAAGGCGGCGGAACTTTTGGGCGACACGCTCGGTGAGGAAAAAGAAACGGACGAAACACTCACCGGCATCGCCGAAAGCTTCGTAAACGAAGAGGCTGCACAGGAATAAGTGCCCATCCTATCACGAGCATGACAATTCCCTGTAAACAGGACGGGGTACCAAATACCCTGGTCCTGTTTGCTTTTTCCCATCCGAATTCATTGCAATAGTTAAGAAGATGAAAACAATCACTTTAAATCTGCCTCATGAAATAAACGAGGCAAACGCGCGGGAGATCAAAATTGCGGTGGCGGCAATCCTTTTTGACAAATCGGTTATCACCTCGGAGGAGGCCGCACGCTTTGCAGGAATGACAAAGCGTAACTTTCTTGTCACCATGGGAAACTACGCACACATCTATACCCAAATGCTGGGTGCCGCCCGGAAAGCCGGACAGTAATCTCGCTTTTCGGGGTATCGGAATCGGGGTTCTTCACTGGTTTCAATCGAATTAAATCACGTACGGCCTTTTTGCCCGTTCGAAAAAAATGCATAATTTTAGGCATTCGATTGCAAACCTGAATCAATATAATGGAACCAAGTATCTCCCGACGTTCATTTCTTTACTCGGTCAGCATGCTTGCTGCCGGCACGGCCATCACAAGCCCGCTTCCAGGTTTTGGACGAACTAAAAAACTGAAGCTGGTACTGGTGGGCACCGGGGTCCGGGGAATCTCCTTTTGGGGGAAACGCCTGGTGGATCAGTACCCGGAGAAGCTGGAATTTGTCGGTCTTTGTGATATCAATCCCGGCCGGGCTGCATTTGCGCGGACATACATGGGCGTGCACTGCGGAGTTTATACCGATTTCGACCGCATGATCGCAGAAAACAAGCCCGATCTGGTTATCGTGACCACCACCGATTCCACCCACCATGAATTCATCATCAAAGGGCTGGAAGCTGGATGCGATGTGTTGACCGAGAAGCCCTTGACCACCGACGAGGTAAAATGTCAGGCCATTCTGGATGCGGAACGCAAATCCGACCGGAACCTGATTGTGGGATTCAATTACCGATGGAGCCCCTACATGACCAAGGTGAAGGAATTGCTGCACGCGAAAACCATCGGCGATATCACCTCCGTGGATTTTCACTGGTATCTGAATACCTATCATGGCGCATCCTATTTCCGAAGATGGCATGGGCTGATGGATAAAGGAGGATCGCTTTGGGTGCACAAGGCGACCCATCATTTTGACCTGCTCAACTGGTGGCTGGATTCCGATCCGGAAGAAGTATTTGCCTACGGCGACCTGGAACACTACGGACATAACGGCCCCTTCCGGGGTCGGACATGCCGAAGCTGCGAGCATAAAAAGGAATGCAACTATTACTGGGACATTACCAGTAGCCGGCATGACATGGACCTGTATGTGGCCCACGAGCAGCACGATGGCTACTTCCGTGACGCCTGCCTTTACCGCAAGGAAATTGATATTTACGACAAAATGTCGGCGCAGATCCGCTATGCCAACAAGGCGGTGGTAAATTATTCCCTTACCACGTATTCGCCCTTCGAAGGATGGCACATCGCATTCAACGGACAAGCTGGCCGGATTGAAGCCTGGCTGGATATCCCTTGGCTAAAGAACGAAAACCTGAGCCAGGAGGACCTTCATGCTGCGGAAATGAATCAAAACCTGAAGAACGATAAACAGGTCGAACCGATCATCGTGTTCAAAAACTGGGAAGACTATAAGACCGTACGCGTCGTGAGTCAGCGGGGCGGACACGGCGGAGGCGATAAGCGCCTGCATGATAAAATCTTTTCAAATCCGAACGCGCCCGATCCCTACAAGCATGCAGCGGGTGTTCGCGACGGCGCCATGTCTATCCTGATTGGGATTGCCGCCAGACGGAGCATTGAATCCAAAAGGCCCATCCGGATCGCCGATCTGACCGATCTTGAACCCCAGCCGAACCGCGTATAAGTTGGGCGCCGCTCCTAAGGAGCCCGCTCCCGCGGTGCCGGTTCCCGCGGTGCGGAATGAAATTCCTTTAGCTCCCGCAACAGTTCGGTTTCGATTTCCGGATGCTTCCCCAACAGATTGTATAACTCCCGGTGATCGGCTTCCAGATTGAACAGCTCGGTAGGCTGTAGACTGTCGGCAAGCATTTTCCATTTCCCTTTTACGATGGCGGAGGTTGCGTAAGGCTTGGGTTTGGGGCCCTGATTCTGAAACTGTGAATAAAGGTCCATTTGAAACAGAAGCGCATTCCGCTCGATTCTGGGCCCCCCTTCCAGATGGGAAAGCAGATTTACCCCGTCCAGATCCCCGGGTAGCTCCTCACGCCCTGCCGCCGCGCTGATCGTGGGCAGAAGGTCGGCCATGTGTGCGGTTTGAAATGAATACGTGTTGGCCGGAATGCGTCCGGGCCAGACGGCGATCAGGGGGACCCGTATTCCGCCTTCATGAAGGTCCGTTTTCCCGCCCCGGAAGGGTCCGGGACTTCCCTGGAACGCCGGCCCGTTATCGGAGGTGAACAGGATGAGGCTGTTATCGAACAGGTCCAGTTCTTTCAGGCGGGATACAAGTCGCCCAATTCCCGCATCCAGATGCGAAACCATGGAACGGAAATAAAGTTGATCCCCACTTACGCCCAGTTTCCGGTAGTTGGAAAGATGCGGCTCGGGTGCCGGTTCGTAAGGGGTGTGCGGTACGTCGAACCACAGATTCAGGAAAAAGGGCTGGTCTTCCGTTTTCCAGTTTTCAAGGAGCCGGATTGCTTCCTCAATTTTCAGATCCGTCCAATGGCGGCTGTCATCTGGCGCTTTTTCGTCGTTCCGGTACATGTAATGGCCACCTTCCCGGTATAATCGCCGTTCCCGAAGGAGTACCTGACGTACCGGACCTTCGACATTGGCCAGGTAATGGTCAAAGCCGTGTTGCAGGGGGCCGGGTGCGGAAGGCCTTCCGGCCTGTCTGGCTTCTATATTATGGGGTTGGAGTCCGCCCAGATGCCATTTACCGATATGGGCTGTGGCGTAGCCGGCGTGCTTCAGCAGTTCGGGTAGCGTGACCGGCTTTTCCGGTAGGTAGCGCCCGTCTTTGTCCGAAAAATGGCGCCGGATGTCGAACCTCAACGGAAATTTACCGGTCAACAAGCACGCCCGGGATGGAGTACATACCGCTGAACCGGCGTAAAATCGGGTAAAGCGCATGCCTTCCGCAGCCAGCGCGTCGATATGGGGTGTTTCTATGGACTGGCTTCCGTAGCAGGAAAGATCTCCGTATCCCAGATCATCCGCCAAAAGAATGATCACATTCGGGGGACGTCCCGTCCCGTCCGCGTTGTTTTTCGCCCCTTCAGCTGCACACGAGCAAAGCGCGCCGAGAAAACCAATTGCATACAGAATCTTCATAAATTTATTTACTAGTTTTACATTGTTTAGGCTAACCATCAAATCAATCCAGATTTTCACTGCTAAACCCCCGACGGCGCAGGATCACTCCTGTAGGAAGCTACCGGGCAAGGGAACGGTCCAGGTGCACGTAGCCGCCGTCTACATGAATCAGTTGGCCGGTCGTATGGGCCGAACGTTCCGACAGCAGAAAGGCCACCATGTCGGCAATTTCGCCCGGCCGGGTCATCCTCTTCCCCAGGGGAATATTCGATTCGATCTCTTTCCGTTTTTCCTGCGGATTGGGTAGGGAGTTGATCCAGCGTTCATAAAGCGGGGTCCAGCATTCAGCCACAATGACGGCATTGACCCGGATTCCATAGGGGAGCAGCTCAACCGCCCATTCCCGTGTAAGGGCATTCCGTCCTCCATTGGATGCTGCATACCCCGAGGTCTGCCCCTGTCCGGTTTCTGCCGTTTTGGAACTGATGTTTACGATCGCTCCTTTGGACTCCTTGAGGGCCCGAAGGGCATGATGGGCCATGAGATAATAATGGATCATGTTCTTGTGGAGCGAGGCCATGAAAGTATCGTAGCTGCCTGTTTCCAACCCGACCCCGTCGTTTGCCCCCGCATTGTTTACCAGCCCGTCAATGGCGCCGAACTTTTTCAGAACGGCCGCAACCACCTGCTCGGGAGCCTGGGGGGCGGTCAGTTCGGCCGTGACATAATCGCTTTTCCCCCCTGCGCCTGTGATTTCGGCCACCGCTTTTTCATTATCTTTTTCGTTTCTTCCGACGATCACGGGAATGGCCCCTTCAGAAGCCAGTGAATCGGCAATGCCCCGGCCAATGCCCTTTGCGCCGCCGGTGACCAGAATGATCTTTTCTGCTAATCCTAAGTCCATTATGTTTCCGTATTGGTTTCAAGCTCATTTTCCGGCGCCGCTCAGAAACCGCCGGTAAGTTTCTTTGCTACTAAAGTACATTACCTGGTCGTTGTTTCCGGTTAACACGATGAATGCTGTCGCTTTGTCCACCGGCTCTCCGGTAAGGGGGTCGGTGGCGATACGCATGGACGGGTTTTCCGGGATAAGCCTGCTGCATTTCTCACAGCAGCCATAGTAGGCCCTGCCTTCGTATTCAACCAGCAGCTGCCGCATTTCCCGGTACTGATCTGTCTTCATGCAAACGAACTCATGCGGTATCTCGTCTCCCGGCTGGTATCCGAGCCGGTTTTTCGCCACGATCAAGGAGTCGTAGGTTCGGGGCTCTGGATTGTTTTCCGGATTTTTTGGCGCCGTGCTGCAGCCAATGGGAATGAGTCCGGCAAGGAAGGCGGAGGCAACCAGTGCAACGATCATATTTTTATATCCTAGGACTTGCATCGTTTTCGGTACGGGTCGCTGTAAAGTTAGTGTAAGGAGTCAAATAAAATGTAAGGAGTCAAATAAAAAAGGCACCCACGCTTTTTCGTAAGTGCCTTTTTCTGCTCCTGCGGTTGGGCTCGAACCAACGACCCTCTGATTAACAGTCAGATGCTCTAACCAGCTGAGCTACGCAGGAATCTTTTGCCGGTTTTACCGGTGTTTTCCCCTTTTTGTAAGGGAACGCAAATATCGCTGGAAAAAATGAATGATGCAAGAGTGGTTTTATTTTTTAACAATTTTTACCTTTACCGCATGAAAGCATCGTTTGATTTTGAGCAGCCGCTGGTGGACCTGGAAGAGCAGTTGGAAAAGCTGAAGCAGGTTGCGGACAAAAGTAAAGTGAATGTATCGGCAACCATCAGGGAGCTGGAGGAGAAACTGGAGCATACCCGGAAGGAGATCTATTCGAACCTGAACGGCTGGCAGAAAGTCCAGTTATCCCGCCATCCGGGACGTCCCTACACACTGGATTACATCTCCATGCTTTGTGACGATTTCATTGAGTTGCACGGCGACCGGACGGTAAAGGACGATAAGGCCATTGTGGGTGGGCTGGGAAGCGTTGGGGGACAAACGGTGATGTTCATCGGCCACCAAAAGGGAAAGAATACCAAGGAAAGGCAGTACCGGAATTTTGGAATGGCCAATCCGGAAGGATACCGGAAGGCGTTGCGCCTGATGAAGCTGGCCGAAAAATTCAATAAGCCGGTTGTAACCTTTATCGATACGCCGGGGGCCTATCCTGGTCTGGAAGCCGAAGAGCGGGGGCAGGGGGAAGCCATCGCCCGGAATCTGCTGGAGATGTCCGTATTGAAAGTGCCCATTCTCTGCTTTATCGTAGGGGAGGGGGCTTCCGGAGGCGCCTTGGGTATCGGAATTGGCGATCGGGTGTATATGCTGGAATATACCTGGTATTCGGTCATCTCTCCCGAGTCCTGTTCCTCGATTCTCTGGAGAACCTGGGATTACAAGGAAAAAGCCGCCGAGGTATTGAAGTTGACCGCTGAAGATATGCTTTCGAATAAACTGATCGACGGGGTCATTCCCGAACCACTGGGAGGCGCTCATCACGATCCCCAGGCAATGGCGTCCGCCATCCGGTCAAAGATCCTTTCCGACCTGAAAATACTGGGCAGGAAAGCACCTGCCAAACTTGTGCAGGAACGTATTGACAAGTTCTGCGCCATGGGCGTGGTAAACGAACCGGCATCCTGATCGCGCAACCGGAATCCGGGTGCCCTGCCGGTTATTCTTCCGGCATCTGCATGCCAAATAAGGCGGCGTAGCCGGCAATCTTTTCCTTCAGCTTTTCCGCCAGTTCCGTGCGCTGATAACGCTGCGCCGTTTCCGATGATTGCAGCAGGAGGGTGATGGCGTTTTGCATATCCATCCGGAAACTGACCTGTCTGCGCCGTTGGTCGAGCGATGCGAAATAATCGAGTTGATCTTCCAAATAGAACACGATATCGTTCATCATTCCATCGCCTTTTTCGGGTTGTTCGCATTTGTAATACAGCTCGGCCATGAGCATATCGCGCTGCAGGTAACCCATGTCGGAGTAAATATCGGGCAATACTTCGTTCATCCGGTCAATGACCTTGACGCAGGAATCGATCTTGCCCTGTTTGTAAAGCGTGTCGGCCAGCTGATTGAAGGTAAGCCTGAAATAACCCAGCATGCGACGTGTCTCGGGATCCACATAGATGTTCCCGGATTCCAATCCGCCCCATTTGAATTTATTCATCAGGTTGTCATACAGAATACTGTCGTTGACGCTTCCCTGAAGGTAGGGGTCGGGGTTATTGTACACCACCGGCGTGATCCGCAGGGCCAGTCCGTCATTGCGTAGGTAAGGATTCATGCCCAGCATATTCCGGCCGGGAATGGTGGAGGCGAAGTAAACTGGTCTTTCCCAGAGGCTGTTTGCGATGATGTCCAGCTGAAGCAGGTCGTTCTTGTAGAACGCGCTTCGGCTGACCGTCCACCGGACCGCGTCCACCAGGCTATCGGTGGGCAGGGCCGCGCCCGATTGGATGGCAGCCTGCGCATCCACCGGGATCTGGAAGCGGTTGGTGGGCACATAATTGGAGTATTCCTGATTGGAAAGCTGTACTTTGGCTTCACGCGAGTCACTTCCGACAAAGCCGATCACCTGTTTCAGATTGGTATAGCCTTCTATATTCCGGTCGAAGAAAGGAACCGCATCCCGGACCCCTGCGACGAACTTCTCGTTTTCCCAGCTAATGGGTATGGCGGGCGATTCGTTCATCGGATCTTTCATCTGGCGCCCATACCAGTCGGTGCCCAGGAGGCTCAGGTTGATTACCCGCACGTCGGGCCGGATGTACTCCACTTCCTGAGCATACCAAAGCGGGTAGGTATCGTTATCCCCGTACGTGAATATAATGCCGTTCGGCCCAACCGAGTTCAGGTAATTGGCCGCGATGTCGCGCACAACGTATCTTCCGGAGCGGTCGTGATCATCCCATTCCTGGCTGGCCATGAGCACCGGCACCGCCAGCAGGCAGATGGCCGTGGAGAGCAGGGCCGCCACCTTCAGATTAAGTTTCTTGGCCAATAACTGACTCACACCCATGACGCCGAGTCCGATCCAGATGCAGAACGCATAAAAGGATCCCGCATAGGCGTAATCCCGCTCGCGGGGTTGGATGGGTGTTTGATTCAGGTAAAGGACAATGGCCAGGCCGGTAAAGAAGAATAAAAGGAATACAACCAAGCTATCCCTTTTATCGGCCTTGTACTGGTAGAGTAACCCGATGATCCCCAGTAGTAACGGCAGCATGTACAGCTTGTTATGCGCCGGATTTTCGGAAACAGTCCGAGGCAATTTATCCATATTGCCCAAGCGTGCTTCGTCGATGAACTTGATCCCGCTCATCCAGTTTCCGTCCAGCTGGCCCTGTATAATCCCTTGCTCGTCATTGACCCTTCCTGCGAAATTCCACATGAAATAGCGCAGATACATGTAATTAATCTGGTATTCGAAGAAAAACCGCAAGTTGTGGCCGAAATTCGCCTGGGCTCCTTCGGGAATATTAAGCCAGGTGCGGTAGAGGGACACGTGATTATCCTGTGAACTATAGATCCGGGGGAACAGGGTTTTGGTGCCTTCGTAGTTGTACTTGGGTTTATAACCCGCAACTTCGTATTTCTTTTCGCCTTTCCGGTATATCTTATCCCCGTTTTCACTGCCGGTGATTTCCGCATCGAAATATTGGCCGTAGATCAGCGGCCGGTCGCCGTATTGTTCCCGGTTCAAATAACTCAGCAGACTAATCGCGTTATCCGGATCGCTGTTGTTCAAATGCGGGTCCGCCTTGGCGCGGATCACGATCATCGCATAGGAACTATACCCGATGATAATGTAAGTAAGGCATAGCAGCGCGGTATTTAGGACTGCTTTCCGTTTGTGCACGGAGTAGTGCAGCGCCCACACCATTCCACCCGCCAGCAGGAGAATAAAAAATATCATTCCCGAGTCAAAGGGCAGCCCGAACACGTTGACAAACAGCAAATCGAATTTCGCGGCAAGCGATACAAGACCTGGTATGATGCCGTATTGGATAAACAATAAGATCAGACAGCTGACCACGAAGGCCCAGAAGGCGCCGTTGCGTGTGTACTTATAACGTTTGAAATAATACACCAGCGAAATGGCGGGGATTGCCAAAAGGTTCAGCAGGTGAACACCGATGGATAATCCCATCACATAGGCGATGAAGATAAGCCAGCGGTCTGCTCCGGGTTCGTCGGCATGGTTTTCCCATTTAAAGATAGCCCAGAAGACGATGGCAGTACAAAGTGAAGAAAGGGCATATACCTCCGATTCAACGGCCGAAAACCAGAACGTATCGGAAAAGGTGTACGCCAGTGCGCCCACCAGTCCGCTACCCATGATCAGGAAGATATTCCCGGCATTCAGTTCGCCCGACTGTTTCAGAACAAGCTTTTTGGCCAGGGCGGTAATGGTCCAGAAGAGGAACAGGATAGTAAATCCGCTTGCCAGAACCGATCCGAAATTGGAATAGTACGCAATCCGGTCCAGGTTGTCTCCGGCCAGCAGGGTGATTACCTTATAAAGCATGGTAAACAGTGGGGCTCCCGGCTGATGGGCCACCTGCATCCGGTAGATACATGAAATAAACTCTCCGCAGTCCCAATAACTGGCGGAAGGTTCCATGGTAAGAAAATAGGTAATGCTTGCGACCGCAAAACAAAACCATCCTAACGTATTGTTCAGCCTTTGGTAGTTGGGCATCGGTTACTGCATTGGTTAATATAAGCCCCGAAAATAGTAAATATTTAATTGCTTTATTAAACCAATTCCCTAAATTTATTCGTTAACGGAATTCGGCCAGGGGACGGTCCGGTCGTTTTCAGGCCGCCTGTCGGGACAAATTAAAATGGGCTTGCGCATATGATGGAGTATTTCTATATTTGCGCTCCCAAACGAAAGGCTTGGGGTTCGTTCTTTCAATTGGAAATGCCCGATAGTATAAAGGTAGTACGACAGATTTTGGTTCTGTTTGTCCAGGTTCGAATCCTGGTCGGGCAACTTAACATTGTCCCGATTGCGAGATGCCTGGATTCCAATAGGTGTTTCGCATTTTTCTTAAAATAAGTAATGCCGTTACAATTTAATCCGGTTAAAGTTTTCTCGGGCTCGGCCTCAACCGCCTTGGCAAGTAAAATTGCCCGCGCAATGGGCAGGGAACCAGGGGAGGTAACCATCAACCGATTCAGTGATGGGGAGTTTCAGCCCTCTTACAATGAATCCGTAAGAGGATGCGATCTGTTCATTGTTCAATCCACCAATGCGCCATCGGACAATCTTATGGAGTTGTTGCTCCTGATCGATGCAGCCAGACGGGCTTCCGCGCACTATGTGACTGCTGTGATCCCCTACTTTGGCTTGGCCCGGCAGGACCGGAAGGACAAGCCGCGGGTACCCATCGGATCCAAGCTGGTCGCGAATCTGCTGGCGGCGGCGGGTGCCAACCGGGTGATGACCATGGACCTCCACGCAGCCCAGATACAGGGATTTTTTGACATTCCCGTGGACCATCTGGATGCCTCTGTGATCTTTGTTCCTTTCCTGCGGAGCCTGGGTTTGAAAAACCTGACCATCGCCTCGCCCGATATCGGAGGAGCTTTGCGGGCGCGCTTTTTCGCCAAGGCGATGAACGTGGAAGTGGTTATTTGCGATAAGCAGCGCAAGCGGGCCAACGAGATCGAGTCGATGAGCGTGATCGGAGATGTAGAAGGACTTGATATTGTGCTGGTGGACGATATAATCGACACCGCCGGTACACTTACCAAGGCAGCGCAGTTGCTGGTTGACAAAGGTGCGCGGAGTGTCCGGGCGGTATGTACGCACCCGGTGTTGTCGGGAAGCGCTTACGAGCGGATTGAAGATTCGGTACTTGAGGAACTGATCGTTTGCGATACGATTCCGTTGCGACAGAATTCCAAAAAGATCCGGGTATTGTCGGTGGCGGATCTGTTCGCCAAAGCCATCACCAGTGTGAATGAACACGGGTCGATCAGCGAACTCTTTCGGATCAGCGACGAGTATCAGTCCAAGATCAATTTATAACCGTGTAATTTTTAATTTTTTAGATAATGAAATCAATAGCTATTAGCGGTTCTGCTCGTCAGAACGTAGGGAAACGTGACGCTAAGCAATTGCGGTACGAGGGCAAGGTGCCTTGCGTGCTGTACGGAGGTGAAGAACAATACCACTTCTCGGCGTCCGCTGCTGATTTACGAGACCTGATCTATACTCCGGAAGCCATGTTGGTTGACCTGGATATTGACGGCAAAAAGTTTCGTGCCAGCATGAAGGATATTCAGTTTCATCCGGTAAGTGACCAGGTATTGCATGTGGACTTCCTTCAACTGTTTGATGATAAACCCGTGAAAATCGACATCCCCGTGAAAATATCCGGGGTTTCTCCCGGCGTACGCGCGGGCGGCAAGTTGCTCCAGAGTTTCAGAAAACTGAAAGTGAAGGGACTGCCGAAGGATCTGATCGACTTTATTGAAGTGGATATCAGTTCGCTTGAAGTAGGGGATTCCATCCGGGTAGAAGACATTAAGTTGGAGAACCTGGAAGTGCTTAATTCTCCCAGCGATACGGTTGTAAAGGTGGATCAATCGCGCGCCACCCGTTCTGCCGCTCAGGCCGAAGCAGCCGAAGGCTGAGCCGGAGCATAAGGATTCTGTCCGAAAGATGAAATCATAAGGCAGCCCGGATATCCCGGCTGCCTTTGTTATTTTAGCGGTGCAAAATACTCGTTGAATGAAGTTTCTTATCGCGGGATTGGGGAACAGAGGCCAGGAATACGCAGACACCCGGCATAATATCGGATTCATGGTGGCCGATGAGCTGGCCGGTAAACACGGGGCTTCTTTTAGTCTGGAACGGCACGCCTGGTATACCGAAGTGCGTCTGAAGGGCCGGGTATTGCATGTGATCAAGCCCACCACTTATATGAATCTGAGCGGAAAGGCGGTAGCCTATTGGCTTCAGGCCCTGAAGATCCCGGTGGAAAACCTGCTGGTGGTATTGGACGATGTCGCTTTGCCTTTCGGGACCATCCGGCTTCGCCCCAAAGGAGGGGACGCAGGTCATAACGGGCTGAAACACATCAACCTGATGCTTGGAACGACCGCTTATCCACGTCTTCGGTTCGGAATCGGGGATAATTATTTCAAGGGGCAGCAGGTAGATTATGTGCTCAGTGGATTCGATGACGACGAGTTGCCGGAGCTGCCCGGGTTGATCAGCCGATCGGTGGAAATGATCGAACATTTTGCAAGTATCGGCATTGAGCTGACCATGACACAGTTCAACAAATAAAAACTCTTTTTCGTAAATTGCAAGTTCATTTAATGCTGTTTGCACCAGTAAAAATGAAACCATGAAAAAATACAGAACATTACTTTACTACTGTTACACACCGATTGAAAATGCGGAGGAATTCGCTGACGCGCATCTTGACTTTTGCCGCTCGCTGGGCTTGAAAGGGCGGGTGATCGTGGCGCCGGAAGGTCTTAACGGTACGGTTTCCGGAACGGTCGAGGCCTGTTCCACTTATATGGACACCCTCCATGCCGACCCGCGTTTCGCTTCCATAGATTTCAAAATAGACGAAGTGGATACGCCTTCGTTTGTAAAAATGCACGTGCGCTGCAAGCCGGAAATTGTTCATTCCGGATTGAGGGATCCTGAAGTGATCAATCCGGTGAAGCAAACCGGCATCCACCTCGACCCGGCGGACTTTCAGGAAATGAAGGACCGCGACGATGTGGTGATTCTGGATGTCCGGTCGAACTATGAACATCAGTTGGGCCGTTTCAAAAACGCGGTGACACTGGATATCGAGAATTTCCGCGACTTCCCGAAGAAGATCAATGAACTGGCGCATTTGAAAGACAAGAAAGTGATCACGTACTGCACCGGTGGGATCAAATGCGAGAAAGCTTCGGCTTTGCTGCTTCACGAGGGCTTCAAGGAGGTATACCAGCTTAAAGGCGGGATTATCAAATACGGGAAGGAAACAGACGGGCGCGATTTTGAAGGCAAATGCTATGTTTTCGACAACCGCATTGCCGTGGACATCAATAAGCATAATCCAACCATCATCTCGGTTTGCAGAACCTGCGGAAAGCACTCAGCCCGTATGATCAATTGCGCCAATCCGGAATGCAACGAGCATTTTCCGCAGTGTGAGGAATGCGGATGGGAAACCGACGGGTGCTGTTCTGCCGCCTGCCGGGAACATCCACGCAGACGCCCATACGACGGGACGGGTTACTATATTAAAAAAACGGATCCGGCCACGATTTAACCAGTCAGCCGTTTTTATTTCTTCTGGCAAGGTTTTTCCGGGAACTCTGTAAAAGGTATTGAATTATGGATATTTCTGGAAACAAGCCACCGAAGAACCCGGCCAGCATCCGTTCGGATGAGGCGGGAAGCCCCGACAAGTCGATTTATCAGGGAAAGGGCGATGCGCAGCCCATGGTACCGGCCGATGAAGACCGTGACGCACAGCCCTTTTCTTCAAACCGCGAACCAGAACAATCCCATGATCCGGACCGGGAGGACCACCGGCAGGAAACGGATCGTGCAGATAGGCGGGAACAAAAAGAGAAACCAAAAGACGACGTGCATTCGGCGCCTGAAAGCGGCGATAAGCTTCCCTGAGCCGACGGTTTTTTTTCCTTGAAAGGAAATTTATTCCCCGGCATCCTTCTTTTGGGAAGGCGTGCTGCCGGCTTTGAACCGGGGTTTGAAACCAGTGGGCCGGGAAACCGGTTTGGTGGCTGCGGCAGGATTTGCTGTTGCGGCTTCTTCTTCCGCTTCTTCAGCGGGCTGCGGTTTGGCAACGGTCTTTCCGGCTTTGAAGCGGGGCTTGAAGCCGGTTGGTTTGCTGGCGACCGGGGCGGTTTCCGATCCCGTCCGGGCGGGCTTGGCGACTGCCGCAGCGGTTGATTTGCGTGTTTCGGTAACGGGTGTCTCCTGGACCGGCAGCGGATAACTTCGCCGGAGTTTATTGAACCAATATTTTTTGGTGTGATCGAAACTCTTTTCGCCCATCGCCTCGTAGTGCGCCTTAAATTCTTCAAAAAGGGCGGGACGTTCCGACGCGAGCGCCTTAAGATCTATTTTCTTCTTTTGGAAGAATTCCTCAAAGGTCATGTACAAAAGTACGATTTCGCCGTATATTTTTCAGCATCGCGTCGGTTAGGCGGTCCATATCGTAAGCCGGTTTCCAGTTCCAGTCCTGACGGGCTTCGGTATCGTCAATGCTTTCCGGCCAGGAATCGGCGATTTCCTGCCTGGGATCATTTTCCAGGTAGTTGATGCGGAATCCGGGTAAGCGGGCGCGGATTGCCGCGGCCAACTCACCCGGTGTAAAACTTATTCCTGCAATGTTGTAGGAAGAGCGGATGCGAATCCTTTCCCGGGGCGCTTCCATCAGTTCAATGGTTGCCCGGATCGCGTCCGGCATGCTCATCATCGGCAAGCGGGTGTTTTCTGCCAGAAAGCACCGGTAGGAGTTTGTTTTAAGCGCCTCGTGAAAAATATGAACGGCGTAATCCGTTGTTCCGCCGCCCGGATCGGCTTGCCAGCCAATGAGGCCGGGATAGCGTAGGCTGCGGACATCCAAGCCGTGATGGCGCGCGTAATATTCACACCAGCGTTCCCCGGCCAGTTTACTTATCCCGTACACGCTATGGGGGTTCATGATGCAATTTTGTGGTGTATTCTTTTTAGGGGAAAGCGGGCCGAAGACGGCGATTGAGCTGGGCCAGAATACTTTCTCTACCTTGAACTCGACCGACAAACGTAGCACGTGAAGAAGTCCCTCCATATTCAGCTGCCAGGCTTTCTGTGGCTGTTTTTCACCCACGGCTGAAAGAAGGGCGGCCAGGTGGAAGACCTGGGTAGGACGGTAACGTTCGAACAAACGCCGCATACCAGTTTCATCCAGCACATTCAACAATTCAAAGGGGCCTCCGTTCATGCCGGAATCGGGGGGATGGATATCGGTGGCCAGCACCTGTTCCGGACCATGGATTTTCCGAAGCGAGGCGATCAGTTCCGTGCCTACCTGCCCGGTGGCACCGGTTACGAGGATCGATTGCGGTATCATGCGCATACTCAAAGGTACAAAACCTGCCGTATTACAGAATAATATTTTGCTTCATTTTATTTATGGCCTTATATAAAGAATATTATTTTGAGTTATGTGCCCCCGCAGACAAAACTTTGGGAAAATTTACCCTTTCCCGTGATTTGCTTTCATCAGGGCGTCCGGGCCAGCACGCAAAACTTTTTAAAGTGGAACACGTCTCCTCCGGGCGAAAACACTTCAATTGATACAACATAGGGGCCGGTCTCCAAATTTACGCCGGCATCGCTCCGGCCGTCCCAGGTGATCTTCCCGTTTGTTCCTAACAATAAATTTGCTGCAAGGTAACGCACCAGGCCTCCCTGGGAATTGAAAACGCGGATGTTGGCGACCCGATTCGGTTCGGGGAACCGGTAGCGGAGCTCCAGCAGGTTGTCCGATCCGTTGCCGTCCGGCCTGAAGAGCGGATGAGGAATGATTACGTCCGAAAACAGACTATCCGGCGGAAGGAATTGCGAATTGGCATAACCGGGTGTCGCGTAACCGGCTGTAGCCGCGGCCGAACGGAATGCACCGGGCTGTCCGGCCGGGAGATCGAAATGTACCTTCTCAAGGGAAACGCCCTCCCGCACGGCGAGCAGCTGGAAATGCATGTTTTCCTGATAGACCAATTCGTCGATCAGGACTCCACGGCTCCATAAACCGCACTGGCCGCTTTCGTCACGATAAGCGGGAAAGCGGCCCACCTCTACAAAGACATCGGGCGTTCGGGTAGAATAGCGAGCCTTTATTTTGTCCGGAAACCGCGTCAATAAGCGATATTCACCGGGATAAAAAAGCGCGGTCCTGTCTGCCAGTGGGAACATTTCCGGCAGCGTGTCGGCTTCCGTCCCGGAGGACAGATTCAGGTCGGCAAGATCCAATATTTTTTCTGAGCGGTTGTAGATTTCCACGAAATCCGGATCACCCGGGTAGGGATTAAACAGAATTTCATTGATTACCACATCGCCCCGGCTGGCCAGCTGAGGATACAGGAATTCACTTTCGGGGTTTTCAAGCGCTACCCCAAAGCACGATTGGATGGCTTCCATGTTCAGCCGGTAAAGCGCGCCGCGGCGTAGTTGTCCGTTTAAGTGCAGGGTCACCCGTTGGAATTCGGGGTGAAGTTCGGCTTGCAGTACTCCGGCCCCGTTGTTCAGACGGTAATTCGCGGCGACCTGCGCCGGAACCGAATCCGGAACGGAATTGAATTCGACCTCAATCGTCAGGCTATCCAGGATCCTCAGCCCCACGAAGCGGATACCGAGAAGGGAATCCCGCGGTGAGTTTGCTGCCCCCGGGGTGCCTCCGGAAAGGGCAGTGGATGGCGCCCAATTCACTTGCGTGACACAGGGAATGGAAAACGCGATGCGTTCCAGGGTGAAACCGCCTTCCCGCTGTATGGGGTCGCGATACCACCGGTTGGAATACATCAGGGAATCAATCGGCTTACCCAGGGGAGTGGACAGGAGGACCCGGTCCCCTGCGTTGTTCAGTGACGGAAACGGGGAGATACCCGCTGTCCGGCCGTAGCGTGAAAAGGCCAGGGTATCCTTTTTATCGCATACGATCAGGTATTCCCCCGGGGCAATGCTGTCCCGGTCAAAAACGGCCATTGTGGTGCGGTCCTGCCAAGTCCATCCGGAAAGTTGGATGGTCGTATCGCCGGGGTTATAAAGTTCAAAAAATTCGGCTTCCGGAAGTGTGCCCGCCACGGGGGTAGGATCCGGAAATAGTTCCGTGATCAGAACCGAGCCCCATTCAGCCCGTACCGGCGGTATGAGCGGCGTTGGTCCGGGGTCGGTAATCAGCAGGTCATCCAGCAGGAAGCCTCCCGAGCGGGTGCGGGTATAGGATGCCTTGATGCCGAAAAACCCGCCGATTTCAGGGACGGGCCCCGGAACCCGGAACCTTCCATATAAAACGAAGTTGTACCCGCCGGATGGATCCAGGCCGATTTCCCAGTTTCCCAACGGATCCCGCCAGATCCTGAAGCGGTATTTCAGCGTGTCGGGAGATGCCCGCGGCATGGGCGAGCCTTCGAAAAGACGGACAGCCCCATTTCCTTCCTGCCGGTAGAGGTCAACGCCGTCCTGGTCACCCGTCTCGCCGATTTGCAGAAAATAGCCCCGAAGAGAACCGGAAAGTATCGGATGGTCCGAAAAAAGGTATATTTTTGCACGATTGGCAGCCGAAGGGTCGAAATTCATTTGTAAAAGAAATTCCCATTTCGCACTTTTGCGATTTGGGAAGGATGTAGATAGATAAACCTCCTGGCTTACAGTTGTATCCCTGCTTCTTAAACGGAGATATTCATCGATGAACCAGGCCACGGTATCTCCTGTCCAGGGCGGATTCGATGTAAAGTTTCCATCTGTGAATTGGTCGGCGAGTAGGGGGATTCCGGATTGCGATTGCGCGATTGAAAAATGAGAAACTGCGGCAGCACAAAGGAGAAAGAAAAAATGCACGGATAGACGGCATGGTAAACAAAACGTTTTCATGATAGATGTGTTTCAATTTCAATAGGTGATTAAAAATAACAAATCTCAAATTATAAATCAAAATGAAAGTAGCAGTAGTTGGGGCCACCGGTTTGGTCGGGTCTCAAATGTTAAAGGTGCTCGCTGAGCGTAACTTCCCTGTGGATGAGTTGATTCCTGTCGCTTCTGAAAAAAGCATAGGCAAAGAGGTTGAGTTCAAGGGTAAGAAATACAAGATCGTGAGCGCTGCTGACGCGATCGCCATGCAGCCTGCTGTTGCTTTGTTTTCTGCTGGAGGGGCTACCTCACTGGCCCTGGCTCCTGAGTTTGCACGTGCCGGGATTACGGTGATCGACAATTCATCGGCCTGGAGGATGGATCCGGATAAAAAGCTCGTTGTACCGGAAATTAACGGGGATGTGCTGACGGAAAACGACAAGATCATTGCCAATCCGAATTGTTCAACCATCCAGATGGTGCTGGCTTTGGGCCCCCTGCATAAAAAATACCGGGTGAAAAGGGTGGTGGTTTCCACCTACCAGTCGGTGACGGGAACCGGCGTCAAAGCCGTAAACCAATTAATGGATGAACGGGAAGGCCGGGAAGGGGAGAAGGCGTATCCTTACCGGATTGATATGAATGTCATCCCGCAGATCGATGTGTTTCTGGAAAACGGCTACACCAAGGAAGAAATGAAGATGGTCAATGAGACCAACAAAATACTGGGGGATGATTCGATCCGTGTAACGGCTACCACCGTCCGCATTCCGGTAATGGGTGGTCATTCCGAAGCGGTAAATATCGAATTCCATGAAGACTTCGACCTGGATGAAGTCCGCGCGTTACTAGCCGCTTCCCCCGGTATCGTCGTAAAAGACAATCCGGCAAACGCGGAGTATCCCATGCCGCTCATCGATGCGCAACACCGCGATGAGGTATTTGTGGGCCGGATCCGTCGGGATGAAAGTCAGCCCCGGACGTTGAACTTATGGATCGTTGCGGACAATCTGCGGAAAGGTGCAGCTACCAATACCGTTCAGATTGCGGAATACCTGCTCAAAAAAGGTCTGCTGGCCAGTCCGGTGACCGCCTGAGCGAAGTAACAGTGCACTCCGGGCAGGTGTGGTACCTACTTGCCCGGAGTTTGCCATAGCATAGATGGCGTATCTTCACAGCATATTTATTTGTATTTTTCTCTTCCTGGCAGGACATCTCCTAAAACCTTTGCCCGCGCCGCCGGGTAACCCATCGCCACCGGCTGATCCCGCGTCGCTTGCCGGCGCCTTTTCCACTTTTGAACAGGATGCCCAATTGCGCTACGGGATTGCCGCCATCAGCGTACTGGACGCGCGTACCGGAGAACCGGTTTTTATCCGGAATGGAAATACGGGCATGGTGCCTGCCTCTACCCTGAAAACAATTACCTCCATCACCAGTCTGCATCTGCTTGGGCCCGCCTATCGCTATCGTACCGTACTGCAGTATACCGGTGCAATAAACCCCGAGGGGACGCTGCGGGGCGACCTGATTATCCGGGGAAGCGGGGATCCGACTTTGGGCTCTTCGCGCTGGCCGACTACCACAGAGAAAGCGGTGCTTGAAAACTGGGCGGATGCCGTGAAAAAGGCCGGAATCCGGCGCGTTGAGGGGCGGATCATCGGAGATCAAAGCCGGATGGGCACCCAGAGCGTTCCGGGGGGCTGGCAATGGGATGATATCGGAAATTACTACGGGGCTGGCAGCAGTGCGCTGAATTGGAGGGAAAATCAATTCGATATTTTATTGCGGCCTACGCAAGTTGGCGGACCGGTCCAGCGGATTGGGACCCGTCCCGAAATGGATTACCTTGATTTTGTCAATGAACTGACAACCGGACCCGCCGGCACCGGGGATCGGGCCTACGTTTACCTGCCGCCTTACCGCGATGTCGCATACCTGCGCGGAACCTTTGCCATCGACGCGGGGAAACCAGCTATTTCCGCCGCCCTGCCCGATCCCGCCTTCGACTGCGCTTACCGGTTCCTTCAAGTCTTGGAATCAAACGGGATCGCGGTTTCCGGAAAGGCGACCACGGACCGTCGCCTTCAATTGGAGGGAACCGCCCTCCCCGGAGGCGGCAAGGAGCTGGGGGCCAGCTGGTCTCCGATGTTGAGTGATATTATCCGGGAATTCAATGATCACAGCATCAATCTGTATGGAGAAAGTCTGGTTAAAACGCTGGCCATTGAAAACGGAAAGCAAGGCAGCACCCCGGCAGGAATTCGTTTGATCCGGGAGTTCTGGGCCGATAGAGGCATTGATTCGGCCAGTCTGGTGGTGGACGACGGAAGCGGACTGAGCCCCGCGAACCGGGTAACGGTTTCAACCATGTCCCGGATCCTTCAGGATGCCCGGAAGGCCTCTTGGTTCGGTGACTTTTACGAGGCGCTTCCCGTTCAGAACGGGATGCGCATGAAAAGCGGGTTCATTCAGGGGGTGCGGGGATACGCCGGGTATCATACGGCCCGCAGCGGCCGGGAATATACCTTTGCTTTTATTGTCAATAATTACAATGGAAGCGGCTCGGCGATGCGGCGCAAAATGTGGTCCATCCTGGATCATTTAAAGTAATTTTTCGCGCGCAGAAAGTGATCAAAAATGAACGGGTTTTTGGAATTTTCTTTCTAGATTCGGGAGATGATCACGTAGTTAGATGAACCCTGAACCATGATTACATTTATAATTTCCATACTGCTATTGCTATCGGGCTATTTCTTTTACTCCCGCCTGGTCGAAAGGATCTTTGTAATTGACCCGAAGAAGGCGACCCCGGCAACTTCGATGGCTGACGGAGTCGATTACCTGGTGCTCCCGGGCTGGAAAATATTTCTTATACAATTTCTGAATATTGCCGGACTGGGCCCCATTTTCGGCGCAGTTGCAGGGGCGATGTGGGGACCGGTAGCGTTTCTTTGGATAGCCCTGGGATCGGTCCTGGCAGGTGGGGTACATGATTATTTTTCGGGGATGCTTAGCCTGCGGCATAATGGGAAAAGCATTTCGGAAATTGCGGGGATGTACCTCGGTACCGGTGTCAAGCAGTTCATGCGGGCATTTACCGTCATTCTGTTGGTCATGGTGGGCGCGGTTTTCCTGGTGGGGCCGGCCCGTATTCTGGCCGACATGACTTCCGGATACGTGGATTTCGGCTTTTGGGTCGCCACCATCTTTGGCTATTATATCCTTTCCACAATCCTTCCCATTGACAAGGTCATCGGCAAGGTGTATCCGGTATTCGGGTTTGCCCTGTTGTTTATGGCCGCTGGGATCCTGGTGATGATGTTCTGGAACGGCCTGGCCGTACCGGAGCTTACGATTTCCAACCTGTTTAGCAACCAACACGAACGTGCCGGAAGTTTTCCGGTGTTTCCCATGCTTTTTATAACCATTGCTTGCGGTGCGATATCGGGGTTTCATGCCACGCAGTCCCCATTGATGGCCCGCTGTATGTCCAATGAGCGGCAGGGGCGCGCTATTTTTTATGGAACGATGATCACCGAAGGTATTGTCGCCATGATATGGGCGGCCATCAGCATGTGTTTTTTTGGCGGAGTGGGCGAACTCAACGGGGTCATGGCGTCCAATGGGGGGAATGCCGCACTGGTCGTGAATGAAATCTGCATCACCCTGCTTGGCACGGTTGGCGGAGCCCTCGCGCTCCTGGGTGTGGTGGCAGCCCCCATTACTTCGGGGGATACGGCTTTTCGCGGTGCGCGGCTGATCGTTGCCGATTTTACGAAGATCAAACAGGGCCCGTTCCGAAACAGATTATTGATTGCCGCGCCGCTGTTCCTGTGTGGTTATCTACTAACACTGATCGATTTTGGAATCATCTGGCGCTATTTTGCCTGGACTAACCAGACATTGGCCACCATTGTATTATGGACCATTACCGTATGGCTTATCCGGGAATCAAAAGCATACTGGATCGCCTTGGTCCCGGCCGTATTTATGACCTCGGTGGTGGTTTCCTATATTCTCGTGGCTCCGGAAGGATTCAATCTGCCGGCGCCCCTTTCACAGGGAATTGGGGCAGCAACCGGCTTGATTTTCCTCCTGGCGACCCTCTGGCATATCCGGTCCGTCTCCTGGAAGATGAAACCCCGGATGCAAAGCTGAACCGGTCAGAAAGTATATCCGAATGAAAGGCTGAAGTAATAGGGGATAAAATAGCCATCGCCGAAAACCGGTGTTATGCCTGCGCGGAAATTAAACCCTCCATCTGCCGGTTGCAGCCGGTATCCGAAATGAAGGTGTCCGAAGGTATTGTTGAAGGGGTCGTCGTCTTCATCTTTATCTTTCTTATCCCCGATGGAAACCAAGGTGGCTCCGGCGCCGATCTCAAAAAAGCGTCGGTCGTCCTTGCCAAAAAGATAGTTCAGCGCGATTGGAAACAAGACGGCACCCACATCGTCTATTATCTTAAATCCTCCCACGCCGATCTTTCCGCCAAACCCATCCACCTCGTTGGAAAAACGGGTATCAAAGTTAAACGAGGCGATACCCGGCCCTCCCAGTTCGGCAT
>JAJUHF010000012.1 GCA_029268045.1 Anseongella ginsenosidimutans
AAAATTTTATGAAAACGATTGAACGGCACTTTGAAGCGATTTTTATCCCGGTTTAGCTGAACAGCAGCGCTGGTTCAACGGGTAGCTGTCAATTATTTCGTAATTTTCAGTTTTTAAACGATTCGTTGCCGGATATTTTAACTGATTTAAACATTTATGAGATTCATTTTAATTGCATTTATCATACTGCTTCAAGGTACTTGGGCGGGAGGAAATGAGGCGTATGCCCAGAAAAAAGTAAAATGGAACAAAGTGCACGTACTTCTTTATACGAAGAACGGCAAAGGCTTTGTCCACGATAATATTCCCAATTCGATCGAGGCCATCCAGGCGCTGGCAGCTCAGAACGGCTTTAAGCTGGATGTTTCCGAAGACCCGGGCGTATTCACCGACGATAACCTGAAAAAATACAACGCGATTATTTTCTCAAATACCAACAACGATGTATTTGATACCGACGCCCAGCGGGTGGCTTTCATGCGTTATATCCAGGCTGGCGGGGGTTTTGTGGGCATTCATTCCGCTTCTGGTACGGAAAGGAAATGGAAATGGTTCAAGCAATGTCTGGGAGGCACTTTCTTCTTTCATGAACCGTACAAAAGGTTCGACGTAGTTATTCTGGACCGCACCCATCCTTCCCTGGCGCACCTGCCTGAACGCTGGTCAAAGGAAGACGAATGCTACTATTTAAGGGAAATGAATGTAAACCTTACGGTACTGGCTGTCAATGACATGAGCGTATTTCTCGACAAAGAGAATCCACGCAGGCCGCATACCTTCGGAAACGTATTCCCTTCGGTTTGGTGCCAGGAGTTCGACGGCGGACGGCAGTGGTATACCTCGCTGGGACACAATAAGGAAGATTACAAAAAACCGGAATTCAGACAACACATTCTCGGGGGACTGCAATGGGCCATCGGGAAACAAAAGAAACTGGACTACAGCAAAGCGTACGCCACCAGTGTTGAATAAAGAGCAAGTCAAGAGAAAGTAAAAATTAAACTAGCTGATATGAAACCTAAAAACAAGACCCACGAAGGCAGAAGGAATTTTCTGAAAACCTCACTGGCTGGATCGGCGGCCGCTTTCATGGTGCCTTCCATCGTGCCTTCAACCGTTTTCGGCAAAACCGCGCCCAGCAATAAAATAAATATCGGCCAGATTGGCTGTGGACGGATCGCGCTATCGCATGATATGCCGTCTACCCTGAAATACGATGAAGCCCGTATGGTGGCCGTCTGCGATGTGGACAGGAAACGCGCCGCAGGAGGTAAAGCCTGGACCGAAAAGTTCTACGCGGATAATAAGAAGCCCGGATATGTCGATGTGAAAGTGTACGAAGATTACCGGGAAATGATCGCGGACAAGGACATTGATGCAGTCATCATCAGTACGCCGGACCACTGGCATGCCCAACCTGCCATGGAAGCCGCGCTGGCCGGAAAACATATTTATCTTCAAAAGCCCACCTCACTCACCATTGAGGAAGGCCGTATCATGAGCGATATCGTACATCGCACCGGAGTCCGTTTCCAACTGGGTAGCCAGCAGCGCTCCCTCGATCCCTGGCCCCAGTTTCACAAAGCCTGTGAACTGGTCCGGAATGGCCGCATCGGAAAAATCCATACCGTAAAGGTAGGTCTGCCCGGGGATCCGGCGGGAGGAAATCCGGAAGAAATGCCTATTCCGGAAGAATTGAATTACGACATGTGGCTGGGCTCAACGCCTTGGGTTTACTATACCCAGGATCGGGTACATTCTCCGACCGACGTTTTTTCACGGCCCGGTTGGCTGCGTTGTGAGCAATTCGGCGCAGGCATGATCACCGGCTGGGGAGTCCATCACATTGACATCGCCCACTGGGGAATGGGAACAGAATACAGCGGTCCGCTGGAAATAGAAGCGACCGCTCAATTCCCGGACAAGGGGCTTTGGAACGTGCACGGAGATTTCGAGGTGACCGCAAAATATGCCAATGACATCACCATGCATATCAGCGGCAAGTATCCCAACGGAATACGTTTTGAAGGCGAGGATGGCTGGATATTCGTTACCCGCGGCAACGCCAGCGTAACGGCATCCGACCCCGGTGCCGGTAACCAGAAAACTTCGCCGTTTATGGCCAGCGACCCCAAAATCCTGAAATCGGAAATCGGGGAAAATGAGATCCATCTTTATAAAAGCCCGGAACAACATAAAAACTGGCTGGATTGCATCGTGAGCGGACAACAAACCATCAGCTCCGAGGAAATTGCCCACCGTTCCTGCAGCGCCTGCCTGGTAGCACACATTGCCATGAAGGTACCCCGCAAACTTTACTGGGATCCGGTAAAAGAGCGGTTCAAGAACGACGACGAGGCAAACAGCATGCTTTCACGGCCACAACGCTATCCCTACGGAACAAACTACGTCTTGTAATGAGGAAAACACTGATTGTACTCTTTAGTATCGCAGTTGCCGGTTGCGGCAGTGCCGATAAGGATGGAAAAATGAACCAGGGCGGAAAAATACGGTTGATGACGTTGGACCCTGGTCATTTCCATGCCGCGCTGGTACAGAAATCGATGTATCCGGAAGTTGATTCGGTGGTGCACGTGTATGCGCCCGGGGGAAAGGAACTGGATGCACACATGGACCTGATTGAACTTTACAATACCCGGGAAGAGAATCCGACGTCCTGGGATGAGAAAGTGTATACAGGACCCGATTTTGTGGAAAAAATGCTTTCGGAAAAACCCGGTAACGTAGTGGTTTTAGCCGGAAACAACCAGAAAAAGACAGAGTACATTCTGCAATCGGTGGAAGAAGGCCTGAATGTACTGGCAGACAAACCGATGGCGATCAATACGGAAGATTTCCGGCTCCTTCAGAAAGCGTTCGCGGTTGCCGAAGAGAAAGGCTTGTTGCTGTACGACATCATGACCGAGCGCTACGAGATCAACACCTTGCTTCAGCGGGAATTCTCACTGCTTCCCGACGTATTCGGCACGCTTGAAAAAGGAACCCTGGACAACCCGGCGGTTACCAAGGAAAGCGTCCACCACTTTTTCAAATACGTCTCGGGAAAACCATTGATCCGCCCGGCCTGGTTCTTCGATGTGGAACAGGAAGGCGATGGCATTGTGGATGTGACCACGCACCTGGTCGATCTGATCCAGTGGGAATGCTTCCCGGATCAGGTCATCGACACCAGCGATGTGGAGATGCTGGCCGCCAAACGCTGGCCGACAACGCTGGGTATCTCCCAGTTCAAAAAGGCTACCGGCGAAGAAAAATATCCGGAATACCTGCAAAAGGATGTTGAAAAGGACACGCTGTTACAGGTCTACGCAAACGGCGAAATGAATTACACCATCAACGGCGTACACGCGAAGGTATCGGTAATCTGGAATTTTCAGGCTCCCGAAGGAACCGGAGACACCCATTACTCGATTATGCGGGGGACCAAAGCGAATCTGATCATCCGGCAGGGAGCGGAGCAAGGGTATCAGCCCACGCTTTACATTGAGCCGGTAACGGAAAGCGGGGACTACGAACAAGCCCTGAAAAATTCGCTGAAATCGATCCAGGCCAACTACCCCGGAGTGGAACTTAAGAAAGTCGCGAAAGGCTGGGAAGTGGTTGTTCCGGATAAATACAAAATCGGACACGAAGCGCATTTTTCGCAGGTAACCACAAAATACGTTCAGTTCCTCACAGAGGGAACCATGCCCGACTGGGAGGTTCCGAACATGATTACGAAATATTACACCACTACCAAGGCCCTGGAGATGGCCAAAGCAAATGACTGATTTTTTAACTCTTGATAAAAAACTGGCCCTGATCACCGGAGGTGGTACCGGGCTGGGACTTGGGATTGCCAAAGTATTTGTAGAAACCGGCGCGCGCGTAATCATTACCGGACGCCGCGAAGAAATTCTGAAAAAAGCCTGTGAAGAACTTGGCCCCATGGCTTCCTATGCCGTATCGGACATCACCAATTTTGAAACCATCCCTGCGTTTGTGGCCGAGATCGAAGAAAAACTGGGACCGATTGATATCCTGGTAAACAACGCCGGCATTCATTTGAAAAAGGACGCGCTCGAAGTGACCGACGAGGAATTTGCCCGGGTCGTACGAACGAACCAGCAGGCGGTATTCGGCATGAGCCGCGAAGTAGCGAAACGCATGGCGGCTCGCAAACGCGGAAACATTATCATGGTCAGCTCCATGGCTGCGCAGTACGGGATTCCCAAAGTAATCGCCTACACGGCAGCGAAAACGGCCATCGAAGGAATGACCCGCGCCCTGGCAGTGGAGTGGTCGCCGAAAGGCATCCGTGTAAACTGCCTCGCACCTGGTTTCATCCAGACGGAAATGTCTTCCAATGCGTTGGACAACGACCCTGAGCGCAAGAATAAGGTCTTGGGCCGCACGCCCATCGGCGCGCTCGGAGAGCCCAAAGATGTGGGTTTTGCCGCAGCGTTTCTTGCCTCGGATGCCGCAAAGTACCTTACGGGTGTGGTTCTTCCGGTAGACGGAGGAAACTCAATTGGATTCTAAGCACAAAAGGATGAAGATCACCGGCGCCAAACTGATTGTCTGTTCTCCGGGACGGAATTTTGTTACCCTGAAAGTCACAACCGACCAAGGAATTTACGGTCTGGGCGATGCGACGCTGAACGGACGCGAAAAAGCCGTGGCCACTTATCTGGAAGAATACTGCCTTCCTTCCCTCATCGGTCGCGACCCCTTCGATACGGAAGATACCTGGCAATATTTTTACCGCTCTCCGTATTGGAAACGCGGCCCGGTCACCATGTCGGCCATCGCTGCCATTGACATGGCCCTCTGGGATATCAAAGCCAAGGCGCTGAATGTTCCGTTGTATAAATTGCTGGGTGGAAAGACCCGCGAAAAGGTACTGGTTTACTGTCACGCTAACGGAAGCGACACCGCCGAAGCACTGGACGACGTAGGCCGTCACCTGGAGCTTGGGTACAAAGCCATCCGCGTCCAATCCGGCATACCCGGGGTAAAGGATACCTACGGAGTTCCCCGCCACGGCGAAAAATACGAACCCGCTCTCCGGGAAAAGCTGCCCAAGGAAAGTCGGTGGAACACTGAAAAGTACTTGCGGTTTACCCCCCTTCTGTTTGACGAAGTCCGAAATACCTACGGTCCGGACCTGCACCTGCTTCACGATGTGCATCATCGCCTGAAACCGGTGGAGGCCGCCCGGCTCGGCAAAGAACTGGAACCTTTCCGTCTCTTCTGGATGGAGGATGCCGTTCCTGCCGACTTCCAGGAGGGTTTCAGGCTGATCCGGCATCACACCGTCACGCCCCTGGCTGTAGGGGAGGTGTTTAATTCGGTGCACGACTGCCAGACGCTCATTACCGAACAATTGATCGATTACATCCGGATGACCATTGTGCACGGCGGCGGGATTACACCCTTGCTGAAACTTGCCAATCTGGCTTCCCACTACCATGTCCGCACCGGTTTCCACGGCGCAACCGACCTGTCGCCGGTCACCATGGCTGCGGCCCTGCATTTTGATCTGGCCATCCACAATTTCGGTATCCAGGAACACATGCCGCATTCGGAACTGACCGACGAGGTATTCCCTCACGCCTATACGTTCAACGACGGCTACATGTATCCCGGCGACGCACCCGGACTCGGCGTGGATATAAACGAAGAACTTGCAGCCAAATACCCCTATGAACGTGCCTGGCTACCCGCTAATCGGCTGGAAGACGGCACCATGTGGGATTGGTAAACACCGACCGGATGAGGGGCCGCCGCCCCGATGGAGGCCGGACCTGATGGAAAACCTTGCAGTATCTGAAACCATTTCGGCCCTATACCGCAAGGTTTTTCTCATTTTATACTATTTTTAAGGTATATGGAAGGGACGCAAATTACAAAGGACTACTTTTTCTATGGCCTCTTGATCAGCACTGCGCTGCTTTTTGCCCTGGCCATCCCGTCTGAGAACGTACTGCTCACGTTGACGGCTCTTCTGTTTTTATGCTCCAACGTCCTGCTAATTCCGCGTTTTGTTCACAGCCAACTTATCCAATCCGGTTACAGGATCATCCCACCGCCGCTGATCCTACTTTTGCTATGCGTTTATGGATTAGCCCTGTACCGCTTCACGAAAGCATGGATTGAGAACCTTCAATATATCCTTTGGGAGTTGATCGTTGACAATTTAACGAATATCCTGGCCGCCGGATTTCTCATCTTTTTTACCCTACTCCTGATCGGATTCTACCTGGTCGACAAAAGCCGTCTGGGGCGGGTGCGGAGCACCCGGGGACCCGGAAATGTGTTTTAGTGAATGTGCGCGAACACCTCCACGATCGATCGCCTCCTAAAACCGGATGAGGGAGGGTTTCCACGTGAACGACTTCAGATTGCCGGGGCGGGTGCGGAGCACCCCGGGGACCCGGAAATGTGCTTTAGTGAACGTGCGCGAACACCTCCCACGATCGATTGCCTCCAAAGCCGGATGAGGGAGGGTTTCCACGTGAACGACTTCAGATTGCCGGGGCGGGTGCGGAGCACCCGGGGACCCGGAAATGTGCTTTAGTGAACGTGGAAACCCTCCCTCATCACCATCCCGCATTCTGCTCAAACCCATTCAACCGCACTTCCCGGTCAGGAATTGGAAACAACAGTTTGTGTTCCTGAATGTTATAGGATGCGTCGCTTAAGCGGCTCAGGCGTTTTTTCTCCTCAATACCGTGTTCGGTCATTACTTCAATTGCCTTTCCTGTCCGAAGCAGCTGGAACCAGCGGTGATTCTCGAAAGCGAGTTCAACCCGCTGCTCGTGGTGGATCGCATCCCGCAACTCGTCTTTACCCAAGCCGGACAGCGGCGGCAGATTGGCACGCTGCCGTACCGCATTCAGATGCACATACGGATCACCGGACCCGGTTTCATTCAGCGCTTCGGCCAGCATCAGCAACACGTGCGCGTACCGGTACACCGGCCAGTTTTCATTGGCACGTCCATCCAGCGCATAGGGGGGATGATAGAATTTTTTGATAAAAGGTAATTTCCCGCCGAAGGCTTCGGACTCCTCGTACTGGGCGCTGCTGGGATCGTCGTACCAGGCGATCGAGGCATCTTTCCGCTCATCCCCGTCCTGATAGGCATTTACAATGCTGGGGGTAGGAATGTTGTTCCCGCCCAGATTGCCCGCGAAGCCCGTAAGATCCTGTTTTCCGTCTTTCGGACCGAATACAAAAATGTAGTTGCTGAACTCCGTTTCAAGCCCCGCATCAAACTGCACTTCAAAAATCGACTCGGAATTGTTTTTATTGGATGGACTGAATACCCGGCCATAGTCTTCAACCAACGCATAACCCAAGGTAGTCACTTCGTTAAGAATCCGGGCGGCATCCTCGTAATGCCCAAGCGTGAGCTCGACATGTCCCAGCAGGGTAAGCGCCGCTCCTTTGGTTGCGCGCCCCTTGTCGGCTTCGCTTGCGTAACTGACCGGCAGACTTTCAGCCGCTTCACGGGCATCCTTGACAATTTGTTCATACACCTGGGCAGCGGGGGTGCGCTCCCCCGTAAAAGCTCCGGAGGGACTTGTTACTTCTTCCAGGATTAGTGGTAAATCGCCAAAAAGCCGGACCAAATGGAAATAGTGCAGCGCCCTTAAAAATTTAGCCTGTCCGGCCAGCAATTCCCGCGTGCTTTCCTCTGCGAACTCAACTTCATCAATACGGGCAAGGATGGCGTTGGTCTGGTGAATATTGCTATAGAGCTGCGCCCACACCGTGTTCACATAATTGTTCGTTGAAGTAATCAGGAATTCATCGATCTCTTCCCGCTGCTGCGCCCCCCGGTCCGATTCGTTGTATTGGTAATTCGTATTGTCGGCGCGCATTTCGGTCATCGCCCAGAAATCGCCGGTATAAAGTGTCTGTAATGCCCCGTAGGCGCCGTTAACCGCCCGGAGCATCTGCTCTTCAGTTCCGTAATAATTATCGCCTGCGGAGAATGTGTAAGGATCCACCTCCAGCATGTGGTGACAGCCCGAAAGGCCCAACCATAGAATGGCTACAATTGCTATTTTCGATTTCATCTTCTTCTTTTTTTGGTTACAGAGTCAGGTTAACGCCCAGGGAAAAGGTTCGTGGAACCGGGTAGTTGGAATAATCCACGCCGGGAACCAACGCCCCGCTTCCTCCTTTGCCCATGTAATTGGTTCCCTCGGGATTCCCTGAAAAATCAGTGATCAGGAGCGCGTTCTGGACATTGAGGTAGAATCGCACGTAACTTATTCCCCGTTCCCCACCGATACCCTGAGGCAAGGTGTAGCCCACGGTGAAATTCTTTATCCAGGCGTAGTCGGTTTTTTCGACCGTCAGGGAATGCACGTCGCGATACATCACGCGACCCCGCCCGCTGCCGTTGGTGGTGGGCACCAATCCGCTACCGGGGTTCTCTTCGGAACGCCACCGGTCGGCAATGTCCTTTCTCACGTTGAATACCCCGTCAATGTTTCCGTTGTAATCGTTGGTTGCGTGAATCATTTCCGCCCCCACCGAGCCGACCACCAGGACGCGGAAATCGAAATTCCGGTAGGTGAGGTTATTGGTGAGCCCCCAGGTGAAATCCGGGTAAGGATTGCCGATAACGGTGAAATCCAGCCGGGGATTGATCACGCCGTCCCCATCGATATCTTTAAAACGCATGTTTCCGGGTACCGCACCGGGGAAGGCAGGTCCTGCTTCCACTTCCTCCCAATTCTGATAAATCCCGTCGTACATATAGCCATACAGCATGGCCAGCGGCTGACCCACCACCGTGATGTTTGTGGGATTCCCCTCGCTGCTCTGACCCGAGTAGATCGGCGCATTGGAACGTCCCAGGGCCAGTACCTTGTTTCTGTTGAATGAAATATTGAAGTTCGAACTCCAGGTAAAATCGGGCTTGACAATATTCTGCGAATTCACGGCCAGCTCGAAGCCGGTATTCTGGACATCGCCGCGGTTTTCAAGTACCGTTCCGAAGCCCGATGATTGGGGAATTTCCACGTTCAGGAGCAGATCTTCGGTATTCCGTTTGTAATAGTCGGCCGTCACCTGCAGGCGCTCCTCAAAGAGGCTTAGATCGAGTCCGATATTCAGTTCGCGCATTTTCTCCCAGCCCAGGTAAGGATTACCCAGGGAATTCATGGTCCTTCCGCCGACAAGAGAACCATTGAGCACGTAATCGGCGGTTCCGATATTACTCATGTACGAATAATTCCCGATATTGAAATTCCCGGAGAAGCCGTAGGACGCACGCAGTTTCATTTCGTTGACAGCGCGGCTGTTGCGCATAAAATTCTCTTCGGAAAGCCGCCAGGCAAGGGCGAAGGATGGGAACGTGCCCCACCGGTTCTCGGGACCGAACCGGGAAGATCCATCGCTTCGGACCGTAGCGGTCGCAATGTATTTTTCCTTAAAGCTGTAGTTGGCGCGGGCCAGGTAGGAAATAAGCGCCCACTCGTGTTTATCCGTTCCGTTGTTGGTGATGGTCGCTGCCCCATTGATGGGCCGGATGTCGTTATCCGGATAATTGTTGCCGGCGACTCCCAGTACTTCTGTATTCTGGTGCTGCACGGTGTACCCCACCAGCCCGGTAAAGGAGTGCCCGCCGGCGTCGGTAAGTTTATAGGTCAGCGTATTTTCGTTCAGCCAGTTCGTGTAGCCGCCCCGCCGGTAGGTGGAAAAGGGAATACTGGGCGGAGGCGTGTTTACGTCCCCGATTGTGGATGGCTTGAAATACTCGAAGGCAAACTGCTCCCAGTCCACGTTGAACGTAGATTTGAATTGCAGGTTATCCAGAATATCGTATTCGGCAAAGGCATTCATGATCAGCCGGGTTGTTTTCGTGTTGTCGGTCACCTCAGTCAGCAGCATGATGGGGTTGGGCAAGCCGAAGGTGCCCGGGCTCTGAATATAGGGGTTGAGACTGCCATCGGGCAGACGTGCCGGGGGGATTGGGCTGGCGATCCCGAATGCTTCCGCCCGGCCTTCGCCGCGGGCGCCTCCTTTTTTGGTCGCAAATGTAGGAGCAATACTGGCGCCCACTTTGATCTTTTCTGAAATGGTCGCATCCAGGTTGGCCCGGATCGAAAACCGCTCGTAGCCGGTGTTGAGCATGACACCTTCCTGGGAAAGGTAGCCCGCCGAAACATAGGAACGCACCGTTTCACTTCCCCCGCTTACGCTTACATTCACTTCGTTTACCGGCGCGGCTTCGGTTACCTCTTCGAACCAATTGGTTCCTTTACCCAATTGTTCGGGATAGCGGTAGATTTCGGGAATATCTTCCAGGGTAGGTTCACGGTTCTCTTCGAACCGGATTCTATCCTCAATGGCTTCCTTCCGGAACCGGGCGAATTCTTCGGCATTCATCAAATTAGGCCGGCCCTGCCTGGGGATGGCCTGGATACCGGTATTCGCCGATACCTGCACCAGCGGTTTACCGGATGTTCCTCTGCGAGTGGTAATGACCACCACTCCGTTCGCTCCCCTGGACCCGTAAATGGCCGTAGCCGAAGCGTCCTTCAGCACCGAAATGGACTCGATGTCGTTGGGGTTTATGGTATTCATGGGATTGGACACTTCGGAAGAGGAGGAGGGGATTGCAAAACCGTCTATCACATATAAGGGCTGGCTTCCGGCGCCCACCGCCCCGATTCCCCTGACCTTGATCTGAGGCCCACCGCCTGGTATTCCATTGGAGGAACTGATCTGTACCCCGGCCAACTGACCGGACAATGCTTGGTCCACTCCGGTCACGACCTGCCCCTCGATATTGGCCATTTTAATGGGAGCGATGGAACCGGTCACATCCTGTGCGCGCTGGCTTCCGTAACCCACCACCACCACCTGTTCAAGCGAGGCTACGTCCTGAGATAGCAGTACCGTAATGGGCGTTCCGTTTTCTGCGTTTACTTCTTTGGTCAGGTATCCCAGAGAAGAAAAAACCAGCGTGGCACGGGGTTGATCCCCCGGAAGCTGAAAATTCCCGTCGGCGTCTGTGCCCACGGCCACTTGGGTACCTTTGATGGTTACGGAGACCGCAGGAATGGGGTCTCCACTGAGACTATCGGTTACTTTACCCAAGAACCCTTGTTCCTGGGCATTTGATAAGGTAGAAAACAGACAGGTGGCCCATACCAATAGGAGACGGCCAGCCCATCTGTGGATGGAGCTGTTTTTTTTGATCATGATAGCAAAGACGTTTAAGTATGTGTAGCTCCAAAGTAGGAAACATACTTAATCCAACTGTCCTGCAGGATACTGCAGGATGGAAAAAATCATGACCAATAAGAACCCCCTTACGCCATTCATAAGGCGGAATTCCTGGCAGCAGCAGGTCTTTTACTTCCAGTTAAAGCGTAAGGGCATCGCGCAGCAAACGGCCCTTTTCGTTAAAATAAAGGTATTTTTTCTGAAACTGATTTTTTTCCACGGTAAGCCGGTATTGCACGCCTTTGGCAGGTGTGTCGTAAATCTCGGCGGCGGTTACCTCCCAACCCTCGACATATTTGCTTTTATCCAGTCCATCCTTTACTTCCTGCGGCAGGTCGTCGGGGTCGATGGCATAAATGGTATGCTGCCATTTTCCTTTGGAGGAATACATGCACGTATAGCTGGTGTCGTTCAGTTCAAACTCCACCATTACCCGAACCAGCTGGTTTTGTATGGTAAACTCTTCAATTCCCGGATACCGCTCCATGACATCCTCTTTTACCCGCGCTTCCACTTCTTCTGAAGATTGCGCGACAGCCTGGAATGAGATACCTGTGATCACTAAAACAAGCAGGGTTTTTATGGCGTTCTTGAACATAACAGGAGGTTTTGTTATTTTTGCTGCTAAATTAAGAAATCATGGTGAATCTATTGCTTGAAATTCCAGCTCCACCTTATATTATCGTTCCGGCTGTTACTTTTACCGGTCTGATCTTTCCGATCTGCGTGATTCTTTATTTTGAGGCACAGCGAAGAAAGGAAATCAGGGAAGAGAAGGAAAAAGGCCATTCTGCCCACCACTGACCGTCCGCTTCCCGCGCTTGCCTTAGGCGACCTTCCGCAAGCGGATAATGCGCATGTAATGCATTAACTTCATTACCGGATATACGGGATCGATCTCAAACCAACGCTTCGAAAACTTGGGGCTGTTGGGATGTTTGTGATGATTGTTCTGAAACAGTTCTCCCAGCATGGCGAAGCCCCAGGGCGTC
Organism: Anseongella ginsenosidimutans; assembly: GCA_029268045.1. GTDB lineage: Bacteria > Bacteroidota > Bacteroidia > Sphingobacteriales > Sphingobacteriaceae > Anseongella > Anseongella ginsenosidimutans_A. Next base: position 12,246 of record JAJUHF010000012.1, read on the forward strand.
GTATTTTTGGAATGATCGTGGTTATCGTAATTGGAATAACCGTACTTATGTCCGCACCAATTGACGATAGCACCCTGTACCGGGCCCATCAAATAGTGAATGGGAAGCAAGAGGAACATCCACCAATGGGTGGCATACACAATGTAAAAGACCGTATAAGCTACTCCGAAGCTCACCCGTGAAACCCAGTGATCCCCCAGACGGTCAATCAAAGGCCAGGTCGGGTAATCGATATCAAATGCCCGCTCAGGCTTGACCTTGTGGTTCACGTAATCGTTATAAATCTTCCGCGTCTGCCACATCATGGAAAAAACGTCCTTAAAAAAGTGGGGCGAATGCGGGTCCTTTTCCGTATCGCTGTAGGCATGGTGCATACGGTGCATAATTCCGTACGCACGGGGATTCAGAAAGGAGGCTCCCTGGAAAAACCATGTACAGAAGTAAAAGAATTTCTCCCAGAAGGGGTTGGCATTGAACATCTTATGGGAGGCGTATCGGTGTAGGAAGAATGTTTGGAAAAACAGGGATACAAACCAATGTATCAGAAAGAAATACAATATAATCACGACCTATTCATTAAAATTCAAATTGTACAAAGGTAAATATAAACCGGGCAGAATGCCAATTTTCCGCCCGGGTATTTGAACTTGTTACAAAGCAAACCGGCTGACAGTAAACAAATTGTGCCTTTTATTTAGCGCTAGGGATTTTATGGAAATAGGCCTGTTTCGAGCTTCCGGCCGGGTGCAAACCACGGAGCTCGGCACCTGTCTCAATCGCTAGATCCGCTTCGATGATATCAACACCTTCCCCGATCAGATTTTGGTAAATCCGACGGTCGCCTTCGAGATACTTCCGGTCGTAGATGCGCGAGCTTCCCACCACGCACATTGCCCCCTTTTGATGGATCAGCTGATAAATTCCGCGGTTTTCGGGTCGTTCATGACCCACAAAGGCAATGATGTTTTCCCAGGGAACGCCCGTGCTGTCAAATTCCGCTGCCTTGGCGGCATGAGGAATCATCACCTCCATCATCAACTTGCTATTGAGCTCGAAACATCTTTTAGCGTCCTGGTAACTATAAACGATTAACATGGCATGGGATTCCGCATTCATCCTGGTAACCAGTCGGGCCCGCGCTTCCATGGGCACATCCTTTTGATCCAGTACCAGAACCGTTTTTCCCCTGGCCCACTGAAGGGCTTCTTCAAGTGAAGGGATTCGGTACGGCGTAAGATTGCCTTCGGTGTCTTTCAGCCTCAGTTTCTGCAATTCCTCCCAGGTATGATCGGCGACCTTTCCGGTGCCGTTGGTGGTACGGTCCAGCGTCGCATCATGCATCAGCACGATGACACTATCCCGGGTATAGCGGGGATCTACTTCCAGGATGGCCGGGGTATGCCTCAACGTGTTTTCAAAGGTTGCTATGCAATTTTCGGGAAAACCGGGCCGGGCTCCGCCCCGATGCGCGCTTACCAGAGGTACCCGGTCGGTCGTATATCGGAAAAAATCTTTCAGCTTGTCCGGAGAATCAATCCGGATCACGTGCAGACTGTCTGCGTAGGGAAAGAAGATGGCGGGAGAAGAGGCTTCCCGCATGATGCGGTTTGCTTTTTTAACCAGGTCGGGGTAGTCGGCGCTGAGGTCGTGTTTCTCGCCGGGATCGGTACTCAGGTCGTACAGGGCAAGCGTTTCGGTCTCCCCGACGGAAATTCCGGTTTTAACGGCTTTCCATTTACCCATGCGGACAGCCTGACTTTCCAGCCAGTTCCGGGGGCGTGTATTGTCTTCCCGATACCAGTTCCAATTGTATGCATAATATTCCCAATACAGGAACCCGTGCGTTTTTCCTTCCTTCCCAAACAGTTCGGGTAACAACGACAGGCCGTCGGTATGTTCGGGGAGAGGAAGGCCGGCCGCTTCACAAAGGGTGGGAAGCAGATCCCAGGCCGCGGCCACGCGGTCGCTGACCGTTCCCGGGGCAATCCGGCCCGGCCAGCTTGCAATAAGCGGCACCCGGATGCCGCCCTCGTAAAGATCCCGTTTTGCTCCACGGAACGGTCCGTTACTTTGAAAGAAGTCGGCAAAAGCCGGGTTTGCTCCGTTGTCACTGGTAAACAGGATCAAGGTATTTTCATCCTTCCCCATTTCTTTCAAGCGCCGGGTGATCCGGCCAATATCGCGGTCCAGACGGGTGATCATGGCCGCGTAATTCCTGAATTTCCGGGGCCAGCCCGTTTCCGTGTAGGGCGTGTCATCGGGTACGACGTGCTCTCCGTGCGGAATGGTAAAGGGCAGATACAGGAAAAAGGGCTGTTCTTTTTGTTCCCCGATATACGCCAGGGTCTTCTCGACAAAGAGGTCGTGGCTGTAACTTCCACGGCTGGTTCCCTGATTGCGTGGCAGCGGAACCTTTACTTCGTTCTCGTATAAATGCGGCGGGTAATAGTTATGCGCACTGATTTGGTCAAGATAACAAAAGGAATAATCGAATCCCTGCGTGTTGGGGCCCTGGCCGGGACTGCCAATGCCCCATTTGCCGATCACCGCCGTGCGATAACCGGCCTCGCGCAGGTACTCGGCAATGGTTTTTGTCGAATCGGGAATGGACAGGTCGCCTTCGGGATACCCGGTATCAAAGTTGCCTTTGATGAAGGTATGACCGGTATGCATCCCGGTCAGTAAACTTTCCCTTGACGGTGCACACACCGTGCTTCCAGAGTAAAAGGAGGTGAACCGCATGCCGGTGCCGGCCAAGGAGTCGAGGAATCGAGTCCGGATCAGCTGTTGTCCATAACATCCCAGATCACCATACCCTAAATCGTCGGCAACGATAAGAATGATGTTAGGCGGGCGGTCCCCGGCTCGTCCAAGCCCGGAGGGGTCCGCCTTGGCCGGGAAAAAGCCGATCAGAAAATACAGGACAAACCCTACAACTTTTATCGGTTTCAAATAGTTCATTTCAGAAACGGTCAGTAATTCGGATTTTGTTCAAGCTCGGGATTTTGATCTATGGCATCCTGCGGGATGGGCATCCGGTAATTTTTGGACGGATCAAACCGGATGGTGCTGCCACCGGCTTCAATACGCTCGTAAATCAGGGCACCGCCCGATTCGGTGATCTTCATGGCATGGAGCGGTTTATTGAATACCTCTTCTGCGATCCGCCAGCGCCAAAGATCGTATAACCGTTTCCCCTCAAAAGCCAGTTCGACTCTCCGTTCCCTTCGGATGCGCTCGCGCATGCCCTGCTGGTCCAGTCCCTCCGGCAGGGCCGGTAATCCCGCTCTTTCACGCACCTTGTTCATGGCCTGATATACACTGGCGTCGGGTCCCGCCACTTCATTTTGAGCTTCGGCATAGTTCAGCAATACTTCCGCGTATCGGAACACAATGCTGTTACTGCCTCCGGTCTGGTTATCCAGATTCTCTCTTCCGGGCACAACCGTCGGGTCCAGCATTTTTTTAATAAAATACCCCGTTCTGCCCTTGCCGCCGGACCCCGAGGGATCCAGCTCATTCCGGTTGTTCGGAATACCCAAACGCGTATAAATGGGGCCGCCGCGCCACTCGGAACCGTCGTAAATAATGCTTGCATAGAAGCGGCTGTCCCGGTTCTCATACGGTGCAGCCGGATCGTAAACCGTCGAACCCTCGTCGGCTGTTTTCCCATCCAGGTATTCATAGCAATCCACCAGATCCTGCGTGGGATTCACCGCGCCCCAGCCGAAGCCATCTGCTACCAGGGGGGCAGTCCAATAGGTATCCCGACTGTGGCCCTTGATGTAAGGCGCATACTGCACGTCAAAAATAACTTCCGGATTATTTTCGTTTTCGGGATAGAAAAGCGCTCCGTAATCGGGGAACAGCTCGTATACCCCCAGCTCCATGATGGTCCGGTGCGTAGCGGCGGCTTCGTCGAACAGACCGGCATAAAGTTCGGTTTCCCCTTTCAGGGCAAGGGCCGCTCCGCGTGTGGCCCGCCCCAGATCCTGCGGCGCCAGGGTCTCGGGCAAATCGGCAGCAGCCTGTTCACATTCGTCCCGGATGAATTCCACGCATGCCTCATAAGTAGCTCTTGGGAAGGCGATGTTTTCGTCTTCATTACGATTCAGCACCTCGGTAATCAGCGGAACGCCTCCGTACAGATCTACCAGGGATTTATAGAAATAAGCCCGCAGGAACCGCGCCTGTGCCAGCATGCTGGTCGTGGTTGCCTCGTCGAAGCCCGCTCCGGCCACCTTTTCCAAAAACAGGTTGCATTTTCGGATGTTCTCATACATCCGCTCCCAATGGGGGCCGAATATGGGGTTGGAAGGGCCGTAGGTGCCGTTGGCGAAAAGCTGGTAGGAAGGGATTCCGGCGATGTTCCCGCTGAGCGAATTATCCGTGTAATTATCCAGGGGATCATTCCCGATCTGCATGGGCACATTGGTCCACAGGTCGGGCCAGGGACCCGGGTTGAGGCTATTGTAGATGTCATTTAAAAACAGATTTGCATTATCCGGCGTGCGCCACACGTCGGCGTCGGTCAGCTGGTCACTTGGATTCACCTCAATGGCCCGCTCACAGGCTATAAAAAGAAAAACTGCCGGTAATATATAGACGATCTTCTGCATGATGCTGAATTTTTGAATGCATTAAAATCCGATGTTCAATCCAAACGAATAAACCTTCTGCTGGAAATAATACCTCGCCCGGTTATTGCTCAGTTCCGGATCCAGGAAATCCACCGCCGAGAAGGTGATCAGGTTCTGCCCTGAAACGTAAACCCGCAAAGATCCGATACCCGTGGCGCTCAAGGCCTTTTGTGGAATGGCATACCCTAACTCCAGTGATTTCAGGCGCAGGTAACTTCCGTCACGGACCCAAAAGGAGGAGGTCTGGGAATTGTTTGTCGTAGGGGAAGGGGTTACCCGGGGATAGCGCGCATCGGGGTTATCCGGACGCCAGTAATCGAGGTGCTCCTGGAAGGCCTTTGCCCCATTGAAAAACGGCAGGGCGGCTTCGTTCGCCAGATAAATGCTGCTGCTTCCCGCTCCTTGCCAGAGCATGTTCAGCCCGATTCCTTTCCAGGAGAGCTCGGTAACCAGCCCGTAAATGATCTGCGGGATCAGGGGCTTTCCGATCACCACTTCGTCCTCGGGCGTTATCCGCCCGTCGCCGTTCATGTCCGCGTATTTGATATCTCCGGGCCGAACGTCGCCGAATTGGGTTGCCCACCCTTCGATTTCCTCTTCCGACTGGAAATACCCGAGGGCCTTATAGCCAAAACGGGTTTCATACGCCCTGCCTGTCCGGCGCCGGTTCGGATTATTGAAGGTGGCCTCGTTTTCAAAGGTCTGAATCAGCTTATTTTTCGCATAGGTGAAGTTAAAGGCCGCGTTCAGGTGAATGCCGGATGGGAAGCGGTGACTGGTGCGCAGGGAAAGATCTATTCCGCGGTTTTCCATGATACCGGCATTGATCTGGGAAATACCGATTCCATATTCCAGGGGAACGGTTTCCGCCGGATACAACAGCATGTCGGATCGCTTCTCATAGAAAACATCGGCTTCCAATCCGAATTTTCCGTTCCAGAGCGATGCTTCCAACCCGATATCGGTTTTGCGCGCAGTTTCCCAGGTAATATGGGGGTTGGCCTCGGCCCGTTCAAATACACCCTGTACCTGATAGTATTGCGGCCCCCCGAAAACATAGCTGTTGGCGACTCCGTACGAACTCAGGTATTGGAAAGCGCTGCCTGCCAGGTTTCCCGATTTTCCGTACGAGCCTCGGATCTTCAGGTTGTCCAGCCAGGAATAGCGATCCTTTAGGAAAGGTTCCTCCGAAATACGCCAGCCGAGGGAAAGGGCGGGGAAAAAATCAAATCGTTTCCCAGGAGCAAAATAATAATGTCCGTCGTAGCGGCTGGAGAATTCAAACAGGTACTTACCGTCATAATCGTAAGCCACCCTGCTGACCAGGCCAATCTGTTTGCTTTCGGTGGAAATCCCTTCGTTATCGAAATCCACCTTATTGGAACTACCCAACGACAATTCGTCCAAATCTACCGCGAAATTCAGCCGGGAGGCGCCCAGCCTGTTCCAGTCGCCGTTGCGTTTTTCGATCACTCCGAGGACGTTTACCGCGTGTTTTCCGAATGTTTGCTGGTAGGTCAGGTATCCCTGCAGGGTAATGACCTGGTCCTGACTGAATTGTTCGGCAAGGGAGGGCGCCGTGACACCACCCTGAACCGGTTCAAATTCATCCTCGCTATCCAGTGCATAATAGGTATATGGGGTCTGCCAATGCTTGTTGAAGGAAAAAGCCTTGTCAAATGCAGCAACCCCCTTGATTGAAAGCCCTTCCAGAAACGGCAATTCCTGCTGGATACTAAGCTGCGAATAAAAGAGGTTCTCCTGTTGACGGTTGTATCCGCTGTGGTAAATCTGCGGAAGCAACTCGTGTCCGGGAAGCCCGTTGCTGTACTGCAATTGAGCCGGTAGCAGGGGCGGTTGCTTGGTGATTACCGTGTAAATACCCGTTCCTGAAGTGGAACCCGGATCCTTCTTTTGCTCAAATGTACCCTTGATATCCAACGAAATGGTTGTGGTGGGGGTCGCGTCCACGTCCACGTTGCTGGCCAGGTTATACCTCGAATAATTGATGGTGCTGACCCCTCCTTCCTGGTAAAGAAAGCCAAGGGAACTGAAGAAGCGGACCCGTTCAGACCCGCCCGTAAAGGAGAGATCGTGCCGGGTCATGGGGGCTTCGAAATTAATTACTTCCCGCACCCAATCGTGATCCGGAAAATGATCCGGGTCGGTTCCATCCCGGTATTTCTGCAGTTCCTCTTCACTGTAGGTAGGCGGTTGGCCTACGTTTTCATTTGCGGCATTCAGCAAGCGGGCAAAATCATAGGCATTGAGATAATCCGGAAAACGGGTGGGACGCTGAATGCCATACCACCCGTTGTAATTGACTGAAACTTGGCCGGCGGCACCCCGCTTGGTCGTAATAAGGATCACGCCGTTGGCCCCTGCCAGCCCATAGGGAGCAATGGCAGCGGCGTCTTTCAAAACGGTGACACTTTCAATTTCCGCCGGATTCAACTGGGTAATATCCCGCGGGATCCCGTCAACCACGGTAAGGGCAGCCGCGTTCCGCCCTTCGGCGATTGTTCCGATTCCCCGCACGCGGAGTGTTGTCGCGTCGCTTCCCGGCTCCCCGCTTTCTTGGAATGCCAAAATCCCGGGAATCCGGCCGGCGATGCTGTTATTGATATTGGCCACGGGCGAATGGGTCAGTTCTTCTCCATCAAGGGCCGAAATAGCCGAGGTCGTGGAGGATTTCCGTTGCGTCCCGTACCCCACCACAACCACTTCATCGAGTGATTCCAGGTCTGCTTCCAGGGCGACATCGACCTCGCGACGTCCATTCAGGGGAACCTCCTGCTCCCTGTAGCCTATAAAAGAGATCAGCAGGATTGCATCGGCCGGCACATTTTCAAGGCGGTAAAAACCATCCGGTCCGCTGGAGGTCCCGTTGGAGGTGCCTTGGACCAGTACGCTAACGCCGGGTAAGGGATCGCCGGAACCGGCATCGGTAATCCGGCCGGTAACGACCTGTTCCTGAAAGGAGAGCAAGCGTAGCGGATCCCCTGTTGATACTCCCCGCCTTCCGATATCCGGAATGGGAGTAAGCGAACCGTCGCGATCCCTTTCTTTCCGGATGATGTATTGCTTGCCGCCCACCTTCTCATAGACCAGGTGCAGCGGAGAAAGTAATTTCTTAAGCGAAGTGGCCAAATTTCCGTCCTGAAACGTATGCAGGACCCCGGTACTCACGGTCTTCGTCCGGATCAGTTCACTGTTATAATTGAACCGGACCCGGTAGCGTTTGCCCAGGGCATCGAGCACCTCGCTCAGGGACACGTGTGTTCCACTTTCCGTCTGATCCCCGGATCCCGGGAAATTCGCTGCCGAGATCAGGTCCTGCGCCGCGGTGCTGGCTGTTAAACAGGTATGAAAAGGAATTGCTAAAAGAACTCCGTAGATAACAAATTTACATTTCATGATTCGTTATTTATAGTGGCTCCGATTCGTCAGGGCGAATGCGGATTACACGTTCTGATTTTGAAATGGACAATCCGAAGGATTTTTCCAGCGTTTCCAGTAACATCTCCAGGTCATCCGCTGGACTGGATCCGGTGAACCGCAGGGCGGCCGGATCAATGGACTCGAAATGAACCTGGTAGCCGAACAGGTGCGCGATGGTCTGGGCAACTTCTTCCAACGGCGTTTCTTCAAAGATCAGGAGGTTCTGTTTCCAGGAAGAATACCTGACCGTATCTACCTGGCTTCTGGACAGGGATGCCTCCCGCGGTTTGTATTCCACCATTTCACCCGGTTTTATCAGCAACTCTTCCGGCAGCGCGTTCCCGTGCTGAAGTTTTACCCGGACGCTGCCTTTGTTCAGCACCACGCTGGTGCCTTCGGAACGATCCTTCACGTTGAACTCGGTTCCCAGCACTTCAACCGAAAATTTGTCGGAGGTATGCACAGTGAATTTTTTGGCGCTGTCATGGGCTACCCTGAAAAATGCTTCCCCATCCAGCCATACCTCCCGTATACCCGCTGAAAAGCGGACCTGAATGGACGAATTGGCGTTCAATGTCACGCGGGTGCCGTCTTTCAGCTCCAGGTGCTTGATTTCGGCATTGCCAGTATCAAATTTGTGCCGACCGCTGCGGTTGAGGGACTGATACAAAAGGGTGGATATCACGATTAGTAACACGGTGGCTGCCGCGGCGACGATCCGGCCGGCCGAGGTTCCGGGAAGACGTCGGATCACGCCCCGCTTTCCCCGCTCGGAACGAAGCGGAGGTTTTGCCGCCGCGATTTCTTCCTGCAGTTTTTGGAACACCCTTGTCGAAGCAGCGGGGTCCATTTTATCTAAATCTGGATACGCTTCACGGAATTCCTCCACGGTGGGGAGAATTGTTTCGTCATCGGCCTCCTGAAGGTATGCGATCAGCGTCTCTATTTCATCCGGCGAGCAACGGCCCGCCATGAAACGGGAAAACAACTCGTTGATATAGGAGGGTTCGTGCAACATGGGCTCTGCATTTTACCCTATCTACAATCAAAGCAGACCGAGGGACGATCCCCGGCTCCGATTTTTTTTTGAAAAGCCTGCTTTGCTGTCAAACGGAAAAAGGGGAATAACCCAGCACAATCAGCATGGGCATGGCCATGTCACCATGGGAGCGAAGGTATTCTTTGATCGTCTGGGTCGCTTTGACAATCTGGTCTTTGACGGTGTTGGGCGATATTCCCAGCTTCTCGGCTATTTCCTGGTGGGAAAGTCCTTCCTTTCTACTCATTCGGAAGATCAGCTGCCTGCGGGGAGGCAGGCAGGAAATGGCGTTTTCTTTGGCCAGCTGAAGCTCGGACAGGATGAGATGTTCATCCGCACCTGGTTCCCAGGCCGGATAGTTGTAAAAGATATGCGTTTTCAACCGCTCGTCGTAAACGGCTCTTTTGAGAATATTGAACACGTAATTCCGCGCGATCCGAAAGAGATATCCCTGAATGGGTCTGCCGGGATCCAATTTTTCGCGATTCAGCCACAGTCTGAGAAACGTTTCCTGGACGGCTTCCTCTGCCAGGTCCCGGCTCCGCGTAACCTTCAAGGCATAGGAATACAATACATCTTTATGCCGGTCAAAAAGATGGCTGAAGGCTTTCGCGTCTCCGTTCCTGATCGCTATGGTTAACTTGTTTTCCTGGGGATCCATCACCTTCGGTTTGATGCAAAAATCATCATCCGGGATGAGCACACTGTTAAACCAGTATTAAATAAAATTAGAGCAATTTTTTGAAAATTTCAATTCCAGGACGGAACTGTGAAAAACAGAAGGCGGCTCCTTTCGGGATACCGCCTTCGGTCGATCAAAGGAAAATGTTCCGTTTGATACGATTGGGGATGAGTTGTGTGATTACTCGTAACCCGGGTTTTGCACCAGGGCACTGTTTCGGTTTACTTCATCCCGGCTGAAGGGACGGAAGTACATTTTGTCCACCCAAGTACGATTCTCAAAGTCGGTATTGATTACCGGGGTATAGGTGTATTCATACACCGTTTTGTCATGACGGTAGGGCTGTGACATTTGCTGTCCCGGCTTGAACTTGCCGGAAATGGTAATGTAGGTCATGTCCCGGCCCAGGGTTTCCTCAGCGATCATCCACCGCCGGGTGTCGTGGTAACGTTGCTCTTCGAATGCCATTTCGATCCGGCGTTCCTGACGATAGCGCTCGCGCAGATCGGCCTGGCTTGTTTCCGTGACCGCAGGCATGCCGGCCCGGAATCGGATCCGGTTCAACCAGAGCGTGGCTTCGCTCAATTGGTTCAGTTCAATGCAGGCTTCCACGTAATTGAATACGGCCTCGGTATAGCGGAAGAATGGCCAGGGGATGACCTGGCGGTCGCTCGCGTCAATAATCGCCGGATCGGGATCGATGAACTTCCGCATGTAATAACCCGTACGGGTCCCGTTCCAGTCCTCGATCGAGCTGAAACGGGTGTCCAGTCCCCAGTGGGTAGTCTTTCCGTTCGGACCGATGATGTCGTAGCTTCCGGTCTGGATCTGGTTGGCGGGATCCACGTTCCCCGATACCAAATCGCGGGGTTTCCAGGGCGCGCCGTCGTAGAGAATGCTGGCGTAGAACCGCGGGTCCCGGCCTTCGTAAGGGTTGGCCTTATGCGTGGGGTTGGACCAGCTGAAGGGTGTCCCGTCGGCCATTTCATAATCGTCAACCAGCAGGCCAAGCGGTGTATTTCCAGCCCAGTTATGGTATCCGTTCGGACCGTTGCTCCTGCCCAGACGGGCGCCCCATTCATCGCCTTTCTCCGGTGAGAAATGACGGGCGAACAGCAACTCAACCGCTGCCGCGGGATCGGCGTTCTCGGCCGCGCTTTCCCCGCCCATGGCAATGGAGAAATAATTATTCTGCCCTTCCTCCGGCGTGGCGGGACTGCTCAGATCGAGTTTGTATCCGCCTCCGGCAGCGTCCATCACCGCCTTGGCGGCATCGCGCGCAGCGGTCCACCGGGCTGTCCGGTCACCGCCCGTATAGCCGAGAAACTCCGGGTTCCCGTACTGTGCAATCAAAGACGATTTACTGCTGGCCACCGGAATATGGTGCAGGTCGCTGGCAGCGTATAACAGGATACGTGATTTCAGCGCAAGCGCTGCCAGGGCGGTAGCTCTGCCTTTGGCCATGCTGCGGCCTTCCAGCTGCAAGGCCGCGCTATCGCAGTCATCCACGATGAAGTCCACGCATTCTTCGAAGGTGTTCCTTGCCGCGGAATAGTCTTCGTCCAGGGAATACACTTTCGTGATCAGCGGAATGCTTCCGTAGTAACGAAGGAGCTGGTGATAGAAATAGCCACGCAGGAAATAAGCTTCTCCCAGCAAGCGGGCTTTCAGTTCTTCATCCGCGATCTCGTTGCGGTCCGGAGCGCTCAGGTTTTCAATCACGATATTGCAGGCCCGGATTCGGTTGTACATATTGTTCCAATCGTAGGTCTCATCCACCCAGCCTAGGTTGCTTGGGCTTAGGTCGCCTTGATTGACCACATTGATATTCCTTCCGGCGTGGGTGAAAACCGTCTCGTCAGAAAGGGAAGAAAGCATTTGTTCGAAAAAGCCCCCTTGGCCCAAACCATTGTAGATCTCGGTCACAAAGGCCTCAGCGGCGGGTCCGTCCTTCCACACCAAATCCCCGGATATCTGGTCAAGGGGCTCCCGGTCCAGGAAGTCCGTGCTGCAGGAAGCCAACAGCCCGGCGGCTCCCACGACAAACAGCATATATTTTATTGAACGATTCATTTTTTTCATGATTAGGGGTTAAAACGATACGTTTATGCCTGCATTGATGATCCGCGCCTGCGGATAATATTGACCGCTGCTGTTGGTGGATTCGGGATCCCAGACTTTGATTTCATCCCAGGTAGCCAGGTTCAAACCACTGAGATAAATCCGCAGGTTGCTGATACTCCAGCGATCGGTCAGGTTTGCAGGCAGGGTGTATCCGATCTCCACGTTTTTCAGGCGCAGGTAATCGTTTTTCCGGGCCCAGTAGGTATTTTCTCCGGCGATTGAGAAATTGGTGTAATACGTATTTCCCCGGTTGGCCAGGCGCGGGTCCACGCTGCTGGGGTTATCGATGGTCCACCGGTGATCATAAGACCACTTCAGGTAGTTGCCAATGTCTCCCGATTCGGTAAGGCCCACAAACTGCAGGGCCCCGGTGGCTCCCTGGAACAACACGGACAGGTCGAAATTGCGGTATTGCAGGTTGATGTTCAGCCCGCCGGTAAAGGTGGGCACATTGGTCTGATCCATCCGGACCATATCGTCCCCGTCTATTTTTCCATCGTTGTTCACGTCCTTGAACTTCATGTCGCCCGGGCGGAGTGTTCCCGAGATGGCGCTGTAATCAATCGTGTTGGCATCAATATCGGCCTGATCGCGGAATACCCCATCGTACTGGTATAACAGGAACGCGTTGATGGGACGTCCCGTGGTCCGCTGCCACTCGGGGGCACCCGGCGTTTCGTCCCAGAACTCGATCTTGCTTTTGGCATACCCTCCATTCACACTGACATTGTAATAGAAATCGCCTTTTTGATCGCCGTAACCCAGCTGGAACTCCCACCCACGGTTGTTCACTTCACCCAGGTTCACCGGCGGCAGCTTATCCACGATGCCGCTGCTGCCCGGGATGGATCCGCCTCGGGTGATCAGGATCTCGGTCCGGTTGTTATTGAAGTATTCAAACTCCAGATTCAGCTTGTAGTCCAGGAAAGAGGCTTCCAGACCGAGGTTCATGTTATTGGCTACTTCCCAACCGAAATTCAAATTGGCAACGTTACTTTCCGACAGGGACTGGGTAACCTGATCGGCAATGATGTAACTTCCATAGCCCATGCTGGCAAGGTATTGATATTCAGCCAGCGTACTGCTTCCGGGCAGGTAGGCTTCGGCCCCCATCTGTCCCCAGGAACCTCTGATTTTCAGGTTATCCACGAAGGTGATATTGTCTTTCCAGAACGGCTCTTCCGAAATTCTCCAGCCCAAGGTAATGCCCGGGAAAAAGCCGAATCGCTGATCGGGAGGAAAGATGTAGGAACCATCCACCCGCCAGAGGAATTCGGCCAGGTATTTTTCCTTGTAGTTGTAGCCCACCCGTCCAAAGTAGCTCAGGCGCGCCCGCTGGAATAGACCATATGGATCCCCGTTGTCCACGCCGATATTTTGTTCGCTATTGCCGCCCACCGACAGTTGATCGATCAGACTGGAAATAAAATACCGGCGGAAAGCCCAGAAATTATCGTGATCCACTTCTTCCCGCTGCACACCGGCCAAAAGATTGAATGTATGATCGCCGATTACCCGGTCGTAAGTCACCATTCCGGTCAGGTTCACGGCCAGTTCGCTCGCGGCCCACTCCCGTAGCCTCGGGTCGGTGAATGGGGAACGGACTTCGCCTCGAAGGGCCGGGCTTACGCCATCGTCTTCAAAGGTGTTTCCGTCCCAGTAATAAAGTGTCCAGGGCTTTTCCCAACGCTTCCTCCGTCCGGAGAACTTATCGATGGCTGCCTGACCGGTAATTTTTAAGCCGTCCACCCCCGGAATGGTAATGTCAACCTGTCCGTTGGTCTGGAAGTAATCCCTTTTGTCGCGATCGTATCCGGTGAGATCGGTCGTGATCACGTAGGGGTTCTGTCCGTATTCAATGTCCGGCCCCGGGAGACCGTTTGGCCAGACTTCGATCTCAGTAGGCTTGCCGCGCATGATCATCCGGAAAATGTCGCCGGCCCCCAGGGTGGGGAAGTGACGGTATTCCTCCCGCGCATTGACGCCGATCCGGGCGCTGATGAAATCGGTGATCTTCGCATCGAGATTCAAACGCAGGTCGTATTGTTTATACCCGGTGGCCGATTCCCGGTAATACCCGTCCTGGTTCTGATAGCCCAGGGACGCCAGGTATTTGACATTATCGGTTCCGCCGCTGATCTGCAGGTTGTGCTGCTGCTGGGGCGCCCAATCCCTTAACGTGGTACCAAACCAATCTGTATTGGGATAACGCAGGGGATCGGATCCGTCCCGGAATTTCTGCAGTTCGTCCGGTGAATAAATCGCACCCAGCTCGCCGCCGTCGTTCCGTTGATAAACCTCACCCGCATTAAAGGCGGTCCATGCCGCCTGCCATTCCTCCGAAGGAAGGTTGTCGAAGATCTGAAGTTCGTTGCGGATGGTTGCATATTCAGGGGCATTGGACATTTTCGGCACCCGGGTTGGTTGTTGCAGGCCGTAGCTGAAATCGTAACTGAGCTGCGGCTTTCCGCTTTGTCCCCGTTTGGTAGTAACCAGGATGACCCCATTGGCTGCCCGGGAACCGTAAATCGCCGCCGAGGCATCTTTAAGAATGGAAATATTCTCCACATCGGCCGGATTGATCCGGGCTAGTCCGCCGGCCCGGTTGGGAACCCCGTCGATAACCACCAGGGCATCGCTGTTTCCCAGGGAGTTCACTCCGCGGATCCGGATGGTGGAATTGTCATATCCCGGTTCCCCCGATGATTGCATGGCGGTTACGCCAGGAAGCCGCCCTACCAGGGTATTGGTCAGGTTCACCGTGGGCGACTTGGTTAAATCCTCTCCTTCCACGGTCGCGACCGCGCCGGAAACAACCGCTTTTTTCTGGGTGCCGTAACCCACCACAACCACCTCGTCCAGTTGCTGCGCGTCCTGCTGCAATGTGATGCTCATCGCCCCACCCATGCTTACCGGTACTTCCTGCGTGGCAAACCCCACCATACTGAATACCAGGACATCGTTTTCGTTGGCCTGGATCGTGAACGCGCCGTTTTCATCGGTTGAGGTACCCACGGTAGTGCCTTTGACCAGCACGGTGACGCCCGGCAGGGGAATCCCCGCGGTGTCGGACACGGTTCCGCTCACGGACTCCTGCCACTTTTCGGCCTTGTAGTTTTCATCCATGCTGGAGGAAACGTATGCAAGGCGGGTACCCACGCCCGTCAGGCGCGGACGGCTCCAGTTGATGGCGTATTGGCCCTCGGATATTTTCTTGACACTGAACCGGTAGTCCCGAAGCCGTTCCAACAGGTAACGCTCCGCTTCGTCCCGGTTCGTGAATCGTTTCCCTTCATCGGCCGCAATTTCCATCCGTAAAAGCTGAGACTTGCATACGAATTTCATCGCGTACTGATCCTCAAAAGAAGCCAGGAATTTTCGCAACGACATCCGCTGTTCCCGGCTCGTCTCCTTTTCCGTCGCCGACGCCACGGAGGAAAACACGTACTCCTGCGCCACCAATACGGAGCTCAGCAACGTGCATCCTGCCGCGAAGCAGACACTTAACAGCGTCCTGGCAATACCACCTTTTTTTCTCATTGTAATTTTTGCTTAGGTTCAAAAATCAGTTGATTTCCTTCTTTTCTGATTGTTATATTTAATGCAAAGGATAGTGCGTTTACAAATGTCTGGAGGTTATCCGCCTCCAGCACACCCGAGAGATTGCTATCGCTTATTTTTTCGTCTGCAATGACCACTTCCAACCCGTAGTTATCACGGATGATCTGAACCAGTTCGCTGACCGGGGTCTGATCAAAAGTGTAACGCAGGTTCTTCCAGCTGGTATATCGCTCGGGGTTGACCTTGTTTTTGGTCAATTGATGTTCCTTCCTGTTGAATTCAATGTGCTCGCCCGGGGCCAACGTGACCGATCGCCCTTCGTCCATGCTCACCTGCACTTTTCCACTCTGGAGGGTAACGCTGCTGTTTGAATTGCGGTCTTTTACATTAAACGCAGTTCCCAGCACTTCCACGGCCATGCCCCGGGTATGGACCCGGAAATTTTGGTAATGACCCGAGCGGTCCGTTTCCTTTTCCACCTGAAAAAAGGCTTCTCCCTCCAGCCATACTTCCCTGTTGAAGCCACCCAGTATACTTTTATGATACCTAAGACTCGAGTTCGCGTTCAGGTATATGATGGAGTTGTCAGGTAGTTTAATCTGTTTCATCTGCCCATAGCTCGTCCCGACCACCACCGGTCTTTTTTTAAAAAGCATCCAGGAGGTGCTTCCTGCAAGACCCAGTATGGCCACCGACGCGGCGATCCGGATCAGCCACTTTCTGCCCTGCCCAAGCCGTCGCATCTTTGTTCCGTCACCTTTCTCGCCGTCTTCAGCTGCATGGACCATTCCTTCCATAACGACCGCCTCCTTTGCAAGGGCCCGTTCCCTGAACCGCTCTAAGGCAGCCTGTTCCTGTTCCCTCGCTGGCAAGTGCGTCTTAATCTGCATACTCCGGATAAAACTCCTTGCCGCAGCGATGGCCTCGTGTTTTTCGGGATAATCCCGGAGCACCTGCTGCCATAAAGCATCATCCCTGCCCTCCATCACCCAACGGTGAAAGCGCTCATCAAGAATAAAATCGTCCACAGTATACTGATCGTAGAACTTCCCTGTTTCCATATATCGTCTTTACGGTACGTTGTATAAGGAAGAGTACGAAGCAGCGGAAATTACCCCATCGCGGGAGCAAAAAATTTTCAAAAAAAAGGAGGTGCCTGCGCCGGGTAAGAAACTAACGGTTCCCCGAAGGGGGCGGGGAGCAAAGAACGAGCGCAATCAGCATGCATTGTTCGCTCTCAAGTTCCCTGCGGAGCAATTGAATTGCCCGGGCTGCCAGTTTGTAGACAGCCTTGGCAGAAATGTCCATGATTTCGGCTATTTCCTGGTAACTCAGTTGCTGGTAATACTTCAGGAAGATGAATTCGCGTTGCCTCGAGGTCAGGGTGGCAAGCGCATGGGAGATTTTACGGTGATTTTCATTCCGACGCTCATTCCGGATCATAAGCTGGTCGGGAGATAATTCAATATGGAAGTCGTATTCATCGGAAAGGGACTCCAGCTGTTTTCCCCGGTCCAATTTGATCTTCCGGAGCAGGTTGTTCCGGAACGCGGTAAAAAGATAACTGTCCGGAGAGCGGACCTCCAAACTGCCTTGTTGCCACAGGGTTAAAAAAATATCCTGGATAACATCTTCGATCAGTCCTTCATCCGGGCTGAATTTCCGCCCGTAATTAAATAGTTTGCGGAACCAGACCGCGTACAACTCCTCCCAGGCCATGGTGTTTCCGCCCTCCCGATGGATTCCCTGAAAAGTATTGCCTGAAGCAGTAGGCATGACAATGGTTTTGGTGCTTGATCGCTATCTGTACGCTATCAGTAAACGTAAAGTTAAATAAAAAAATAATTGTAAATCAAACATGATTAAAAATTGTGCCCGGATTGTGCAGCGCGACCCACCAGAGGAATTATTTTTTTTCACCAAACTTTAGGGATGCCGCTCCTTCGAGTGACTACTAAATAAAGGGGAACGCGATTACGATGCAGGAACAGGATCATCTCGAGGAAATATTGCGGCGTTATCTTCAGGGGGAATGTACCCCGGAGGAAGAAGCGCTGGTGAGGAGCTGGTACCGTTCACTTGGCAGCGAGCGGGAGCCCTTATCGCTTAGCAGCCGGGAAACGTCGGAGTTACGACACAGGTTGTGGCGAAACATCCGCGCTGGATCCACCGGTTTTCCGGATAGGGAACGAGCCAGGAAGTCTTGGGTAAGGTGGATCAGTTTAAGCGCTGCATCGGCAGCCGCTTTGCTGCTGCTGTTTGTTTTCCTGTTCAGTCAGAATGGGGTCGGACCCGGGATGCAGCGTAGCCGGCAAGTAGATACTCCAACTGTTTACCATAAAACGAACAATAGTTCCGAAACCATGCTCGTTGTATTACAGGATGAAAGCATGGTTTGGCTGAAGCCTTCGGGTAGTATCCGCTATCGGAGCTTTTTGTCAAGCCCCCGGAGGGAGGTTACGCTGGAAGGCGAGGCGTTTTTCGAGATTACCGAACAGCAGGAGAAACCCTTTCTGGTTTACACCGGAAATATCGTCACACGGGTAACAGGCACGAAGTTTAATATAAAAGCTTATAAAACAGATAAAACAGTTGAAGTTGAAGTCGCCGAAGGCTCGGTGGAAGTGAGCGGAGATCACGCTGAAGCAAGCCGACCCGGTACCGCCGTGCGGAGCCGGACCGATAATTTAAGATTGACGGCAAGGCAAAAAGCCATTTATCATACCAACAGCCGGAAACTGGAAAAGATAGCTGCCATCTCCAGCCAATTGAGACCGGTTACGGATCTGTCACAGGACCTGGCTTTTGAATTCAGCGATACGCCGCTGCGCAAAGTGATTGACCTGCTGGAGAAGGCGTATCCGGTGTCCATCGAGCTGGCAAATCAGGATCTTGCAGATTGCCCCCTGACCGCGTCCATGCGTGATGAAACACTCGAAATCAAAATGGAGCTGATCTGCAGGTCCATTGGCGCCACCTTCGACAAAAGCCCGGGAAAATTCATGATTTCGGGTCCGGGTTGCGAATCCGAATAACCGGAACACCATTGTTGCACTTAATAGGAAATGCCCATGACAGAAAAAAAATAGTAAATCGGTTTATCTGATTGTTTAAAAAGGCCAGACATGTTGCGACCATGCCTGACCTTCAAAAATAACCTTCTTATTGACCCGCTAAGGCTATGAGAAGGCTCGGCTTTGCTATAACAGAATGTTTTACAAAAACCAGAACAAATTTATGAAAATAAGTTCGTCACGTGAATTTATCATCTTTTGCATGAAAATCACCGTCTTTCAGCTGGCCTTGGCGCTGTCGTTCTCGGGTATCTCGCTGGCCCATGACAGCAAAGCCCAGGGTGTGCTGACCACAAAAATCACCCTGGAAACCGGTCAGACCTCCTTAAGATCAGCGCTTCAACAACTCGAAAATGCAGGGAACGTCAAGTTTGTGTACAGCTCCCGGATCGTTCCGGTGGAAACCCAGGTATCGGTACATAGCTCCGGCGAGGAACTGCAGGACGTGCTAACAAACCTTCTCAGTCCCTACGGTATCGGGTACGAGGTCATTGACGACCAGATCGTGCTGATGAAGGAACCCGGCATGATTCCCGTCCGCAGGACGGACACATCCCGGCATGCGGAACGGGGGTCACCGCGTACGGTGCCTGGCATGGCCCTTATGCAACAGACCATCACAGGAAAGGTAACCGATGCGGAATCGGGCGAGATCCTTCCCGGTGTCAGCGTTACCGTGAAAGGAACTACCACGGGGGTCTCTACCGACATGGAAGGCAATTACAGTATCTCCGTCCCCGACCCCGCAGCCAACCCCGTATTGGTATTTTCTTTCCTCGGATACACCAGCCAGGAAGTTCCCGTCGGGACCGAAACGGTGATCAACGTGTCCCTCAAACAGGACGTGGCGGCCCTGGAACAGGTCGTGGTGGTGGGTTATGGAACTACCGAGCGGCGCAATCTGACCAGCGCGGTAACCACCGTAGAGAGTAAGGATTTCATTCCTGGAGCGCATAACAGCCCCTTGCAGATGATCAAAGGGAAAGTAGCGGGGGTTTCCGTGTCGAATCCCGCAGCCGCCGATCCGAATCGAGGTACCGATATCCAGGTTCGGGGGGCCTCTTCCATTGAAGCGGGTAACGGTCCACTGATTATTATTGACGGAGTACCGGGAGGGAATCTGAACAATGTAGCCCAGCAGGATATCGCATCCATTACGGTACTGCGGGATGGTTCCGCGGCAGCGATTTACGGATCAAGAGCCGCCAACGGGGTCATCCTGGTTACCACCAAGTCGGGGAAAGCCGGAGACGTATCGGTCACCTACGACAGTTACATTGAACACGACGTCGTGGCCGCAAAGCCCGACATCCTTTCGCCGGAAGAGTTTCTTGAGCACGGAATTGACCGGGACCTCGGCGCCCGCACCAACTGGTACGACCAGCTCATCCGGAAAAATAACTTTGGCCAGAACCACTATCTGGCGGTTTCAGGAGGAAGTGAAAACACGATTTTCCGGATTTCCGGTAACTTCCGGGATAAAACCGCTATCGATATCGCGTCCGAAAGGCAGGAGTACGGCATCCGGGCCAATTTCCAGCAAAAAGCCCTGGACGGACTTCTGGAATTCGACGGGAATTTCACGTACCGGTTTGCCGGAGAAGAGTACACCAATTACGGCGTATTCCAGCAGGCCGTGAAGCTCAATCCGACTATCCCCATTTTTGATCCCGAAAGCCCAACCGGCTATTCGAAAATTGAAGGCTACGATGTTTACAATCCGGTGCAGAACCTGCTGGAACGGGAAAACGGAGCGGACCAGACTTACTCCATTGCCGACTTCAACGTGAAGCTGAATCTGCTGGAGAATCTTAATACCGAGCTGAAACTGGCAAGACAAAGTCAGGATGAACTCCGCCGCGAATACTATACCTCCAAATCGGAAGAGTCCATTGACAACGACCGCACCGGACGGGCGCGGCTGGAAAACGAAAAATGGGTAGACTGGACGCTGGAATGGATCGGAAATTATTTTACCACGATTGATAAGCACGATATCCGCGTAATGGGCGGCTATTCTTATCAGGAGTTCAACAACCGGGCTTTCTGGGCTGAAAACGCCGACTTCCCCACTGACGCGGTCGGTTATGACGATCTAGGCGGCGGCCTGTGGAACAACGAAGAGGGGCGGCTTGGAATGGACTCCTGGAGAAGCAAGGAAAAGACCATCGCGTTTTTCGGTCGTCTGAACTACAGCTTTGACGATACCTGGTTGTTTATGGGATCCCTGCGCTACGAGGGTAATTCCAAATTCGGTGCGGAAAACAAGTGGGGCCTGTTCCCCGCGGCGTCGGCTGCCTGGCGGCTTTCCAAACTTCCTGCATTTGAAAATTCTGCTGTAGTGAATGATCTCAAACTTCGGCTTTCCTATGGGGAAACCGGCCGCTCCGGATTTAGCCGGTATATTTCACTGGCCAGATACCAGGGCTGGGGGCGCTGGCAGAACGACGAAGGGGAGTGGATCCAGGTGTACGGCCCGGCGAACAATCCCAACCGCGACCTCCACTGGGAGCGGCAAAAGTCGTACAACGTGGGGGTGGACTTCAGCCTTTTCGACAATAAAGTAGGGGGAAGCGTAGACGCGTTCCTCCGCAAGGGAAAGGACGTGATCGCCGAGTACGACGTGCCGGTGCCTCCCTATCTGCACGATAAACTTTTTACCAATGTGGGTACGACCAGCTCCCGCGGCGTGGAACTGAACCTGAATTGGAACGCAGTCAATACGGGCGATTTCAGCTATACCACGAACATTGTAGCGACATACACCAAATCGAAGCTGGACGCTTTTTCAAACGACGAATTCACCAGGGGCTATATGGATCGCCGCTCACTGCCCTCTCCGGGTAATCCGGGCTTTGCCCAACGTCTGGAAGACGGGGTGGAGATCGGAAGCTTTTACGGTTATAAATACGCCGGAGTGGACGAGGACGGAAATATCCTGATCTGGAAAGGCGGGCAGGAGGGAACCGAACGGATCCTGGCAACGGAAGCAGGTTCCGAAACCGACAGAACCTATCTTGGGAATGGTTCCCCAAAATACGAACTTTCCTGGGGCAACACCTTGACCTACAAGGATTTTGATCTTTCTGTCTTCTTCCACGGGCGCTTCGACTACGACATCCTGAATCTCTATCAGATGTATTACGGTCTTACCGCCGAGCCCAATGTGAATCTGCTGAAAGACGCTTTTACACGGAACGCCCACATCAAATCAGGAAAGGTGATCACGGATTACTTCCTGGAATCGGGAGACTATTTCAAACTGGACAACCTGACGCTTGGGTGGTCGCCTACCATTCAAAGTCCCTGGCTTAAAAACCTGAGAGTGTACGCGACGGTGCGGAATCTGTTCACCATCACCAAGTATTCAGGCCTTGATCCGACCACCGTCGCGATCAGTGGGCTGGAGCCGGGCATTGGCGATCTGAACGTGTATCCCATTACCCGGAATTATTCACTGGGGGTACAGGTTACCTTTTAACCCGAATGTCTCACCACAAATAAGTAAAAGCATGAAAAATACATTGATATATGCGTCTCTGCTGCTGGCACTGCTTGCTCCCTCCTGTACCAATCTGGATGAAGAGGTGTTTACAGAGATCATAGCCGACGAATACTATCAGGATAAAAAGACGGTCATCGCGGCCCTTACCCGGCCGTATGAACACGGTCATTGGTGCGGGTGGGACGGCGACCGCTGGCTGCTTCAGGAACTGACGGCCGATAATTTTGTCTGGACCCAGAAAGGAAAGCACGGATACGACGGCGGGGATTGGATCCGTCTGCACGGACACCAGTGGACGCCGGAGGACAGCCATATTTACGGAGGCTGGATTGGTCCGTACCAAGGCATTGGCCAGTGCAACGTGGTCCTGGAAGACCTTCAGAAACTGGATTATGCCCAACTGGGGATGGAAGAAAGTGAAAAGGCGCAGCACATTGCGGAAATGAGAACGCTTCGCGCCTGGTTTTACCTTTTTCTGATCGACTTTTTCCGTACCGTCCCCATTGTCACCGATACGGAAACCATCACCGGACAATCCAGTCCCCAAGAGGTATTTGCCTTTATAGAAACCGAGCTCAGGGAATCCATTCCGGACCTCCCCAAGAACGGACGGGCCGGCCGCTTTGATCAGGGTGGGGCCGCTGCGCTGCTGGTAAGACTTTATCTTAATTCGGAAGTCTGGACGGGAACCGCCCGCTACGATGAATGTGCCCAGGTGGCAACCGGTATCATCAACGGAGAATACGGGACCTACAGCATCGACCCGGATTACCGCGGACCGTTCCGGAGCGGGGTGGACGGGTACAGGTCCCCTGAAAACATTCTTGAGTTCCCGCACGCCCTGAATATTTACGAATTCAGTTGGATGTACAATGCGATGATGCATTACCAGTCGCGGTACTCGCTGGACAACGACCGCGGTTCATGGAACGGGGTTCATCTGACCCCTTCCCGCGATCTGGAAGGCAATCTGTACGATTTCAAACTGGGGATGCCGTATGAAACATTCTCAGACGATGATCTGCGCAAACAGCCCTTCCGAACGACCTCTGCCAACGGCGACTACGAAGGGTTCTTCCTGATAGGGCAGCAATATTACTTCAATAGCGCCCAAGGGTACGGCTTTGACAGTACCCGCGTGGTGAACGGAACGGAAGAGTACAATGGCGAACCCTTGACCTACGTAGACCAGGTGGGCCGTTTTTCCGAAGGACCATCCGGCCTCGCCCAGGGTTCGCGCGTCAATACGGGCGAAGAGAATTCCGGGGTGCGCTTCATTAAGTTTCCCTGGCTTCCCCTATCTCAGAACCGCTTTCATACGAATTCCGCAACCGAAATACGGCTCGCCGAAGTGTACTACGCTTTAGCTGAGTGCAGGTACCGCGAGGGAGACGTTCCCGGCGCAGCCGAATTGCTCGACGCGGTAAGAAAACGGAACTTCCCCGAAGATACCTGGCCGCAACACAGCTATACCGCCAATCCGGCGAGCCTGACAGACGATGAATTCGTTGACGAACTCAGCCGGGAGTTCCTGGGTGAGCGTCATCGCAGAACCGACCTGATCCGTTGGGGCCGGTTCGGGGACGCCTGGTGGGATAAAGCAGCCGACGGAAAGGACATGACCGTGTTCCCGATACCCTCCAGAGCATTGAACGCCAATCCGCTGCTTGAAGGAAATCAAGCAAATTGATACCTATTGATCAACAATAAGGCAGGGCGCTCTTTTGGGCGCCCTCTTTTTTGCTGACCAATGAAATAGTATTTTAGCGCCTTATCATTTTATGACGAATAAAATCCAAAGCTTAACATGAAAAGATCAATCATCAACACGGCATCGGCCGCATGCCTTGTGGTTTCCCTGTTTTTAGTGGGGATGGGGACCGTAGCCGCACAAGAACTCAATACCCTGAGCAAAAAAGAGAAAAAACAGGGCTGGAAGTTATTGTTCGACGGACAAACCACCAAGGGCTGGCATACGTATCTGAAAGACAAGGCCGGAGCATCCTGGACCGTAAGCGAGGGGGCGCTAGCCTTTGATCCGCAGGGCGGAGAAGGCGGCGACCTGGTTACCGACGGGGAATACGAGAATTACGAGCTCAGCCTGGAGTGGAAGATCGAAGAAGGCGGAAACAGCGGGATTATCTTCAATGTGCACGAGGACCCTAAATTCGGCGCCACGTACATCACCGGGCCTGAAATGCAGGTATTAGATAACGAGAAGGCTCACGACAACAAAGAGGACGACCACCTGGCCGGCTCCCTTTACGACATGATTCCGGTGGGAAGGGATGTGGCCAAACCAGCCGGAGAGTGGAACCACGCCCGCGTGCGCCTGAAAGATGCCCACCTTACCCTTTGGCTGAACGGCACCAAAACGGCCGATGTAACGATTGGTTCCGACCAATGGAATAAATTGATCGCCGCAAGCAAATTCAAAACCTGGGAACATTTCGGAAAATACCTGAAAGGCCGGATCGCCCTACAGGACCACGGTAACCGGGTATGGTACCGGAATATCAAGATCCGGGAGCTTTAAGCTAGCAGCCCATCAGGAGAAGGGTCGCAAAGACCGTGACAAAATCTTTGAGGTGAACCCGCAGTAGCCTCAAAGATTTTGTTAAATGGTACTCGACCGTTTTTTCAGAAATGTTGAGCTGCCCGGCGATCTGCTTATTCGAAAAATGCCGGGTCCTGCTGAGTTCGAAAATTGTACGCGACCTCCCGGGCAGTTTCTTGATGGAAGCTTCCACGCTTGAGTTCAGTTCCCGGAATAACAGCTGATCCTCAACCGCTTCTTCCGATTCCGGCAATGCATGCTGAATGGCTGCCAGATGACGCGAAGAAACCAGTTGATCGCGTAGGAAGCGAATAATCAGGTACCGGATTGCACCGTACAAGTAGCTCTTCAGGGAGACCCGTAAAATCAATTTCTCACGCCGTTCCCAAATCCGTACGAATAGATTCTGAACCAGCTCTTCGGCCGCCTCCCTGTTCCCGGTCTTTTGCCACGCAACTTGGAACAGTTTCAGCCAGTAACGGCGGTAGATCTCTTCAAAAGCACGCTCCTGTAGGGAAACCGATCGCTTAACCGATCCGCTGCTTCGAAGCATATCCGCGAGCTCGCTGTCTGTACGTTTCCTGAAATTCACTAACTAGCAGAGACTTGATCAATCCACCTGCTAAGTTAAGAAATCCTGCCGAAATAGGGCCTTCGGTTTCGCTATTTGCAGCTGCCCAAAACGTGTTTTTCCGGGTAGCTGAATGCATTGGGCAGGAACCAGCGCGCTTTATAGATCCTGAACCCCTTTTCCTCAAAGATCACCTCTCCGCGCGTGTCCCGGACTTTGTCCGACCACCAACTTTCCTCTGGGCTGAGAAGAATGACCGGGTAATCTTCCGGCCCGGACGAAACGCTCTTGATATGCTCCCGGTGGGCCACATCGGCCCGGAATGTCCGGCGGGCTTTTAAGTCAATCAGGTATACGTCCGAGGTATTGGTCAACCAGAGTGAATCTTTCCCGAACACGGGAAACAGGTCGTGGGCATTATTGCCGGGCAGGGGTAGGGAATCCTGCAGGATCACGTCGGGCCGTTCACAATCGAAGTTGTATACGAACGAATAGAGTTTATTTTTTGCCGCCGACCACAATACCTCCCGTTTCCGGTCCCATACCACATTGTGTCCCGAAGGAAGATCATGCTGCTGTTTATAGGGTGCTTCGGAGGATGCGGCCGTGTCCAGGCGGAAAATAGTCAGGTAATTTCCCGTACTGGATGCGACGGCAAGATTTCCATCGGGAAATAATTCGGCCGAATGCGGATTGCCTCCTGCATAAGCGGAGAAGACTACTTTTTTGTCGGCGATCCGGATCAAGGCCACTCCGCCGCCGGACGCGGTGACCAATAGGTATTTCCGGTCGTAAACGGGCTTTGCTTCATCCGGATTGGAAAACCAGGCAGGGTCTTCCAATTCCTCCGCCTGCGCGGGCTGCCATTCCCAGACGGTATTACCGGTCAGGGTTTCCACGATACGGATCGACGGCCGCGCCTGCTCGGTAAGAACCAGGCAGCGCAGACAGTCCTCCACCCGGAGCGTGTCGGAGGGGAATACCTTTTCGGGCAGATTCACCCTCCGGTCACTTTCCGTGCAAGCTCCGGTTCCTAAACCAATACCAAGTAACAGCCAAACCCACGCGCTCATCCGGAAGTCCTATCAGTACCCGGGATTTTGTTCCAGGCTGGGGTTCAGGTCCAACTCGGTCTGTGGAATCGGCCACCAGTAGTCGCGCGCCGGATTGAATATTCTTTTTTCTATTTCCTGGTTTTCCCAGTTATGCACCGGTGCGTTCATCAATACTTCGGCCGTTTTCCACCTTCTGATGTCGTTGTAGTAATAGCCTTCTCCTGCAAACTCAATACGCCGTTCGTGCTGGATTGCCTCACGCATTTCGTCTTTGGAAAGACCGGCCGGGAAATCAGGCATGCCCGCCCGTTCCCTGACCGCGTTTACAGCGGCGTAAACAGACGCATCGGGTCCGGAATATTCGTTCTTTGCTTCGGCATACATCATCAGAATATCGGCGTACCGGATCACGATGTAATTGGTTTCGGACTGTCCTCCTTTCAGGTCGGCCTTGTCCGGGGGAGCAGGGCTTTCGGTATAAATGGTATACTTTTCCATTCCGTATCCGGTAATGGCAAAGCGGTCTTCGGTCACCACCTGGCCCATAAACGTGTCACCCGGAAAGACCACGGTCGCGTAAAAACGGGGATCGCGGTTTTCATACCGGCCGCTGGTAGCGGAAAGGGGTGACTCATCCACAGGCAAGCCGTCTTTCATGTAATACGCGTCCACCAGGCCCTGCACCGGTGCGTTTGTATTGTATTGACGGCCAATCAGATCGAACGAGTTCCCACCATCGGGATAGATGTATTGAACATCAAAGATCACCTCTTGGTTGTTTTCATTTTCCGGCAAAAACAGGCTCCGGTAATCGGGAAAAAGTCCATAGCCGGCTTCATCGGCCAGATCCATAACCGCTTGGGCCGCGTTGGCGGCGGTATTCCATTTTTCAGGATCATTGCCGGTATTGAAAAGGGGACTGGCCTCAAACAAGAGCACCCGGGCCTTTAGCGCCAGCGCCGCGCCTTTGGTTGCACGCCCCTGGTCCGCGCTGCCGTATTTCAAGGGAAGGACGGCTGCGGCTTCGTCCAAGTCTTTGAGCACCTGCGCAACGACCTCTTCCCTGTTGGTGCGGGGAAGATTGGCTTGCTCCTTTTCGGGCGGATCCAGGATCAGCGGCACATCGCCGAAGTAAGTCTGCAGCATAAAATAATACAGCCCCCGGAGAAATTTTGCTTCCGCCTTCATCCGTGCACGGAGGTCTTCGTCCATTTCTTCAATTTCGTCCACCCTGGCCAAAAAGGTATTGCAACGACCAATCCCACCGTAACAGCGCGCCCAGCGATTGGCGATTACGCCGCCGGTTGTGGAGGATTGCAATCCCGTGGCAATGGAAGCAAATCCTTTTGCATCGGTATCGTTATGCGCATTGGGGGTAGCGGTTTCTTCCCAAAGGGGGGTGGCTTCGTTTCCGTAGACACCATCCCAGCGAAGGATGGCGTAGCAACCCGTGAGCGCGGCGTCGGCTGCCTGTTCGGTCTGCCAGAAATTACTTTCCACGTATTTATTATCGGGCGCGGTGTCCAGCAGATCAGGGTTGCAGGCGGTCAGCAAAAGGGTCAGGCTCAGGCCCGCAGGTACGATCTTTTTCATTCCGATGAATTTATCTTTCTGTAACATGGTCCTGTTCTTTAAAAAGTGACGTTAATTCCACCTGTGAATGTTTTCAGCATGGGATAGTGATAAAGGGAGGCTGCGTTCACGATAGCCTCGGGATCAAAGTCATCGTATTTCGAGAAGGTGATCCAGTTCTGCGCGTTTACGAACACGCTCAAGCGTTTGATCTTTACCTGATCCAGCCAACTGGTGGGCAAGGCGTAGCTTAGCTGAAGGCTTTTCAGGCGCAGGTACGATCCGTCTTTCAACCAGAAATCGGAGTCCCTGAAGTTCCCTTCTTCCCCGGTGCTTTCGGTCACGATGGGCAAACGGGCATCGCGGTTTTCCGGCGTCCAGGAATCGGTAGCCCATTCCCAGGTGGCGCCGGCGCCGTTATTGAAAGGCAAGGCGAGGTTGTCCCGCGGATAAACTTTTATTCCCGCAATCCCCTGGAAATCGGCCGACAAGGCAACTCCCTTGTATGCGAGATTCAGCCCGAAACCGTAGGTGTATTTCGGCATAATGGAGGACGCGTTGATCACGATCCGGTCGTCACCGTTGATGATATTGTCGCCATTCACATCGCGGTATTTCACATAACCCGGGCGGGTATTGTTGTCCTGAAAAGCATGTGCGGCGACTTCTTCCTCGGTCTGAAAGATCCCGATGGCATCCAGCACATAGTAGGCGTTCATCATATCCCCTTCCCGGGTGATGGTAGGCAGATTCGTTCCATCACTGTAGAGAATTTCGCCGTTGAGGTCCACTACCTTGTTTTTGTTATAGCTTACATTTCCATGCACATCGTAGTTAAAGTCTCCCACGCTGTTCCGGTACTGGAGCACCAGTTCCACTCCGCGATTATCGACCGTACCCACGTTTTGTTTGGGGCCCGTCAGATTCCCCACCTGACCCGGCAGGTTCACGGTGCGGAGAATGTCGGTGGTGCGTTTATTATACACGTCGGCCGTGACGCTCAATCGGTTACCGAGCATGGTCGCGTCAATCCCAATATTATAGGTGGTGGTGGTTTCCCAGCTGATGGTTGGATCGGTGTAGGCATTTACCGCGGCGCCCGCGGCCAGCTGCCCGCCAAAATTATAATTTTCGCCGAGGACCACACTGGGTTCATAGCTGTAAAGACTTACTGCCTGGTTACCCAATGCCGCAATGGATGCTCTCAACTTGAGTAGATCAAACGCGGAAGAGCCGAAGAAAGATTCCTTGTCGATCCGCCAGGCAGCGGAAACCGAAGGGAAGAAACCCCAACGGTGATCCGGGGCAAACCGTGAGGAGCCGTCGTAACGCACGGTGGCCTCCAACAGATACCGCTCGTCGTAATCGTAGTTCACCCTTCCGAAATAGGAGATCAGCACGTCTTCCGTCGTACTTCCTCCAATGCTCAACCGCTCGGTACCCGCATCCAATGCCGTGAGCGAACCGTCCAGAAAACCGGTTACCTGGGCGCCGAACCCGATGGATTCGAAATTATGGTAGTCCGATCCGGCCATGAGGGATAAATTGTGGTTCCCGCCGAATTGGCGTTCCCAGCTAAGCGTATTGTAAAAATGAAGATTCAGGTCGTTGAAATCGTCGTTATACGCGCGCGGAGCGGTGGCGGGATTGTTCCAGTTCTGGGGCGCACCCGTTTTAGGATGATATTTCACCATGTGCGGTATAAAGCGCTCGCGGAACCCATCGTATTTGTCAATGCCCAGTTTCGCATGATAACGGATATCGAAGGGCAACTGGTAGGTCGCGGAAATGGTGGACAGAAACCGCTGTACCACTTTCCGGTCGTTCCCTTCAAGGGCAAGCATCCGGGGATGTTCCCAGTTATTCCGGCCGGTGGTCCGGATCCAGGGATGCGTGTAACGTCCGTCTTCCAGCCGATCCGGCATAATGGGCAGGGAACGCATCAGGTAATTCCAGTAACTGTCATTTGAATAGGAGGGTTGGGTATAATCGCGGTAGTATCCGTTCAGGGTAAGCCCAATTTCCAGCCGTTTGCCCAACTGCGCGGTCGTATTTATTCCCAGCGAGTATTTGCGTTCGTTGTTGTTGGGACCAATGATGATCCCGTCCCGGTCCAGGTATCCAAGCGACACGCGATAACGGACCTTTTCGGTTCCTCCCGATGCGCTCAGATCGTGTTTCTGGATGAAACCGTTGTCGAGCGCCAGGTCAAACCAATTGTTGCTCGGATAGGTGATGGGGTCTGTAGCCATCCCGTTGATGTATTCCTGCATGTCTTTTTCGGAATACTCGGGACTGGATTTTCCACTGTTCAGCACGGCCTGGTTTTTCAGGTCCATGTACACCACCGGATCCCAGATCGCATCCGGCAGGGTAGTGGGTTGTTGGAGGCCGAAATAATTATTGTAGGTGACCTGCGATCGTTCCGTACCTTCTTTGGTTGTGACGAGGATGACCCCGTTTGCAGCCCTTGACCCGTAAATGGCCGCCGACGCGTCTTTCAATACGGTAATGGATTCAATATCGGCGGGATTAAGCTCATCCATGGAATATTCGATCCCGTCCACCAGCACCAGCGGGTTGCTGTTATTGAGCGTCCCCACCCCCCGGATACGGATGGTGGCGCGATCCACACCCGGCATGCTGTTGCCCAGGTTCACAAAGAGTCCAGGCATGCCGTGCAAGGCGTTACTGACATTGGTTAAGGGTTGGTTTTCTTTCGTAGACAAGTCAAGCGTTGCCACGGCGCCGGTCAGGTTTTCCTTCTTCTGCGTCCCATATCCCACGACCACAACCGACTCCAGTTCTTCCAGATCCGGCTGGAGTAGCACGGTCATCGGCGCGTTTGCGTCCGCCTGGATTTCACTTCGCAAATAGCCGATTGAAGTAAACACGAGTACCGTGCCGGGAGCAACCGAAAGACTGAAATTTCCATCCGCGTCCGTAGTGGTTCCGGTAGTAGTGCCTTCTATCTGCACAGACACGCCCGGAAGCGGAAGATCATCGGCGGCGGAGAGCACCCTTCCGCTCACTGTGATATCCTGCGCCCGCAAGGTGGACGTAAAGAAAAACAGCAGTGGAAGCGCTGTTAGGATAAGAGATCTCATGATTTTGAATTTTGGTTATTATTCTGCTTTCATTTACTGGCTTTTATAATGGCCCTGCCTGCTTTCCGGGTAACCTGAAAACACATAACATGGCCTGGAAGAACTTCCTTTACTGACTAAATGATTTCAAAAAAAGGAAATCTTATTTCATACAAAAGCATTTCGTTTCGAAAATACTAATTTTTTCGAAAACAGAAAACAAATCGAAATAAAAAGAAAAGAAATAGGCAAATAGAATAAGAAGTCCCCCTAAAGAGGATGGAAGATGAAACGAATTGGATCCGTACGGGTTTTACACGGCTGTGACCTTAACACCCATGCTTTCCAGGGTTTTCGCGGTGTGTTCCGATATGCCGGTATCGGTTATGATGTGGTCGATTTCCTCCAAAGAGCAGATTTTTCCGAAACCGCGCTTCCCGAATTTGGTGGAGTCGGCAAGTACGACCGTTTTCTGCGAATTGGCGATCATCTGTCGATTCAGATGGGCCTCCATGGAATTGGTCGTGGTGAGGCCGAATTCCAGGTCGATCCCATCCACTCCGAGGAAAAATGTGCTGCAGAAAAAATCGTCCAGCACGTGTTCGGAATAAGGGCCTACCACCGAGGACGAGCTTTTTCTCACCACCCCGCCCAGTTGTAGGATTTCAATGTCCTTATGTCGAAGCAATTCCAGCGCAACGTTCAAAGCCGAGGTGATTACCGTCAGACTCTCACGGGGTTGCAGACTTTTGGCCAGGGCGAGCACCGTGGTTCCGGAAGCGATCAATATGGAATCATTCGGCTGGACCAGTTTGGCGGCCGCGGCCCCGATCCGCATCTTTTCCGCCGACTGGAGTTTCTCCTTTTCGTTTACAGGACGGTCGGTCGTATACGGATTGTTAACCGTGGCGCCGCCATGGGTCCGGAAAAGCAGGTTTTTGTCTTCAAGAAGCTTAAGGTCCTTCCGGATCGTTACCGAAGACACCTTCAGTAGCTTGCACAGGTCGAGTACATTCACGTACCCTTCTTTCTGGACCTTATCGATTATAAACTTGTGTCGCTCTGTGATATTGGTCATGCTCAAATGTACACATTCTGGGTATTTAGTAGAAATTCGACAAGGGATTGCGGAAACCCGCTTTCATAATTTCCTTTTATTACGTATACTTGCGTACGGTTTCGTTTTGCGAAATCCGTAATGACAGCATGGAAATAGCAGGCGAAAGCGTACGGTTCAGCAGAGCACACTGCCTAAAAAAAGCGACGGAAGTGTCCCGTTGGGATGTGATCGTGATCGGCGGGGGAGCTACGGGTCTCGGAGTGGCACTGGATGCCGCCAGCCGGGGCTATTCCACTTTATTGCTGGAACAAGCCGATTTCGCGAAGGGCACCTCCAGCCGAAGCACTAAATTGGTCCACGGAGGAGTACGGTACCTTGCACAGGGAAACATCCGTCTGGTCCGCGAAGCCCTGCATGAACGGGGACTCCTGTTTGAGAATGCCCCCCATCTGGTTAAAAAGCAGGCGTTCATCATTCCATGTTACA
>JAJUHF010000013.1 GCA_029268045.1 Anseongella ginsenosidimutans
CGGGTGGAAAGAAGTTTTCTCCCGGACTCACCTTTGAAGATGCGCAGAGCATTGCCGAGATCGTTCCCACCGTAATCCGGGTGAGTCCCATGATCCAGGTGAATTCCGAGCTGATCGCCGGAAACAAGATTGGCAGCGGAAAACTGATCGGCGTGGATAACGACTACTTCGACATCATGAACCTGAAGGTCGAGCGGGGAAATTATTTTTCATCCGAACAACTGGAAAAGGGCTATGCGGTATGCATCATCGGGAAAACGGTCGAAAAGAAACTATTCGAAGGAGAAAACCCGCTTGGCAAAAGCATCAAAGTGAAGGACAAATGGCTGCAGGTGATCGGGGTGGTGGAAGAGAAATTCGTGAGCGCGCAGGCCGAGGAGGATCTAGGCATCCGGAATTACAACAGCGACGTTTATATTCCACTGAAAACCTATTTGTTGCGGTTCGAAAACCGATCCCGCTTGAAGGTGGAGGGCGGGCCTGACTTTTCGGGGGGCGGAATGATCATCATATCCCGTAGCGATGAAGGAAACCAGCCGAAAGAGCGGAAAACCGAGCACCAGCTCGATGAGCTTATCGTACAGGTGAATGAACCTGAAAACCTGATCGTTTCGGCCCAGGTGATCCGCCGCCTGCTGAGTCGGCGGCACAACGACAACGTGGATTTTGAGATGACCATTCCACAGCAGCTTATTCAGCAGCAACAGAAAACGAAAGATATCTTTAATGTGGTCCTGGGGGTGATCGCCGGCATCTCCCTGCTGGTGGGCGGCATTGGGATCATGAATATCATGATGGCGTCGGTTACCGAGCGCACCAAGGAGATCGGGATCCGCCGGTCCATCGGGGCGACCGGGAGGGACATTTCCCTTCAGTTTATGTCCGAAGCGATCATCATCAGTCTTTGCGGCGGTGTACTGGGAATTATTCTGGGAATCGTGGGCGCTGAAGTTGTGAACCGGGTCGCCGACATCCGGACCATTACTTCGGGCGCTTCCATTCTGGTTTCTTTCGGTGTTTCCGTGGCCATCGGACTGATTTTTGGCATTTCCCCGGCGAAGCGGGCCGCGGCACAACATCCCATTGAAGCACTCAGATATGAATAAAAAGTACCTTGCCTTTTACCTGTTACTTGCGTTACATACGGTCCCCGGGTTATATCCTTTCGCCCGGGCGCAGGATCCGGCGCTCAGCGGGGGAGGCCTGCCTGAAACCGGATTGACAGCAGCCAATACCTTGCAGCTGACGCTGAAGGACGCCATCCAGAAGGCACGCCAGGCTTCCCCGGATTACAAGCGGGCCATTAACCAGGCCGAAGCCAGCTATTGGGCGTTCCGGAACTACCGCTCCCGCTTTCTGCCGCAGTTGTCGCTCTACAGTACGCTGCCGGATTATTCCACCTCGCTTACCAAGGTGACCAACCCGGATGGAACCGAAAGTTTTGTGCGGCAGAACCGGTCTTTTTACAGCCTGGACATGGGACTCCGGCAGAACGTACCGTTCACCGGCGGGACGTTCAGCGTGCTGTCCAATCTGGAACGGCTCGATATTCTTTCCGATCCGGAAACGACTTCCTATTCCTCGGTCCCGTTTGCGATTTCCTATACGCAAAGTTCCTTGCTTTACAATCCGTACCGCTGGCAGCAGCGAATTGAGCCACTCCGTTACGAGTCTTCCAAACGGGCTTTTGTGGAGAACATGGAGGAGATATCCCTGGAAACGACCCGCCAGTACTTCAACCTGCTTGCCGCCCAGATCCAACTCAGTACCGCCCGCCAGAATCTGGCGAATACCGATACCCTTTATCAGATTTCCCAGGGACGGTATACACTGGGGAAAATCGCTGAAAACGAGTTACTGCAGATGGAACTCAGTTTGCTGAACGCGCGGAACGCAGTCTCAAACGCCGAGCTGAACTATCAGTTCACCATGCAGAACCTGATCCGCTACCTGGGTCTGGACCGCGATGCTTCGTTGCAGCTGGAGGTGCCGACCGATACGGTATTCTTTACCGTAAGCGCGGCTGAGGCGCTGGCGCAGGCCGCCGACAACCGGCAGGCGGTGATCGAATTCCGCAGGCGAAGATTGCAGGCCGAAGAGGAAGTGGCCCGGGCCAAAGGGGAAAACAGCGTTTCCATCAATTTGCTTGCTAATTTCGGCCTCTCCCAGAACGGTCCGAAACTTTCGGATGTATACCACGATCTGAACAGCCAACAGCGACTGCAGCTCACCCTTTCCATTCCGATCATGGACTGGGGGGTGGCCAAATCCCGCAAACGGATGGCCCAGGCGAATCTGGAGCTGGAAAAGGCAAATATTGAACGGGAGCAGCTGGCCTTTGAACAGGAAATCGTTCAGCAGACCGCGCAGTGGAATTTGCAGCGGGATCTGCTGGCTACCGCCACCAAGGCCCGGGAAACGGCGATCAAACGCTACGAGATCACCAAGCAACGTTACCTGA
The DNA here is from genome assembly GCA_029268045.1 of Anseongella ginsenosidimutans. Lineage (GTDB taxonomy): Bacteria > Bacteroidota > Bacteroidia > Sphingobacteriales > Sphingobacteriaceae > Anseongella > Anseongella ginsenosidimutans_A. The sequence goes on from JAJUHF010000013.1 coordinate 2,462, forward strand.
TCGGGAAGATCAGTATTACCGACCTCAATCTGGCCCAGCAGGAAAAAGACCGCGCCATTGAAACCTTTATCGGCGCCATGCGGAACTACTGGAACTCCTATCACACCATTCGCCGGCTTACCCTGTATGATTTTGAGAGGAACGACCGGATCGTAGTGGAGCTGCAGGAGTTCGATTAAAAACTTTCCCATTGCTCCGAAAAGGGAAAGGATGAAAAGACTTCAGGAGAAGACCGGCCGCTAGCTCCGGCTCATTTCCTTTTCAACCTGCTCCCAGAACGTGCCCGCCGGCAGCTGGGCTTCGATTTCCAGGGGCTCCCGTCTAACCGGATGAATGAAGGCTATTTTCCGCGCATGGAGATTGATGGATCCGTCGCTGTTTCCTTTAGGGGCGCCGTATTTCTTATCGCCCCGGATGGGACAATTCATGGAAGCCAGTTGCACGCGGATCTGATGGGGGCGGCCAGTAAGGGGATACACTTCAACCAGAAACCAGTTTTTACCCGCCGATATCAGGCGGTAATCCAGCTCCGAATACAGTCCGCCGGGCAGTTCGGTGGGGTGGGCGGTCACCGTATTGGTTTCGGGATCCTTAATCAGCCAATGGGTCAGGTGCCCTTCGGGCTGGGAAGGTTGATTCCTTACAATGGCCCAATAGGTTTTCCGTACCTCCCGTTGCTTGAATAATTTATTCAGCCGGTCCAGCGCTTTGCTGGTTTTTGCAAACAGGATCGCGCCGCTTACTGGACGGTCCAGCCGATGGACGCAACCCAGATACACCCCGCCCGGCTTGTTGTCGCGGACTTTGATGTAATCTTTAATGATATCGATCAGGGGCTTGTCGCCGGTCCGGTCCGACTGGACAAGCACTCCTGCGGGTTTATTGACGGCGATGATATGGTTATCCTCATACAAAATGGGAATACGATATCCCGAATCGTTAATACTGTTCCTTTTCACCCGGGAAATCCTTTTCCTTTACGTCTTTGATGTACTTCCTAACGGCGTCCCCGATGGTCTCGAAGAGGTTCAGGTATTGGCGTAGGAACCGGGGCTTAAAACCATTGGTAATCCCCAGCATGTCGTTCACGACCAGCACCTGTCCGTCTACATGGGGGCCGGCGCCAATTCCGATTACGGGGATCCGGACCATGGAACTGACTTCCGCGGCGAGTTTCGCCGGTATCTTTTCAAGGACAATGGCAAAACATCCGGCTTCTTCCAGGATACGCGCATCGTCCAGCAGTTTTGCCGCTTCGGCTTCTTCCTTCGCCCGGACTGTATAGGTTCCGAATTTATAAATGGACTGCGGGGTAAGTCCCAGGTGCCCCATGACGGGAATGCCGGCCGAGACAATCCGTTCTACCGACTCCCGGACTTCAATTCCCCCTTCCAGTTTCACGGCGTGACCTCCCGATTCCTTCATAATGCGGATGGCCGAATGCAATGCTTCCAGGGAATCCCCCTGGTAGGAGCCAAAAGGGATGTCTACCACCACCAGCGCCCGTTTGGCTGCCCGGACCACGCTGGATGCATGATAGATCATCTGATCCAGGGTAATGGGGAGGGTGGTTTCGTGACCCGCCATTACGTTGGAGGCGGAATCGCCTACCAGCAAAACGTCAATACCCGCACCATCCAAGATAAGGGCTGTCGAATAATCGTACGCCGTGAGCATCGCGATCATTTCCCCGGCCGCCTTCATTTCCTGCAAGCTATGCGTGGTAATCCTTTTCAATTCCTTACTTACGGACATGCTGCCTGTTTTTAAATTCCCTCTGCTAAGGTCAAGATTCATTTTCATATTTTCAAATGGAATTACGTACCTTTGCATCCCGATGAAAAGTATTGTACACATCCCCGCTGTTTTGTTATTGGAAGATGGAACAGTGTTTTACGGAAAAGCTGCTGGGAAAATCGGGACCACCGCCGGAGAAGTCTGCTTCAATACCGGAATGACCGGTTATCAGGAGATTTTTACCGATCCGTCCTATTTCGCGCAGATCATGGTTACAACCAACGCGCATATTGGTAATTACGGCATCCAAACCGACGAAGTGGAGTCGGAATCCATCAAAATAGCGGGGCTGGTCTGTAAGAATTTCACGTATAATTATTCCAGAAAATTGGCTTCGCAGTCCATCCAGGATTACTACCTGAATGAAAACATCGTTGCCATTTCCGATGTGGATACCCGGGCGCTTGTGCGTCATATCCGGGATAAAGGGGCCATGAACGCCATCATTTCCTCAGAAACGACCGATTTAAAGGAATTGAAGGAGCGGCTTTCACTGGTTCCTTCCATGGCCGGACTGGAGCTTTCCTCGAAAGTTAGTACAAAAGAACCCTATACGTATGGTGATCCGGAAGGGACGCTGCGCGTAGCGGCGCTCGACCTGGGCATTAAAAGGAACATTCTCCGGAATTTCGACAACCGGGATGTTTTTGTCAAGGTGTTTCCCGCCAAGACCACCTTCGAGGAAATGGAGCAGTGGAAACCCGACGGATATTTTATATCAAACGGCCCGGGCGATCCGGCGGCCATGCCCTACGCGGTGGAAACCGTCCAGAAAGCCGTTGCAAGCGACAAGCCGCTGTTTGGGATCTGCCTGGGACATCAATTGCTTGCGCTGGCCAATGGGATTGGCACCTATAAAATGCATAACGGACACCGGGGGATCAACCATCCGGTAAAGAATATCTTCCGGAACCAATGCGAGGTCACTTCGCAGAATCATGGTTTCGGGATCGACCCGGAAGGGGTCAGGAAGTCCGACAAGGTGGAGGTAAGCCACATCAATCTGAATGATAAAAGCATCGAAGGTATCCGGATGAAGGGAAAGAACGCGTTTTCCGTACAGTATCATCCGGAATCATCGCCGGGTCCGCACGACTCCAGGTATCTGTTTGACGAGTTTGTGGATCTGATGAAAAAGACGAATAACCAATAACGAAATAACTGATGAGTATTATTTATGATGTAAAGGCCAGGCAAATCCTGGATTCCCGGGGAAACCCTACTGTTGAAGTCGATGTAACCACTGAAAATGGCATTGTTGGCAGGGCAGCCGTTCCCTCCGGGGCCTCTACAGGTACTCATGAAGCCGTTGAGCTTCGAGACGGCGACGACACACACTACCTTGGAAAAGGGGTCAGCAAGGCGGTTGAGAACGTAAATGAGGAATTGGCGGACGCGCTGAGAGGCATGGATGTTTTCGACCAGAACCTGATCGACAAAATGATGTTGGAGGTAGACGGTACCGAAAACAAAGGTAAAATGGGCGCCAATGCGATTTTGGGTGTATCCATGGCGGTGGCCAAGGCCGCTGCGCAGGAATCCCGCCAGCCGCTTTACCGTTACGTGGGGGGCGTCAATGCCAATACGCTGCCCATTCCCCTGATGAACATCCTCAACGGGGGGGCGCATGCCGACAACAAGATCGATTTTCAGGAATTCATGATCATGCCGGTTGGCGCCGACACCTTCCGGGAGTCGCTCCGCATGGGCGTGGAAGTGTTTCATCATCTTAAATCCGTACTTAAGAAAAAAGGATATTCAACCAACGTAGGAGACGAAGGCGGGTTCGCCCCCAATATCGGATCCAACGAGGAGGCCATTGAAACCGTGCTTCAGGCAATCGAATCGGCCGGCTACAAACCGGGAGACGAAATTTACATCGCCATGGATGCCGCCACCTCGGAACTCTATAAAGACGGGGTATATACCTTCCACAAATCCGACGGAAAAACCATGAGCTCGGAGGAGCTGGTGGATTACTGGGCCACCTGGTGTGAAAAATATCCGATCCTATCCATTGAGGACGGGCTGGCAGAAGACGACTGGGACGGCTGGAAAGCACTGACCGCCCGGGTAGGAGACCGGGTGCAACTGGTTGGGGATGACCTGTTTGTTACCAACGTAACGCGCCTGGCTCAGGGCATTGAGAACGACATAGCCAACTCCATCCTGGTGAAGGTAAATCAGATCGGTTCGTTGACAGAAACCATTGACGCGGTGAATATGGCGCACCGGGCGGGTTACACCTCGGTTATGAGCCATCGTTCCGGTGAAACGGAGGATACGACCATTGCCGACCTGGCAGTTGCCTTGAATTGTGGCCAGATTAAAACAGGTTCCGCCTCGCGTTCGGACCGGATTGCCAAATACAACCAGTTGCTTCGTATTGAAGAGGAACTGGGCGAGACGGCATACTTCCCAGGCAAGGCGTTTAAATTTGTAAAGTGAACGCCGTCGGGGTAAGTTCATGAATTTTTTCCTATATTGGTCTAATGTTGGAAAGAATTAAATACATTCTTAAAAACAAGTACTATCTGACCTCCATTCTATTCCTGATCTGGATGCTGTTCCTGGATCGGAACGACATCATTACCCAGGTGAGACACATGATCAGTCTGCGTGAGATCAATCAGGATAAGGAATATTATCGGGAAGAAATTGAAAAAATCAACAAGGATCTTCGGGAGCTGACCAGCAATAAAGAACAACTCGAAAAGTTTGCCCGCGAAAATTACCTAATGAAGAAGGAGGGAGAGGATATATTCATTATCGTTAAGGAGGAAGAAAAATAGCGCGCCATGCGTCATGATTTTGTCGGCTTTTCCATTGTCATAAGCCTTCTTTTTGCGTGTCTTGGAATCTGGGTTTCCCCCGGCTTCTTCTGGGCCTTTGCCGTGATCGGTCCATTCGTATTGCTGGGCGCTTATGATATGATCCAGAAACGGCACGCCATCATGCGCAACTTCCCCGTTTTCGGCAGGGGCAGGTACCTGATGGAAGCGCTTCGTCCCAAATTATATCAGTATTTTATCGAATCCGATATCAACGGACGGCCGTTCAACCGGGTAGAACGTTCCATTATCTACCAGCGCGCGAAAAAGGAATTGGATACAGCCGCCTTCGGAACCCAGCTCGATGTGTACGAAGAAGGCTACGAGTGGATGAATCATTCCATTGCCGCGATCGATTACCTGACCGTGAACCACGACCAGCGGGTGACAGTCGGAGCCGGACGTTGCACCAAATCCTACCAGGCAAGTATTCTGAACATTTCGGCAATGAGCTACGGCGCGCTGAGCGCCAATGCGGTCATGGCGCTGAACGGCGGCGCGAAGCTGGGGAATTTCGCGCATAATACGGGAGAAGGCGGCATCAGTCCGTATCACCTGCAGGGAGGCGACCTTATATTCCAGATCGGAACGGGTTATTTCGGCGCGCGAGACAAAAAAGGAAATTTCTCCCGCGAGGTGTTTGCCGAAACGGCTTCGCATGAGCAGGTTAAGATGATCGAACTGAAACTTTCCCAGGGTGCCAAGCCCGGACATGGCGGCATACTCCCCGCTGCTAAGAATACACCGGAGATTGCTGCCATCCGGAAAGTTGAACCGTATACCACCGTCTTGTCTCCCGCGTTCCATACCGCATTCAGGACGCCGGTAGAGCTGCTGGAACTGCTGGAAACCATGCGGGAAGCCTCCGGAGGGAAGCCGGTAGGCTTCAAATTATGCGTAGGAAATAAAATCGAGTTTGTCTCCATTTGCAAGGCCATCGTCGAAACGGGTATGATCCCCGACTTTATCGCGGTAGACGGCGGGGAAGGAGGAACCGGAGCAGCGCCTTTGGAGTTCAGCAATTCCGTGGGAATGCCTTTTAAGGAAGGACTTGTATTTGTTGATGATACCCTTACCGGTTTTAATCTGAGAGACAAAATCAAACTATTCGGTGCGGGAAAGATTCTTTCGGGATTCCACATTTTCAGGGCGCTTGCCCTTGGGGCGGATGCCTGTTACAGCGCCCGGGCCATGATGATGGCATTGGGCTGCATCCAGGCCTTGGAATGCAACAAGAACACGTGTCCTACGGGTGTGACCACGCACCGCAAGGAACTTACGGCCGGCCTGGTGGTTTCCGATAAGCGGGTGCGGGTGGCCGACTATCACAAGGATACGGTGGCGGGCTTTGTCGAATTGATGGCCGGAGCCGGCATTGACGATCCTTCCAAGATCAACCGCTCCCATATTTACCGGCGGACCAGTATTACCGAAATAAAAACGTTCGAACAGATATTCCCCTACCTTAAACCCGGCTGCCTGCTGCATGAGCATACCGTTCCCGAACATTATCAGGTGTTGATGAAGCAGTCCAGTAAGGATTCTTTCTTGCCCCGGTCGAGATACCACATTACCTGATCGCCCGGCTTCGGGACTTCATCCGGCGCGGATTGGAGGGCTTGCAGATCAGTATAAACCGTTCCGTTTGCGGATGAACCATTCTGCGCTGAGAAGCGTGAGCAAAAGAAAAAACAGCCATTTGAAATTGATCAATTCCTCGTAGCGTTCCTCTTCGTAGAGTAGCGGACTGATCGTTTCCTTTTCCGAAAGAAGTCCGCCCAACCGTAGAATATCGTCCGGATAGAGTAACTGCCCGCCTGATTTTTCAGCCATCCCGTAGAGCAATTGATGGTTCGCTGTAGTCTGGAGTTCCTCGGCGTTTTGCGCATGGACGACAAAGCTGCCGCTTGCGGTACTCTCCTGCCCGCCTACCTCGACGCTGGCCGTGTAGGTATATTCGCCTACGGGTAGCAAACCGGCATCCAGGTGGTAGCGCCCGGCTCCTTTGCTGAATAGAAACGGAAAGGTATTGCCCTGTTCGTCCCGGATAGTCATCCGGATATCGGGTGAGGTGATTGCTTCGTAGCTTTCGTTGTAAAGCTCCGCGGTGAAGGTCACGGCTTCGTTTTCGGAGAAGATGGATTGGGGCGTGCTCACCCGGAAGCGGCGGGTATCCTCCCGGGTTGCCAGGTATTGGACGGTTTTGATCAGCAGATCATCCACCGCCTGTTGATCGCCGTGAAGCCTGAAATCATGCAAGCGCCATCGCCAGAGTCCCTCCCCGAACAGCCAGGCCGAACGACTGTTGCCCTGGGTACTGAATGAAAGCAAAGGTTGCCCGGTTTCCACCGTCCCGATCCGCTGGGAAAACAAGGTGACCAGCGGGCTTTGCGGAACAATTTCGCAGAAGGGGGATGAAAGCGGAGGGAGCGCCGCAAAGCGGTTCCTGGATTCCTCCGGAAGGGTGAATAAATAAAATGCAGGATCCGTAACCGGGAAAACCTCGTTGTAATTTCCCCCGAAACGGGCAAACCGGATCGTTTGCTGCGCCTGGCCCAGCGCCGCCAGGTTGGTCTGGTTCCCCACGATGAACCAGACCGGCAGGTTTTGCTCCTGAATGGTTTGCAAAAAAGCGGGAATCCCATGCCGGGCTGAAGGGAGTTGGTGCAGAATGATCAGGCTGTAGGGCTGGGTTTCCAGCTGGTTCAGGTCGCCGGACGCCAGTTGGATATCCACCTCGTATTGTTCCCTGCGTTCCAGGGCTTGTTTCAGCGCCCCCAGGTCGGGATGGGGGGCCTCGGCGAGAACGAGTATTTTCTGCCGGGTGTCCAGCACGTCGATAAACGTGATTATCGAATTGTTTTTTTCGGTCAACTCGCCCTCCACCGGTTCGAGATCGATCACGTATTTCTGACGGCCTGTTTCCGTTGCGGTCAGATCGACCGGTACCTGGACCCGGAAATCAGGTTCGGTAATCCGGATCGTTTCAGAAAAGACGGTATGGCCATCGTGTTGTATGCGAAGCCGGGTCGTGGCTCCTTCAGCGCCAATGGCTTCGGCATGCACCTCAATCCGGAAGTCATTTTCCAGGAATACGACCTGATTATGATCGGCCGAAGCAAGTACCAGGTCCTTTTGGGGTATGGTGTCGCCCAAGGCAATCGTGTAAAAAGGTGCATCAAGCCCTTGCAGCTCATAAAGCGGATTACTGCCCTTATTGTATATGCCGTCGCTGAGAAGGATAACCGCGCCCAAGTTCCGTCCGGCAAAGCGGGTTTTCAGTTCCTGGACCAAAAGGCTGATGTCGGTTTGTTTTTCGGAGAAATCCAGGCGGTTCCCGCTTTCGACGTGTTCGCCAAAATGATAAAGCTGCACGTGATAGGTCTCTTCGAGTTGCTTCTGCAGCTCCTCTAGCCGCAGGGGGAGTTCCCTGGTGTACCAGTCGCGGTTCTTTTCATCCAGAAGAATGGAGGCGCTGTTGTCCTGCGCAATCACCACGATTGGTTTCTCAAGGGTTCTGCTGATATCTTTAAACAAGGGAGCCAGAAGCAGGAAGGCGATCAGGGCAACCGCGATTGCCCTCCCTGTTCCCAGCGCCCCCCGGAGGAATGGCGGAAAATGGGATTCTTTGCGGTAGAGCAACCACGCGTAGAGGACTCCTGCAAGAATACATGGCAGGGTCCACCAGGGAGAAACCGAATTGAATACCAATGAAAGATCCATGTCTTGCCTTCGCCGAAACGGAAGGCAGCAATTTACGGTTTTTTAAGGAACTCTGTCATCATCTGGGTTACGATGCCGATCAGTTCCCGCTGTTCTTTCAAGTGGCCGTCCTGCACTTCGATGTTTACATAGGGTATTCCCTGCATGGCCGAATAGACCGACAAGGAGCCGTCGTTGGGGGCATCCGGACTCTGAAGCACCACGTTCACATCCCTCTTCTTCAGGTAGTCGAAGAAAAACGGTTCCGTGACAAATACGAAGTCGTCCGTGTCCCACGCCGGATTGATGTGTACCTGGGAGGCGGCGGAATCCATTAGTTTGCCGGGCAGGTAATAGCGGATGGAATAAAGGCCTTCGGTATTGTTGTGCAAGGTGATTACATACCCCAAACTGTCGTAATTATACGTTTCAAGAACGGTTTCACCAAGGGACCGGATGGCGCGTACCGCTTCGGGCGTTACCCGTGAATGTTTATCCAGCGTACGGTGCGCACCGGTGTCGGTAAACATGCCATTGGGGTCGAATATGCATTTGTCGATGCTGTTTTCCAGGTTGAATACGATGTTGCGCTCGCCCCCGTACTGCAATTCCACCAGGCTTCCTCCGTACTCCTTCATGAAATCGAGGGCCGCCTCCACGCCGGTATTCTCATCGTCATGGACGCTCAGAAAGCGGATGCTGTCGTTCCCGTACACGTGTTTGACGATCATCACGGTGGAGTCGTTGAGCAGAAAGGGAATGGAATCCTGCTTTACTTCAAGCGAATCGGTTGCCAATAAACAGGAAGGGAGCAGGGCAATGGATAGCAGACCGAGGAACAGTATGTTGATTTTCATGCAACGAATAACTAGGCTACAGTTGGCAATGCAATTTCAATACCAAAATCAAAAAAAAACCGCCCGGGGGGGCGGTTGATTTCTTGGTTGATATCTTATAAATAAGATCGGCTCAATCAGGCCTGGGCCTTCTGCAGGTTCTCATCAATCGCGTTGAGGAATTCCTGTGTGCTGAGGTATTGGTCCCGGCTCACATTGGAACCATGGATGCACACAGCCAGGTCCTTGGTCATTTTACCGCTTTCCACGGTTTCCACACACACGCGTTCGAGGGTATGGCAGAAGTCAATCAATGCCTGGTTGTTGTCCAGTTTGCCCCGGAAAGCCAGGCCCCGTGTCCAGGCAAAAATGGAAGCGATTGGGTTCGTGCTTGTTTCCTTGCCTTGCTGGTGCAGCCGGTAATGACGGGTAACGGTACCATGGGCCGCTTCGGCTTCCATCGTTTTCCCATCGGGCGTCACCAGGGTGGAGGTCATCAATCCCAGGGATCCGAAACCCTGAGCGACGGTATCGGACTGTACGTCGCCGTCGTAATTCTTGCAGGCCCAGATAAATCCGCCGTTCCACTTCAGGGCGGCGGCTACCATGTCATCGATCAGCCGGTGTTCGTAGGTGATTCCTTTGGCGTCCATTTCCGACTTGAACTCCTTTTCGTACACTTCCTGGAAAATGTCCTTGAACCGCCCGTCGTAGGCTTTCAGGATCGTGTTTTTAGTTGAAAGATATAAGGGCCATCCTTTCTGAAGCGCCATGTTGAAGCAGGAACGGGCGAATCCGAAAATGGACTCGTCGGTATTGTACATGCTCATGGCAATGCCGTCTCCCTGAAAGTCATATACGTCCCAGGTTTGCGGCTCGCCGCCGTCCGCGGGCGTAAATGTCATGGTCAGCTTCCCTTTGCCTTTGGTCACTACATCAGTGGCTTTATACTGGTCTGCATGCGCATGACGGCCAATGACGATAGGCTGGGTCCAGTTGGGAACCAGTCGCGGTACATTCCGGCAGATGATGGGTTCACGGAAAACGGTTCCACCCACGATGTTCCGGATGGTACCGTTGGGGGAGCGCCACATTTTCTTTAAACCGAATTCCTCCACACGTGCTTCATCCGGGGTGATGGTTGCGCATTTAATCCCTACATTGTATTTTTTGATCGCCTCGGCGGCATCAATCGTAATCTGATCATTGGTTTCATCCCGTTTGGTGATGCCCAGGTCGAAATACTTGATGTCCAGATCCAGATAGGGGAAGATAAATTTATCCTTAATGAATTGCCAGATGATACGGGTCATTTCATCCCCATCCAGTTCTACCACCGGGTTCGCTACTTTGATTTTTTCAGATGACATATGTTTCGGATTTAAAAATTACAAGCCACAAATTTACGAAAAGCTTTGACTTAAAAATCAATGTCCAGGTCAAGCCGTTTCCGGAGCTCAATCAGGGAAGGGTTTTTTTCGGCCAGGTAATTGAATTTATCCGTTGAAGTGTACAGTCGCCGGCGGTTGTCCTGCCCTTCGTGCAGTACGGTTTCAATGTCCAGCCGGTAATTGTGAAGCGCCTTCCTTAAAAAGCTCATCAGATCCTGCTTTTCTTCCAGAAATGTTGCCTGCTGCACCTTGTTTACCACCTTCAGTTTCACGATAAAATCTTTTCCCAGGCTTGGGGGAAAGGCGGTCATCAAGGTGTGGATGTTCGCGCGTCCCTCCGCTTTCATCCGGTCTGCGTACTCGTTCCAGAAAATCAGCAGTTGTTCTTCATGGAACGGCTGTTCGGGAAGGCTTTCCCTGCTGTCGCCCGCTTTCTGTTCGGCAGGAGCGCTTTTTGAGGCGCTTATGCCGGAAGTACCCGTCAGAGAGGGAACTTTCATTTTCGGGATCTGTTTCCACTGCAGGGACGCGGAGGGCGTAATCCCGGCTTCCGGTGCAGGCGCTGGAGCCGGTCCGGTTGGTGCTGCCGTTTCAGTTGGTGCTGCCGGTCGGGGTCCTGGTGCCGGGGGCTCGGTCAGTGAGGCGTTGTTCTCCGGTGTCCGGGCGTCTTCCGGTTTGGAGCCTGGATTTAGCCGGTCTTCAGGAGATGCCGTTCCGCTTGGCGGACTCGGTGGTGTTACCCGTTTTTTTTTTAGCCCCTCGTCAGCGACGGGGGGGGTGTCCCTGGGGGCAGCCCCCGCTTGGATAACCGAGTTGATGTGGCACATTTTCATCAAGGCGAGTTCCACCTGCAGTCGCGGGTTTTTGCTCAACCGGTAATTGATGTCGCATTGGTTTCCGATATTTAAGGCGGATAACAGGAAGCCCGTAGATGCTTCCCGTGCTTGCTCCAGGTAACGCTGCCGGATGCCTTCGCTCACTTCCAGCAGTTGCACGGTTCTTTCTTCCCTGCAAACGAGCAGGTTCCTGAAATGGGCACATAAGCCATTGATGAAATTGTTTCCGTCGAAGCCTTTTCCGAGTATTTCGTCAAACAACAACAGGCTGGCGGGAATGTCTTCGTCCAGTAAAGAGCGTGTCAGTCGGAAGTAATAGTCGTAATCGAGGATATTGAGGTTGTCGATTACCGCCTGGTAGCTGAGGTTGCCGCCCGAAAAGGAAACGATCTGATCGAACATCGAAAGCGCGTCGCGAAGCGCGCCGTCCGATTTCTGGGCAATCAGGTGAAGACCGTCAGCTTCGTAGGCGATCTGTTCCTTTTCCGCAATATGGGCCAGGTGTCCCGCGATGTCTTCCACCCGGATGCGGTTAAAGTCGAATATCTGGCATCGGGACAGGATCGTGGGAATGATCTTGTGTTTTTCCGTGGTGGCCAGAATGAAGATCGCGTAGGACGGGGGTTCTTCCAACGTTTTCAGAAACGCGTTGAAGGCGCTCTGGGAGAGCATGTGCACCTCGTCAATGATGTAAATTTTGTATTTGCCCGATTGAGGCGGGTAGCGGACCTGCTCCACCAGGCTGCGGATGTCGTCCACCGAATTATTGGAAGCCGCGTCCAGCTCGTGAATATTCAGCGAGGCGCCTTTACGGAAAGCAAGACAGCTTTCACAGGTGTCACAGGCTTCGTAATCGGGTGTGATCTGCTGGCAGTTGATGGTTTTTGCCAGGATGCGCGCGCAGGTGGTTTTGCCTACGCCCCGCGGGCCGCAAAACAGGAAAGCCTGAGCCAGTTGATTGTTTTTTATCGCGTTTTTCAGCGTTCCCGTTACATGGCCCTGTCCTACGACGGTGTTGAAATGCAAAGGCCGGTATTTTCGCGCTGAAACGATAAAATTTTCCATACGGCGAAATTAAGGATAATTTTTATGTTGACCGTCCTTCACGGCACGATAATTTACATTGGAAAGCCACTCATCCCTTGGAATTTGGATAGTGGAAAGTTTGTTCCAATTCCGGATTAATCTTCCTATATTTGCAACCCGTTTTAAAACGGGATTAAAAACTCAATAGGGAAAATGAACAATTTTGAAAGTGTTTTAATTCTTACCCCGTTGTTATCAGAAGAAGCCACTCAGGAGCTGATCGGAAAATTCCGCAGCTTCCTGACTGATAACGGAGCCGAAATTATCCATGAAGATAGTTGGGGTTTGAAGAAGCTGGCGTATCCGATCCAGAAGAAAACAACCGGTTATTACCACATAACTGAGTTCAAGGCTCCCGGCGAATTGATTAACAAACTTGAACTGGCCTACAAACGGGAAGAGCGCGTGATGCGTTTTCTTACCATCCGGCTTGACAAACACGGCGTTGCCTACAACGAACGCAAACGGGCCGGTCTGACCACCAGAAAATCAAGAGAACAACAAAAGGAAGGAGAGACAGCATAATGGCAGCTCAGGAACAGATTCAATACGTTACACCTCCCAAGGTTGTTGACAACCGTAAAAAATACTGCCGTTTTAAAAAGAACGGTATCAAATACATTGACTACAAGGATGCGAATTTCCTTACAAAGTTTGTAAACGAACAGGGTAAGGTATTGCCCCGCCGGATTACCGGGACTTCCCTGAAGTATCAGCGGAAAGTTGCTCAGGCTATCAAGCGTGCAAGGCATATTGCAATCCTTCCGTACGTAACCGATGGCTTGAAATAAGGAGGAAGCTGAAATGGAAGTTATTCTGACACAGGACGTTAAAAAACTGGGCGAGAAGGACGATATCGTTACTGTAAAGCCTGGTTATGGACGTAATTTTCTGCTACCCAAGGGGATGGCAGTTTTGGCGACCGAATCAAACAAGAAGGTGCTGGCCGAAAATATCCGCCAGGCCCAGTTCAAGCAGGAAAAGGTGAAGAAGGATGCCGAGAAGATTGCCGAAGGACTGAAAGACGTCAGTCTGACCATCGGCGCGAAAGCCGGCGAGAACGGAAAGATCTTTGGTGCGGTGAATGCGCTTCAGATCGCGGAGGCGATCAAAAAGCTCGGTTTCGAGGTGGACCGCCGCAAGATCACGTTTGACTCGGACGTGAAATTCCTCGGTACCTATACGGCCAACGTAAATCTTCATAAAGAAGTAAAGGTGCAGGTGCCTTTTGAAGTGGTGGCTGAATAAGCCTGCCGTACAAACGTTTTTTTGAATTAGAAAGACGCCTTCCCAATCCGAAGGCGTCTTTTTTATGGAACCCGCCCGGAATGCGTTCCGGAAAAGCTCTGTACGCTACGCGCGGATTTTCAGCAAGTTTTATATTTGTGCCGAATGATTGGACGTGTACTCCGCTTTGTGGGAAAAGCATTGCTTTGGTTTTTGCTCATCACCGTGGGCTGGGTGATCCTATACCGGTTTGTGCCTCCTCCGGTCACTTTTTTAATGACCAAGCGATTGTACGAGCAATTCCGCGACGATAGGCCGCTGAAGCTGAAGAAACATTGGAAGCCGATCCACGAAATATCCCCGCATTTGCCCAGTGCGGTGATTGCTGCGGAAGATCAGCTTTTTCTGTCACACAAGGGCTTTGACTGGGAAGCGATCCAGCGCGCGTACCGGCAGAACAAACAGGGAAACAACATGCGCGGCGGCAGTACCATCTCCCAGCAGGTGGCCAAAAATGTGTTTCTCTGGCCGGGACGCTCCTATGTGCGGAAAGGATTCGAGGCATACTTTACGGTATTAATCGAGCTTTTCTGGGGTAAAAAGCGCATCATGGAGGTGTATCTTAACGTGGCCGAGATGGGGATCGGTGTGTACGGGGCGGAGGCCGCCGCCTGGTATTATTTCGACAAGCCGGCGGAAGAGTTAAGCCGGTATGAAGCCGCGCTGATCGCGACGATCCTGCCCAACCCCACGCAGTATCCCGTGCGAAATCCGGGACCGTACGTAAGCCGCCGCGCGCGTCAGGTGATGCGCTACATGCGCCCGGTCGAGTTCTGAGTGAAATCCTTATTCCCGGACCGTGAATACCTGGGCATGCCAGCTCTGTTCAAACGGAATTTCCCAGCTTTCCTCCAATGCCTTTTTTGTTGACACCATGTTGTTGAAGACGATGGTTGAGCGGTTTACGCGCCCGGCCTCCAACAATTCTTCAAAGGTTTCCCGGTTAACCGATACCACTTTCCCGTTTTCTTTGTACGCGATATTGAACCGGTCAAAAAGCTTTAAGTTCAAAGCTTTTTCGAGTTCTTGCATGAACCGGTGCAGGGAGTCAATGGAACATCCGCTGGCCGATGCATTCCGTTCATCCACCATGACCACAAAGAACCGGTTATACCGGATCTCGGTATGGGCGGCCAGAGCGTGTCCGTGGGCTTTCCATTGATCGACAAATCCGTGTAATTTCGGAAAGACCCATTTAATTTCATCGGGACTGAGTTCCCGGTCCGCCTGAAAAATCCAGACCCTTGAGTTATCGGCAAATTGATGCATACCTGAATAACTGCTATTGTGCTTCATTTGTTTAGCTAGATTCCATTTGCCCGGACGGTCAGTTCTGCAATGTCAAGTACTTCCACCTCCTGCTCTTTTTCCAACTGCTTTACACCGTCCCGCAGCATGGTCATGCAGAACGGGCAGGCCGAAGCGATCACCTGCGCGCCGCTGGCCAGCGCTTCTTCGG
This sequence comes from Anseongella ginsenosidimutans, assembly GCA_029268045.1. Taxonomy (GTDB): domain Bacteria; phylum Bacteroidota; class Bacteroidia; order Sphingobacteriales; family Sphingobacteriaceae; genus Anseongella; species Anseongella ginsenosidimutans_A. The sequence continues at coordinate 17,687 of JAJUHF010000013.1, forward strand.
TCCGTTCTACGTTGATTTCCTTTTTGCCCGGCTCGGGTTCCTTGAATAGCTGCGCGCCGCCTGCTCCGCAACAAAGTCCGTTCGCTCTGCTGCGTTTCATTTCCACCAGGTCGGCATCCAGGGCCTTCAGCGCTTCCCGGGGGGCTTCATAGACCCGGTTTGCCCGTCCCAGATAGCAGGCGTCGTGGTAGGTGATTTTCTTTCCATGAAAGCTTTCGCCTCCTGCCGCGCGCAGCTTCCCCTCCCGGATCAACTGCTGGATCAGCTGGGTATGGTGGATCACTTCGTAGTTTCCCCCCAGTTCGGGATATTCGTTTTTCAGGGTGTTGAAACAGTGCGGGCAGGCCGTAACGATTTTTTTGACCCCATATCCGTTCAGTACCTGGATATTGCTCAGGGCCATCATCTGGAAAAGAAATTCATTGCCGGCCCGTTTGGCGGGGTCACCAGTGCAGCTTTCCTCCGTTCCCAGAACCGCGTAATCTATGCCTACGTGGTCCAGGATCTTGGCTACGCTTCGGGTAATCCGCTGTGCCCGCTCATCGAAGCTGCCGGCACATCCTACCCAGAAGACCAGTTCGGGTTGTTTATTCGAGGCGGCCACATCGGCTAATGAGAACATCATATCGTTTGTATCAGGTATTGGTTTTTGCCCAGTTTAAACGGTCGGCGGGGGAGAATTGCCAGGGAGCCGCGTTGTGTTCGATGTGATTGAACATGGCGCTCCAGCCCTGGGGCGATTTGGATTCCTCCATAACCAGGCTTCTTCTGAGCTCCAAAATGATTTCCAGCGGATCAATCAAGACGGGGCAGGCTTCCACGCAGGCATTGCAGGTGGTGCAGGCCCATAGCTCTTCGGTGCTGATGTAATCAAACAGGCTTTTTCCGTCGTCGTAATCCGCTCCATGCCGGTTTTTGTTCCTGCCGACTTCTTCCAGCCGGTCCCGGGTATCCATCATGATCTTTCGGGGAGAGAGTAGTTTTCCGGTCAGGTTAGCCGGACAGACCGCCGTGCAGCGTCCGCATTCGGTACAGGCATAGGCGTTCATCAGATTAACCCAGGAAAGGTCCTGTACGTCGCGGGCGCCGAACCGTTCCGGCGGTGTTGCAGATTCGGGAGTAAATGAAGGATCCAGCATGGCCTTTACTTCTTGGGTCACTTCATTCATATTGGTGAACTTCCCCTTCGGTTCCAGTTTAGCATACCAGGTATTGGGGAAACTGAGAAATATGTGGAAATGCTTGGAATAAGGGATGTAGTTCAGGAAGATGAAAATGCCGGTTATGTGGAACCACCAGCAAAAGCGCTCGACTTGGATCAAACCTGCCTCGCTGCCGGGGAGAAGGAGCATCAGATGAGAGGAAACCGGGTAAGCGCCCGCCCGGATGTAGCCCTCGGTTCCCATCAGCTGAAGCACGTAGTCCGCCCCGTTCATGGTCAGGAAGGCGGCCATCAGCAGAATTTCCGCTACCAAAATGAAATTGGCGTCACTTTTCGGCCAGGCTGTCATTTCGATCCCCGAAAACCGCTTCAGCCGCAGGACATTCCTTCGTAGCAGAAAAACGAGGCAAGCCAGGATCACACCGACGGCAAGGTATTCAAACGAGGCGATCAGCACGGCGTACAGGCCGGGAGCAAGCGTTCCGAACAAGCGGTGGGTTCCCAATACCCCATCGAGCACAATTTCCAGCACTTCCAGGTTGATGATGACAAAGCCCACATAGATCAGGATGTGCATGATTCCCGCCACCGCCCGGCGCCGGACCATTTTGCTTTGTCCCAAGGCGACGCGCGCCATTGTTTTCCAGCGTGCCGCTTTCCGGTCGGAGCGGTTTACCGGCCGGCCAAGCCCGATGTTTTTCCTGATTTTACGGACGTTGCGGACAAACCATCCCGTCCCCAGGATTAGCAACAGAATAAAAGCAAGCTGGCTTATCATACGATTGGTTTTCACGACCCGGACGGTACCCGGATTTTGTCATGAAGGTAGTGGTTATATTTTCATTTTCAAATTTTCAATTCTTCGAAATATCTTCTATATTTGCAGCCCTGCAAAGGGGTACCATAGCTCAGTTGGTAGAGCAAAGGACTGAAAATCCTTGTGTCGCTGGTTCGATTCCAGCTGGTACCACCACTTAAAAGCCGCATAGCTTAAAATAGCTGTAGCGGCTTTTTTGTTGCCTCGCTTCATGCAAGGGTGGCGGAATGACATGTACTAACTCAATAACCTCATCCGGTCCAGGAACAGGTCTCGCTTTTTGGGTGAAATGCTGATCTGCGAGTTGTTATTCATCAATATATACCCGCCTTCGGTTTTTACCAGGCTCTTTACCTCCCGCAGGTTGATGAGAAAGCTGTTGTGGACGCGGAGAAAATCGTAATCGGCCAGCATGTTTTCGTATTCTTTCAGGTTCTTGCTTACCAGCAGGGAAAGCCCGTTTTTCAGATAGAATTGGGTGTAGGAGCCGCTGGCTTCGCAATAAAGGATGTCGCGGATGCGGATGAATTCCATACGCTCCTGGGTGGCCAGGCAGATCTTCCGGTCCCCTTCCGGCCGTGCGTTTATATTTTCCAGCAAGGCTTTCAGTTTTTCAGTTTGCAGCGCGGCGTCTTTTTGCTCGTTTGCTTTTTCCACCGCCTGTTGCAATTCCGGAATATCAATGGGTTTCAGGAGGTAATCGATGGAGCTGAATTTGATCGCCTTGATGGCATAGTGTTCGAAGGCGGTGGTAAATACGACATCGAAACGCAGGTCCTGGAGACTGTTCAGAACATCGAATCCCGTTCCGGTCTGAAGCTCAATATCAAGGAATACCAGATCGGGTTCGCTCTGCGGAATCAGGCTGCAGGCTTCGTCGACCGAACCCGCCATTCCAGCTACGCTTACCCCTTCGCAAAATTCCGACAGCAGGTTCTTCAGTGTTTCCCGGCTGTGTTTTTCATCTTCTACAATTACTGCCCGTATCATTTTATAGTTCCTGTTTTGGGATGTTGATTTCTACTTGGGTGCCGGCTGGCAGACCGGCAGGATCCCGGAGGTCGGTATAGCGGATTCCCGCCCGGCGATCGGTTTGGCCGGCAAGTGTTTCCAGGCGCTGCCTGCTCAGTGAAATACCTCTGGAGGGGTTTTTTCCGACCCGTTTCCGGTTGAGACGCGCGGACTCTTCGCGGCCGATACCGTTGTCTGTCAGGGTGACGGCAATGTGTTCTCCGCCGTCCCGGATATCTATAAGCAGCTTCCGGCAGCCATTGCGGGGCATCAGACCGTGCAGGATGGCGTTCTCCACAAAGGGCTGAATGACCATGGCGGGCAGTTCCAGCATGTCCGCATCCAGCCGATCGTCGAGGCTGATATGGTATTCAAAACTTTCGTCAAAGCGCAAGGCCTCCAATTCCAGGTACACCCGAAGGAATTCAATTTCATCCTTCAGCGTCATGGTGGCGCTGACCGAGGTTTCTAGCACCTGTCTCAGCATGGAGGAAAAAAGCGATAGATAATGAAGGGAGGCCTTTTTGTCGTTGGAGGTAATGAAATGCTGAATGGCATTGAGGGCGTTAAAAATAAAATGCGGATTCATCTGCGCGCGAAGCATCCGTTTTTCAAGCTGCCGGTTGATTTCCTCGATTTCCGTCTTTTGCCGGATAATCAATCGGTTTTTGGCGTCCAAATGTTCTGCATACTTCCGTCGTTGCCGGGATTTCTGATAAAAAAGCAGTCCGGTCAGCAGCAGACAGAAGCATGTGGTTCCCAGGAGCCATTTCCAGCGGTTGCCGGCGGTTATCTGCGCTTTCAATGCGTTTTCCTTTTCATGGACCTCCATGATCACCTGCTGGCTTTTATAGGTCCGGGTCTTTTCTTCATTGAACAGGCTGTCCTGCAAACTGCTGAACTGTTTGTAATGCGCAAGGGCTTGCAACGGATCGCCTGCTTTTTCGTACACGTAGGAAAGAAGGTGTTGGGCATCGGAACGCTTTTTCAGGCTTCCGATGGAGTCGGCCAGCTGCCGGGCTTCCCACGCAAGGGCAATGCTTTCGCGGAACGAACCCTGATCGGCCGTTGTCCGGGCGAGGCTGTAAAGAATGGAAATCTTTTGCTGCGGAAGATTGAAATCATCAACCTGTTTCAGGGAATGACGAAGTAGTTCACGAGCTTTGGCCAATTCGCCCTTTTTGTAATACAGCCATCCCATGTTGGACTGGGTATTCAGGAGCGAATGGCCAATTTGGTGTTTCTTGTAATAATCCAGGGCGATCCGGTAGTTTTCAATAGCCAGGTCGTATTCGCCGCCGCGGGTATGGATATTGGCAATGTTTGAATGCAGGTCGGCGATGTTCTTTCCGTAATCATGCGATCCGGAATGGTTCTCCCGGTACCAGGAAAGCGCGCGATGTAAATACTCCAGCGCTTTGTCCGGTTCCTTCATCATGTCGAAAAGGACGCCCAGGTTGCTGTTGTTTGACGCGATTCCCTCGGCGTCACGAAGCCTCTCACAGATCCGCAGGCTTTCGGTGTAGTTTTCCAGACTGCGGGGATAGTCTCCCAGGCGTTTGTAAACAATTCCCAGCATGCCGTAGCTGACGCCCGCGTCCCGTAGGAGTCCTTGTTGGATTGCCAGCTCCAGCGCCTGATTGAAATAATCGATGGCCGCGGAATACTTGTCCTGCATTCCGGCGGTGATTCCGGCGCCGTTGAGGGACCTGACCAGGCGGGGGGTGTCTTTCAGCGACCTGCTTAGGGAAATGGCTTCTGAAAAATAAGACTCGGATTTACTGAAATCCTGGGTCCTGGTTTTTCTGGCCAGTGTTATCAGGGTTTCCAGGTAAAGGGTATCTTTTTTGGAATGAGACTTTAACTCCTGGACAAGACTGTCCGGTCCGGGTTGCGATTGCCCGGCCCCCGCGGTGGCCAGGGTGAGCAGCAGGAGGCATCCATTCAGACCTGGGAAGCGGAATCTCATATCAGTCGGTTATAGGTAAGCAGATCCGAACGATTTCGACGAAAATACCGGTCCGGGCAAGGTGTCTTCGGTACTTTTGCCGTTCAATGCCGGATCCTTTTAGCCTATTCAGCAGACTCACCTGCTCTTCCCAGGAAGCAAGGTCTTTCCGGTAATTAACAGACCGGTTCCGTGCCTTCCGCGCAGCTGCTGTGTAAATGGCCGTGACATTTAGTTTTTCCTCTTCGATCCGGATTTTGATATTCACCTTCCCATGGCCCTCGTTGTCGAAAATGGAATTTTCGAGCACATGCTCGGTAAAGGATCCGAGGATCATATTGGGTATTTTCAGGGCAGCCCCATAATCACTAACCGTGGTCCGGAACAGGTAGGTGAATTTTCCGGAGTAGCGCATTTCCTGCAGGTCCAGATAGTATCGCATCAAATCCAGTTCCTCACCGATAGGCACGGTGTCTTGCTCGAAATTATTGAGGTAATACCTGATCAGCCGGCTGAGTGTGGTGAGATAGCCCAAGGCCGATTTCCGCTCTCCGGTGGTAATGAAAAATTGAATGGAATTGATGGCGTTAAAGAGGAAGTGCGGATTCATCTGGGTTCTGAGCGCGCGCACTTTGAGAGCCAGCAGTTCCTGCTGGATATTCAGCAGGTGACGCTCTTTTTCCCGGGCGGCCCGTTCCGCGCGGACCTTGCTGATTTTTACCGCGTAGATCGACGCGATTGCCTCCAGGATCTTCAGGTGCTGCCGGGTGAAGAAGTTTTTCTCGGAGTGCTCGCAATCAATTACTCCGAATACTTTTCCGTCAACGATTACCGGTACGGTTATTTCAGAAAACCGCCGTTTGTCGTCTACGATATACCGCTTATCCAAAGAGGTGTCGTGGATCAATTCGGACCGGCCGTATTTGGCAGCCGAGCCCGTGATCCCCTTTCCGATGGGGATGAATATGGGATCGGAGATTTCGAACTCCTTTGGGTTTTTCGGACCGTAAGCCGCTTTCTGAACAAGCAGATCATTGGATTCATCTACGAAATAGATTACACAGTCTTCAAATCCAAGCTTTGAAATACAGTTCTTGGCAAGATCCCAGGCAATTTCATCTTCGGTATGCTGACCGAGTATGGAATTGGCGAAATAGATCAGGATGTCCTCGAATTCGCTATTGGTATAGGTTCTTGCCATCGTCTTGTTGAAAGTACAGATTTATCTTGTAAAAACGAAGTTCGGAACCCGGGGCAGGCTGGAAGACCGGGGCGTCCTGCCCCTAAAGGATTCCGGAACAATCAGGGCTGAGGGAATTGGTGCATTACGGATACCGCATACTGGCCGCCTTCCTTCAGGGTTTTCCCCGTGCGGCCGGTGAACGCCGAAAGGTAATCCCCGTATCCATCCAGATGATCGTAGTCCTGGAGGGTCAGATTAACCCCTGCCTCTGCAAATACCAGGTTGGCGTTGCTGAATTTTGCAAAGGCTTGGGTGAGTTGCGGGGGGATTGCGGGGAACCGGATGTCTCCCCTGGGTGAATAGCATCTCCAGCTAAAATTGAATCCGTTGTTGGTAAGGTAATAATTGGAGAAAACCATATCGAACGGGTCCTTCCCCGAAATAACAATGTCAATTTCACTTAATTTCTGGCTGCTGAGCTGGGCGCCGAGTTCTTGCATCAAGGGCTTGGTGATCGGATCGGAATACGATTCCATGGAATGAATTCTGCCGTCTTTGTCAAACGAGATCACACTGGAAAAATGATCAAATGCCGGCGATTTATGGGGAAGGTGATAGAGTACATGGTACGATGGCATAACTTGCCCGTGATGACTGAAAACTTTTACCGAGGGTGCATCCGGTCCGGGTCCTGTATGGCCAAAAACATTGAAGGTGACTCCATTCAGTTTATGGTTGATGGTTAATTCGTGCATTTCCATTTCAAAACCCGTGGTTGATAGGGAGGTTTCCATTCCCCCTTCAGTCAGATTTTCAATGACTTTATATAAGCCCTTTTTGTCATTCCGCAGGTATAGATAGGCCAGGTTGAGGTTTTCGTATATACCGGTGTTGTATGCGAAAAGGTTGCTCAGCGATTTTCCGGTGTAGTTCTCGTAGGTGTAATAATTGTGTTCGGGAATGTCTTTGAACTTCATCTGGGCGGTCCCGATCTTCTGTCCCCGTTTGTCGTCGTCCAGGGGTGCGAATTCGCCCGGGGTAATATCGGAGATTGTAATGATACTGCCCGTTCCGGGGTTGGCGTATGCGAAATGAAGCTCAAACTTTCCGTCGTCGAATTCCTCGGGTCTCCGCACCGTCTTTTTGTAGGGGAGCGATTCGATCTGTTCGAAAAAGAGCAGTTCTCCTTTTTTTCCGGTGATGAAGGTAAAATACTTGAAATTCGGACTCATGGTAAGGAATTTTTCGTGCAGGTCGTAATCGATCAGGGTATTGATGACCTCCACCTTTTTCTCGGGAGTGCTGGTTTCTTCCATGTCGTCGGTAACGACCGCTTTCAGTGTGACTTCCCCATCCTCGAAATCACGAGTGTCCCACAGAAATTCATAGGGTGCATTGGTCACATGGCCCACCGGTTTGTTGTTGGCGAACAACTCCACCGATTGGATTTTTCCGTTCGGATCGGAAGCGTCCACGACTATTTTAACCCTATTCCACAGTTTTCCCGCGCTGCTTTCCACTTTCAGTACCGCCTCCGGCGCCTGATTGACCGGCTGCATCTCTTTGCTCTTTTTGCAGGAAAAAAGCAAAGCCATAAGAAATAGTGATGTTGCAATGTAATTCTTTTTCATGTCGATTGATTTTGTTCCGGTGTCAAATAGAATACATCCGTTTCGGATCTGCGCAGGAAAATGGACCGTCCGCCGGCCTTCATTGACGGATGTCGGGTACGGATTGATAAGTGGAATGCAAAGCCGCGCTTTTTCCGTCAATCAGTACGCGCGTTTTATAAACTGAAAACCTTCATTGAAACATTCGGTACCGGCTGCGCTTTCCGGACAGGCTATTTTCGGTCTATAATTTTAAAAATCATGAAAAAGCTATTTACACTTTGTATCTCCATCGCAATCCTGTTTTTGTCCTGCGAAAAAGAAGCGGGTTCCCCCACGGGCGAGGCGGACGACCCGATGAAGCGGGCGCTGGAAGAGATCGGCCGGAACCGGAAAGTTCTTGACCAGGCCTGGGCTGCCCTGGCTCAACGGCTGCCTGCCGACTCGATTGGAAAAATCCGGAAATCGGCCGACACCCGTGCCGAATTTATTGTTGAAATGAAGGGCCGGACCCAATCTCTTTTTAAAGACGCAATCAAAAGCAATGATCCCAATCAACGCTTGGACTACTACCTTAAATTGCCGGATATTGAACCGGATACAAATGCTGCGGCAATCTCGCGGCTATTTGTCCATGAACAGCCGCTGGGCGAGTATGTGGCCCGCTTGACGCGGAAGGTGAAGGAAAGTAAAAAGGACAGGTGGGTCCTGGTAAAAGCGTACCGCTTCCCCGACGGGACCACCTTGCCCATTCCGCAGGAACAGGCAACAGTCAATCGGGAACAGCTGCTGGCGGCTATACGCATCGCTGAAATCGTAGCGGATCCTGCACTTAACGAGCAGGAACAGGAAACGGCGATAGAAGAATTGGTGAAGAAAGCCGGTCTTCCGCCGCTGACGATAATCTTACTGGTTCCCGCGGTGCAGAAATATACCGAGGAGCCATCGGCCGATCCGTTTATGAACTGGTTGAATACGGGAGTTAAGCCGGCCATTGGGGGCGGGATGAACCGCGACATCATCCGGCGGGTAGCTGCGGCCGCCCTCCTGGGCAATCTGGAACATCTTCTCAGCGGGGAATACCGCAACGATAACCAGGTGTCCGCCTCGCTGCAACTGCTGGAGAACCGTTTCAATACCTCCCTTGTCTTTCTGTGGAATGAGGTATGGAATGAATTCTGACCCCCGCCTGTAAAACAGCCTAAACCATTTTGAATATCCGCTGTTCCCTTGGTGTAATTCTTACACTTTGATCATCTGATAAGTTTTATGCGGTCGTATTATCTGTTTTTAAAGGGGAACTTCAGTCCGGTATTCTTTGGCTGGCTGCTGACTTTCCTGTCCAGTTTCGGCCAAACCTTTTTTATATCGCTATTCGTACCGGGTATTCTGACCGAGTTTGGTTTCTCAAAGTCGGCGTTCGGATCCTATTACGCATTAGCTACGGTAATTGCTTCCTTCTTTCTGCTCCAGTTCGGGCATTTGGTTGACCAGGGGCATACCCGGTTGATTACTGCCAGAACGAATATTCTGCTTGCCGTGTCCTGCGCATTGCTTGGGATCGCCATTCACCCGGTTATGGTTTTTCTGGCGCTGATCGGACTCCGGCTCGGGGGACAGGGATTAATGAGCCATATCAGCATGAGCGTGATATCAAGACACTTTACAGCCGACCGGGGGAAAGCGTTGAGCTTGTCCTCTTTGGGATACCCGATGGGAGAGATGTTCTTTCCGATCGCGGCCGGAGCGATCCTCGCGTTCTGGGATTGGCGGACGGCGCTTCTCCTTTCGGCCTTTTTGCTTTTTCTGACCCTGATCTCGTTCAGTAGGATCAATCTGGAGGTTTTCGACACCGGGGTTTCCACCCGTACCGACGCGCAGCAATCCAAATGGAAGTATATTGGGCAGATTGCCTCGGGGAAGGCCTTCTGGATCCTGATCCTTCCGGTGTTCCTATTCGGATTTGTTTCCACGGCCTTGTTTTTCTTTCAGTATCTGATGGCCGAAGCCAAAGGGTGGTCTATTGAATGGTATTCGCTGTGTTTTACAGGATACGCTGCCTCGCGCCTGATTTTCATGCTCTATGGCGGGATCCTCACCGACCGGTTTTCCGCCCGGAATCTCTTCCCGTTTTTGCTGATCCCGCTTACTTTTGGTCTACTCGCGCTGGCGTTGATCCCCGGAAAACTCGCCCCCTTGTTGTTTCTCCTTTTAACCGGTATCTCATCGGGGGCCAACAATGTGATCAGTACCGCGGTCCTTGCCGAGCTATACGGCACCGGGCGGGTAGGCCAGGTGCGGAGCCTGTTTTCCATGGTCCTGGTTCTCAGCACGGCGCTGGCTCCGGTTGCCCTCGGATTTCTGCTCGACCACGGCGTGGGATTTGAACAATTCACCCTTGCCTGTGCAGCGGTGATCATTCCGGTAACCATCAATAGTTTTCGCATTCGTCGCGTGGAGAGCAGACTGTAGCGTTTCGGCAAGGTGTCCCCGGGTTACAGCGAAGCGCCGGCCGGATGCGGCTAAAGCTGCTGCCGGCCAGGCCGCACGTCATTCAATTGCCAGCGCATCCGGTATTCTTTTGGTGACACTCCCATGTTTTCCTTGAAGATCCGGGAAAAATAATAGGGGTCTTCGATTCCGGTAGCGGCGGCTACTTCGTAAATACGGAGTTCGGTAAAATGCAGCAACTGGCAGGCTTTCTGCATCTTCAAATGATTGAAATATTCGATCGGGGAAAAACCTGTTTTCTTGTGAAAAAGACCCGAAAAGTGCGAAACCGATAAATGCACGTGGTCGGCAATCTGTTTGAGGGTAAGACTTTCGCCAATGTGCTGCTTTAGGTAAAGTATGGATGTATCTACCACGTCCGGTTGCTCCCTGGGCGTTGTCAGATTGAACTTGTCGTTGTAAACAAAGGCAGTCAGGAATCCTGAGAAGTTCAAGGTGACGTATTCCAGGTTATCTTTGCTGTATCCTAGCTGCAGTACCTGGTAAATATTCCGGAACAGGTTGATGTGCGATTCATTGTACTGGATCGCGTTTTGCTGGCGGAACAGCCGCCGGTACAGGAGTTCGCTCAGGTGGTCGGCTAGCTTCCCTTTGAAATGCGCCCAGTAAATAGTCCAGGGTTGCTCCTCGGACGCCCAATAGGCATGGGCCCTTCCCTGGGGTACGATCAGGTACTCGTTCGGGTTGATCTGCAGTTTTTTCTTCCCCATATCACAGTAGCCGCAGCCGCTTACACAATAAATCAGAATATGTTCATCCGCTCCCTGCGGGCGTTCCCGGTAATGGAACTTGGCACGTGGGTAATAGCCGATGTCGGTAATATACAAGTCCTGTATCACCGACAGTTTCTCACACTGCCGTACGACATTCTTTGGCAAAACAATGGCCTCCTGGCCTTCAAATCCTTCTTTCTTCTTCATATACTGGTTAGCAAAGTAAAAATAAGAAAATAATCCATGATAATGCAATGATCATCCATTTTACCCAGCGTACGGACCGGCTAACTTAGATTTTGTAATTCTTAACATATGAAGGAACCAGTTAAAGTATGGGAGGAAAAGGTTGTCATACCTACCTACGGAACAGGAGAGCCGGAAAAAAATCCAATGTTTCTGGAGAAGCGCGTGTATCAGGGAAGCAGCGGGGTGGTCTATCCCTATCCCGTAATTGAGAAGATCGAAGATGAAAAAGTGGACCGGGAATACATCGGTCTGTTTCTGGAGAACGAATACCTGAAGATCATGATCCTTCCTCAGCTGGGGGGAAGAATCCAGATGGCCTGGGATAAAATACGGGAACGCCACTTCGTCTATTATAATCAGGTGATCAAACCCGCGCTGGTGGGGCTGACCGGCCCCTGGATCTCGGGTGGCATTGAATTTAACTGGCCGCAGCATCACCGGCCAAGCACCTTTCTACCGGTGGATTATTCACTTCAGGAGAATGCGGACGGTAGCAAAACCGTTTTGGTCAACGAGGTGGAGATCATGTTCCGGACCCGCGGCACGGCGGGCTTTACCCTTTACCCCGGTAAAGCGTACCTGGAGATTAGCGGCAGGTTGTATAACCGCACCCATTTTCCGCAGACTTTTCTCTGGTGGGCCAACCCGGCGGTCAAAGTGAACGATCAGTACCAATCGGTCTTTCCTCCGGACGTGCATGCGGTTTTTGATCACGGAAAGCGGGATGTTTCCTCCTTTCCCATTGCAAAAGGAGTTTATTATAAGGTGAACTACGCCCCGGGAACCGATATATCCCGCTACAGCACCATCCCGGTGCCCACTTCCTACATGGCCATCCGTTCGCGGTATGATTTCATGGGCGGGTACGAGCATGATACGGAGGCGGGGATTCTGCACGTGGCCAATCACCACATCAGCCCAGGCAAAAAGCAGTGGACCTGGGGCAACGGGGATTTCGGACATGCCTGGGACCGAAACCTGACCGATCAGGACGGTCCCTATATCGAATTGATGACCGGGGTGTTTACCGACAATCAGCCGGACTTCAGCTGGCTGCAACCGAACGAGGAGAAGACTTTTTCGCAGTACTTCATGCCCTACAGCAAGGCGGGCATGGTCAAGAACGCGACCCGGGAAGCCATGGTAAACATGGAGCCCCAACAGGACCGGGTGCGCGTCTGCGTATACGTAACCGCTGTTTATCTCAAAGCCCGGATCCGCCTGCTTCATAAAGAGAAGGAACTTTTTGATGAAACGGTGGATCTGTCACCCGCGGTTCCGTATGAAAGTCTGATCCCCTTGCCGGAAGCGCTTTCGGGCAAGCTGACCGACGCTGCTACCGGGCGTACTACAACGGCGTATCAGCAGTTGCGGATCGAGGTCAGGGACCAAGACGGAAATAGGCTGGTTGACTGGGAACCCGAAGCGGAGACAGAAAAGGAGGTTCCCCCTGCCGCGACGGCCGCGCCTTTGCCTGAAACCCTGCCCACCAACGAGGAATTGTATTTGCACGGCCTGCATCTGGAACAGTACAGACACGCTACTTACGATCCCCGGGATTACTATTTGGAGGCGCTGAAAAGGGATCCGGGGGATGTCCGGAATAACAACGCCCTGGGCCTATGGTATCTGCGCCGGGCCCGGTTTGCCGAGGCGGAACCCTATTTCAGAAAGGCAATTGAACGGATTACCATGCGCAATCCCAATCCGTACGATGGAGAGCCTTATTATAATCTCGGCTGTTCGCTGAAATTCCAATCGAAGTTTGAGGAAGCCTATGAGGCATTTTATAAGGCTACCTGGAATGCTGCCTGGCAGGACAGCGCATTCTTTGAGCTGGCCCGGATTGACGCCATCCGGAAGAATTACGGGGAAGCGCTCCGCCTGACCGAACAGGCGTTGTCCCGGAATTTCCACAGTCCGCAGATCCGGCATCTCAAGGCCCTGTTGTTACGCAAAACCGGAAGAACAGACCAGGCAAGAAAATGGCTTGATGAATCGCTTGCCATCGATACCTTCAATTACGGGTGCCGCTTTGAAAAATACCTCCTGCTTCTTGAAACCGGGCAGCCGGCCGGGGCGGAGGAGGAACTCCGCCGGATGAAATCGCTGATTCGAAACCAGTCCACCACCTATATTGAGTATTCAATCGATTACGTGCATGCCGGACTTTTCAGGGAAGCCGGACGGTTGCTGCAGGAATATGAGGGGGGCTCCCTGCCCGACCCCATGGTGGCCTATTATAAGGGCTGGTGTGCAGTCAAAACCCAGGATGTGAAAACGGCTCAGAATCACTTCCTGACGGCTTCCCGCGGCCCGGCAAGGCCGAGTTTTCCGAACCGGGTGGAAGATGTGCTGGTGCTTCAGGCGGCGCTTGAACTGCAGCCCGACGATGCCCGCGCCTGGTATAATCTGGGAAACCTCTGGTACGACAAAAGACAGTATCCGGAGGCGATCAACTGCTGGGAACAATCGGCCAAAGCCGATCCCGGTTTTCCAACCGTACACCGGAACCTTTCCCTTGCTTACCACAATAAGCTGAAGGAGAAGGACAAGGCAATTAAGGCGCTGGAAAGGGCCTTTGCGCTTGACCGGAACGATGCGCGGGTTTTGATGGAACTGGATCAGCTTTACAAACTAACGAACTATCCCCTGGAAAAACGCTTTGATCTGCTGGAAACCTATCGCCATGTGGTGGAGCAACGGGACGATCTGTATCTTGAAAAAGTGACTTTGCTCAATCAACTGGGCCGGTTTGAGGAAGCCCGGGAGTTGCTGGCCGCCCGCCATTTCCATCCCTGGGAGGGGGGTGAGGGAAAAACGGTGGGTCAATTCCTGATATGCCACATGGAGCTGGCCAAACAGGCCTTATTGAACGACGATCCGGAGAGGGCCCTGGATTTGCTTGCGGCAACAGAAAAATATCCGGAAAATCTGGGGGAAGGAAAACTCTACAATGTGGCGGAAAACGATATCCATTTTCTGCAGGGCTTGGCCTATGAGCAGCTCGGCCGCCGGGAGGAGTCACTCGAAAAGTTCCAGCAGGCAAAAAAAGGAAATAGTGAACCTGTTCAGGCCATTTTTTACAACGATCCGCAACCCGACAAAATATTTTATCAGGGACTTGCCTGGCATAAGCTGGGAGAGACAGGGAAAGCGAATGAAGTTTTTAATAAATTGATCGATTTTGGCGAACGACATATGAACGACCGTATCAAAATCGATTATTTCGCGGTATCCCTGCCCGATTTGCTGGTATTCGATCAGGATCTGGATCTGCGAAACCGGATTCACTGCTACTACATGGCGGGCTTGGGCTATCTGGGATTGAACAAACTGAACGAAAGCCGGGAAATGCTGGAAAAGGCACTCGAAATGAATACCTATCATCAGGGAGCGGCCATTCACCTGGAAATGGCCTCCTTTCTGGAAAGATTCCGTCCCGGAATTATCGGAACCCAAAAATCGGAAGTATGATTGCCCCCCTATCGACACGGATTTGTCTGTTTTTCAGCCTTCTTTCCGGGGCGGCGTATCCCTCGATTGCCCGCGCCGGCGAGGTGGCCGGCATACGCCTGGCGCCCGCGCCAAGCGATGCGCCCTGTCTGAGCGGTCAGCCCGGCCTGGGCGATGGTCCAGCTTTGGGCGATGGTCCCGGCGGCGCGGGGATGCGCCTGTCGCTGGATGGAACCTGGGAATACCGGCTTGATCCGGACGATCAGGGCCTTTCCGAAAAATGGTATCGGCAACACTTCCGGCCCGAGGGCACCTTGCAATTTCCCGGTACCCTGGACGACGCGGGGATTGGAACCAAGCCCCAACTAAATGCCGAGCGCGTTACCCGGGAGGTGATGCTGCACCTGACACGCAGGCACGAATACGTGGGGGTTGCCTGGTACCGCAAGGAAGTGGTCATCCCGGCGGACTGGGACAACCGGAACGTCCGCCTCTTCCTGGAACGGGCCCTCTGGAAAACTACGCTTTGGGTAGACGGAAAAGAGGCCGGCTCCCGGGAAAGTCTCAACACGCCCCATGAATACGAGCTTGGCACGCTGCTTACTCCCGGAAAGCACGTGCTGGTCCTGCGGATCGACAATTCGAAACAATACGATATCAGTTACCGGGATATGGCCCATGCCTACACCAACGAAACGCAGATCATGTGGAACGGTCTGCTGGGCAATCTGTACCTGGAGGCAGTCCCGGCCGTTTCCATCGGCTCGGTCCAGGTATTTCCCGATGTGGATAAACGTGCCCTTACCGCGGAGCTGAAACTGCAGAACGAAACCCCGCGCACTGCCAGGGCGCGGCTGACGCTGACCGTTCTTTCCGGGGCGGTGGCCGTTCAGCAGAAGGAAATCGCGGTTAGCTTATCTCCCGGGGCCACCGGCAAGCAGTTAATGCTGGAACTGGGACCCGGCGCGGAGCTTTGGGATGAGTTCAACCCGCATCTGTACACCCTGCGCGTGGCGCTTTCATCCGGTAGTTCCACCCAAACAAAAGAAGTGAAATTCGGCCTGCGGGAATTGCAGGCCCAAAGGGAACGTCTCTTGCTGAACGGACGCCGTCTTTTTCTCCGCGGGACCTTGGAATGCAGTATCTTTCCGCTTGCGGGGCATCCGCCCATGGATAAACAAGGATGGATCAAGGTATTCAACGCCGCCCGCGCCTACGGGCTGAACCACCTTCGTTTTCATTCCTGGTCTCCGCCCAAAGCGGCCTTTGAAGTGGCCGATTCCCTTGGCTTTTACCTCCAGGCCGAATTGCCGCTGTGGGTTCTGAATTTCGGGGAGGACACGGCAACGGTCCGATTCATCCGGGAGGAAGCCGAACGCATGCGGGATGCCTACGGGAACCATCCATCCTTTTGTTTTTGGTCGCTTGGGAACGAATTGCAGGGCGACTTCGGCCTGATCAAATCCTTGACCGGTGACTTGAAAGCGACGGATCCCCGGCGCTTGTATTCCACGACGACCTTTACCTTTCAGGAAGGGCATGGCGCCTGGCCGGAGGCGGAGGACGATTTCTTTGTCACCCAGTGGACCAAGAAAGGCTGGGTACGGGGGCAGGGTATTTTCAACAACCGGTACCCCGATTTCCAGACCGATTACTCATTTGCTATCGACAGCATGCCGGTGCCCATCATAACACATGAAATAGGGCAATATTCGGTCTATCCGAACCTGGCTGAAATTGAAAAATATACCGGGGTTCTCGAGCCACTTAATTTCATGGCCGTGCGGAACGATCTGCAACGAAAGGGCCTGCTGGAGTACGCCGATGAATTTACCCTTGCCAGCGGAAAACTGGCTGTGCTGCTTTACAAGGAGGAAATTGAGCGTGCGTTAAAGACCCGCGGCGTAAGCGGTTTCCAGTTGCTGGACCTGCATGATTTTCCCGGTCAGGGAACCGCGCTGGTGGGTATTCTGGATGCCTTCTGGGAAAGCAAGGGATTGATCGCGCCGGAAGCCTTCCGCCGTTTCTGCTCGCCGGTAGTCCCCTTGCTGCGTTTTCCGAAAGCCGTTTATACCAGCGATGAGTCGTTCGAGGCACAGGCCGAACTTTTTAACTATTCCTCCAGGGAGCTGACCCAGCTCGAAGCCGTCTGGTCGATAAGCCTCGCAGACGAACCCGGTGCCCGGCCTATCGGGTCGGGCAAACTGATCCTGACCTCAGCCCCTTCGGGCTCGCTCACCGCCCTGGGTACCATCCGGGCTCCACTGGATAAGGTAAGCCGGGCTAGCAGGCTGAACGTACGGGTGCGCATTCCGGGTACGGATTATGAAAACGAATGGCCCATCTGGGTGTATCCGCCCGCGTTGCCGGACCCCGCCCCTGAGCCTGTCTTTACCCGCTCGGTGGATGAGGCGCTCGCCTTACTTTCCCAAGGGAAAAAGGTGCTCTTCAATCCGGACACGGCTCAATTGCAGGGGGTAGACGGACGATTTACCCAGGTATTCTGGAGTCCGGTCCATTTTCCGGACCAGCCCGGCACCATGGGCCTGCTTTGCGATCCCGGACATCCCGCCCTGGCTGATTTTCCTACCGACTTTCACACCAACTGGCAGTGGTGGGACCTGATTATGCATTCCAAAAGTCTGGTGATCGATTCCCTGCCTCCGATGGAGCCCTTGGTCCGGGTGATCGACAACTTTTTCAAGAACCGCAAGATGGCACTGGTCCTGGAAGCGCAGGTTGGTCCGGGAAGCCTCATCATCTGTGCTGCCGACATTGCCCAGGATCTGGAAAAGCGTCCGGTTGCACGCCAGCTAAGGCACAGTCTGCTGAACTACATGCAGGGGAGGGAATTCCGGCCGAGGACCCGGCTAACCGAAGAAGACATGCTGACATTAATAAAAGACCACTAATCCAGGAGCCTATGCAATAGACCAATTCTACGCTTGAAAACAAACATAACGAAGATGGAAACATTGCAACGCTGTTCCAGGGGACTGATGCTTGCGGCGATCACCTGCATGATGTTGCTGCAAAGCGCAGTAGCCCAGGAAACCCGGCAAATCACCGGGACGGTTACCGACAGTGCCGGCGCCCCCCTGCCGGGCGTAAGTATTGTCGTGAAAGGTACCCAAAACGGAACCAGCACCGATTTAAACGGGAAATTTTCGATCCAGGCCGCTCCCTCGGACATCCTTGAGTTTTCGTTGCTGGGTTACCTGGCAACCGAGCGGCCGGTCGGAACGGCTGCTCAGCTCGATGTTCAGTTAGAAATGGCGGGATACCAGTTGTCGGATGTGGTGGTTATCGGTTACCAGACCGCATCCCGGCGAAGCGTAACCACCTCCATCGCTTCGGTTTCTGCCGAAGATATTCAATCGCAGGTAACGGGCAACGTAGCCAACGCCATTCAGGGAAAACTGCCTGGCGTGCAGATCTTGCCCGGGAGCGGTCTCCCCGGATCCCAGCCAACCATTCTGATCCGGGGGCTTAGCAGCCTGACGGGCAATACCACGCCGCTGATTATTGTGGACGGTATCGAAATGGGATACAATGCGCTTAACTTTCTGAACCCTTCCGATATTCAGCGTATCGACGTCCTGAAAGACGCGTCCGCTTCGGCTATTTACGGCTCCCGCGCGGGGCAGGGCGTGATCCTGATCACGACCAAGAAGGGCGGCGGGAAACCGGTTATCCAGGTAGAGTCGTCCCTGGGCTTCGATTACATGCCGGACCTGAATCTCGCGGGCGCTTCCGAATTCGCCCGGATCATGAATCGCATTGCCGAAAACAGCGGACTCGATCCCTATTTTCCCAATCCCGAAAGCCTTCAGGGAACCGATTACTGGGATATGGCCTACGATGTGGGGATTACCCAGGACCACCTGATCAGCGCCCGGGGTGGTAAAGACGGTCTTTCGCTTTACGGAAGCCTGGGGTATTTCAGACAGGATTCCTACAACGCCACCGACAAGGGAGGAAACTGGACCCGGATCACCGCCCGACTGAATGCCGAGCTGGATGTGAGCGAAAAATTCACCATGGGGCTTAATCTGGCTCCCCGGTATGAAAAGTGGCTGAGCACCCCCGATGTTACCTTTTCCGCCTACGCGATGGATCCTACCACGAGTCCGTTTAAGACGGAAGATTCGGTTTACCGGGCCATTCCCGAAGGATTCATGGACTTTACGGCGTTCAATCCGTATTACAGCCTGCCGAACCGCTCTTCCTTGAATGGGGTAACCAATCCGTATTTCGCCTATTACACCAACTTCAATGAGAACGAGGCCTTTGGAGCGCAGTACGCGACCTTTCTCCAGTTTACCCCCATTCCCAACCTCGTGCTGAAATCCCAATTGGAAGGATTTGCAACCGTCACCAGTTCGGAAGGATATTCCCCCAAGTATTATCTGGCTACCAACGCGAATAATAAGGAAAGCACCTTAAGCTCCCAAACGGGTACCAACGCGCGCTGGAAGATCACCAATACTGCCAATTACCGCTTTGGAATCAACGATCACCAGGTGGATGTGCTCCTGGGACAAAGCGCCGACAAATATACCGTCAAGGGTACGCGGGCTTCGCGTAAGAATATCCCCTTCGATACCGAGCCGTATCAGCATATTGCAGCGGCGAGCGAGGTGGTGGACGGAAGCGGCTATTACCAGCCGGGAGCTACCGATTTCGGGAAAATGCTCTCCTTCTTCGGATCCCTGCGTTACGATTACAAAGGGAAGTACTACCTCTCGGGCAGCATGCGGGCCGATGCGTCTTCCCTGGTCAACCCAGCTTATCGCTGGGGTTATTTCCCAACCCTGTCGGCTGCCTGGATCATCTCGGAAGAAGGCTTTTTCGAAAACCTGAAGGATAAGATCAATTACCTCAAGTTGCGCGCGAGCTGGGGTCGGGCCGGCGGCAATCTGCCCGGTACGGTGGGCGCTTACCTGACTACCATCGCGCCTGTTTACTATACGGATGCCAATGGTAATCCGATAACGGGTTATACCCCCAGCAATATCGCCGACCCGCGGATCAAATGGGAAGTGCAGGAAGATTACACCCTGGGGCTGGATGCAGGCTTCTTCAACGATCGCCTGAATCTGACGCTGGAAACCTTCATCAGGCGGCCCCAGAACCTGCTGATCGATGTACGGGTGGATCCCGCCCTGGGGTACCCGCAAGGCTACATCCCCACCCAGCCATCCAATGTGGGTAAACTGACAACCCACGGGTGGGATCTGGGAATCGGCTACCGGGGTAATGTCGGCCCAAAACTCAGTTGGGGCGCCGACCTGACCCTGAGTCATTGGAAATCCATCGTGGATCACGTGGGGAATGCCGATCCTGTGCTGTATGCCCGCAACAACGACGTTATCAGCACCTTTCGCTCCCGGCTCACCCAGGGACACGAACCCGGCGCCTGGTTCGGCTACATCGTGGACGGCGTGTTTCAGACCGATGAGGAAGCAATCGCTTACGTGAATGCCGAGGGCGTACCCTACCAGCCTCTTGCGAAAGCGGGCGATCTGAAATTCCGGGATGTGACCGGTGACGGCGTAATTGACAACGGCGACTTAACCGACATCGGATCTCCCTGGCCCAAACTGACCTCGGGGCTGACCCTGACCCTCCAATACGGGAGACTGGATTTCCGGGCGGAATTTTACGGCGCCTTCGGGCATGAATATTCCAACGATTACCGCTTGCTCACCCCGGCATTGTATAATTTCCCCTCGGGCTGGGGCGACCAGTTCTGGAACGGTCCGGGAACAAGCAACGAGTTTCCTATCCTGCGCTCGGCCAGCCAGGATCAGAACGGCAATTTCAGCAAGATGTCTGAATTCCTGCTAGAAGACGCGGATTTTCTTCGCTGCCGGTTAATACAGATCGGTTATACTATTCCAGCCGCCTGGGTGAAGGGAATCCAAACCCTTCGGGTATACGCTTCGGCGCAGAACCTGTTTACCATTTCGGGCTATTCGGGGCTGAATCCGGATCTTCCCTTCCAGGGAATCGGATTTCACGGGGTGGACCGTTTTCAGGCGGTTCCCGCGAATACCTTTTTGTTTGGCATCAGCCTGGGGCTGTAATGGTGGAATCATTAAACGAAAGAACGATGAAACAGTCAACTAAATTCGCTGCCTTGCTGGGAACGGCCGTTTTCCTGCTCACTGCCTGCAGTGATCACTTTCTGGATCAGGAACCCTTCAATAACTCCATTCAGGAGACGCAATACTTTACTACGCTTGACCAGTGCAATACATCTACCCAGGTTTGCTATCGCTATATCGATTACGACGCCTGGTGGCAGACCCAGAACTGGCGGTATCTGGCGGGAGAAGCGGCCAGCGACAACGCATGGATCGGAAATACCTATCAGAGTACGCATGCTACCTGGGACGCCGTGGCCCATTATACGCTGGATGCGGGTAACGACCGCAACGAAGGGCATTGGATCATGACCTATAAATCCATCGGGATATTCAATAAAACGATGGAAGGAATCGCGGCCGCGCCCATTGAAGAGGGCCCCAAGGCACAATTCATCGCGGAGCTGAAATTCCTGCGCGCATTCATGTATTTCGATCTGGTCCGGAATTGGGGCGGGGTTCCGCTGGTGCTGGAAAGCTATCCGCCCGACACCCATTTGCCCCGGTCAACCGCCGAAGAAGTGTACGAGCAGCTTGTCGCCGACCTGCAGGCGTGTGCCGAAGTCTTACCGGAAAAATCGGAATACCCGGCTTCGGATAAATTCCGCGCATCCCGGGGGGCGGCACTTGCGCTGCTTGCTAAAGTATACCTCTATATGGAAAACTGGACCGGCGCGGAAGAAGCCGCCGGGCAGGTGATGGCATCTGGTGAATATGAACTGGAACCATTTTTCGGGGACGTCTGGGAGATTGCCAACCGAAACGGCGAGGAATCGATCTTCGAAATTCAGGCGAGTTCGCTGGAAACACCACCTGTGCCGGGGAATGGCTATGTTGTGGTCATGAATTCCACCGCGGACGCCGGTTGGGGATACATCTCTGTAAGCAGCCACCTGGAAAACGCGTTCAAATCCGAAGGCGACAGCATTCGCCTGCAATGGACCATCAACCGGCACGGCTTGCCGGTAGCGGGCGACCTGGCCAACCCGTCTTTTGACGGCAGGCCCTATACCGATTCGAAATCCGGGCGCTTCAGCAGGAAGCATTACACGCCGCGGGCGGAGCGTCCCGCCAATAACAAGTTTGACCGGAATCACATCATTCTCCGCCTGGCCGATGTGATCCTGATCCATGCCGAGGCGTGTGCCATGCAGCAGAAAACTGCGGAAGCCCTGGCTTCGCTTCAACGCATCCGGGAACGGGTAGACCTAAGCACGGATGGTAGCCTGAGCGGCTGGAACCTGATCCAGGCCGTGCGGAAGGAAAGAAGACTGGAAACCGCACTGGAAGGGGATCGTCTGTATGACCTGCGACGCTGGAAAGATCAGGGGGGTAAACCGGTAATCAACAGCGTAATGGGACCCGGCGGCAGTTTCGTCGTGTATAACACGGAAGAAAGCACCGATCCCTACGAAACCGCCAATACCATTGAGCCGCAAAACAAGGGCGCCAATTTTAGGGCGGGCGTACATAACCTTTGGCCCATACCAAATTCGCAGATCGTTGCTTCGGAAGGAGTGGTCTCACAAAATACGGGATACTGATAACGTACTAAAAAGCGGGATTCCGGAAAAAAATCCATCTTTTTAAAGACATTCTCTATTTTAATCGATGGCTTCCTTTCCTAGCTTAGCATAATGCTTCCTCAAGATCGAAAGCAATTTTTCTCTGCTTTAAGGCGAGCGACAAACGCCGTGTGTTTCGGGTGGATCGCACTTGGATATACCGGGGGGGCATGCGCATTTCATGCGGAAGACAGCGCAGTTGCCTCCCGGGAATACGTCTTAAGCCTTCAACTGAACGATACCCGTCAAACCATCCACAGTTTCGGCGCTTCCGATTGCTGGACCGCCAAATTCATTGGAACCTGGGCGGACGAAGCAAAAAAGAACCGCATAGCCGACCTTTTATTCAGCATGGATACCCTGGCCGATGGTAGCCCGGAAGGAATCGGTCTGTCGCTTTGGCGATTTAATATAGGCGCCGGAAGTTATGAACAAGGCGCCGCGTCGGGCATCCGTACGGATTGGCGGCGGGAAGAATGCTTTTTAAATGCCGACGGTTCATACGATTGGAAGAAACAGCAAGGGCAGCAATGGTTTCTCGATGCAGCGAGGAAACGCGCCGTACGATATACCCTCGGTTTTTCCAACGCACCGCCGGTCCACCTGGCCCGGAACGGAAAGGCATTCAATCCGGGCGGCGACTCGTTGAACATACTGCCCGGTAAGATGGATGACTATGCGCGATTTTTGGCGGAGGTAGCCGTTCATTTTGACTTTGACTACCTGAGTCCGGTGAACGAGCCGCAATGGGACTGGGAGGCGAAGGGAAGGGGGGCCACCCAGGAAGGAAGCCCCGCGCAGAATGAGGAAATAAGTCGCCTGGTGAAATCCTTATCCAGGCAACTGGCTTCTTCGGGCGCCCGGACAGCCATTGTGGTCGGCGAAGCCGGCGAATGGGACTACCTGTATGAAAAGAACGAAGACGGCCGCGGCGAACAAGTGAACGCCTTTTTTTCGCCTACTTCGGCCCATTACATCGGGGATCTGCCCCATGTGCTGAACGTGATATCCGGCCACAGCTATTGGACTACCTGCCCCGACAGCCGCCTGCGGGAAGTAAGGCAGCGTGTGGCCGATGCGGTGGAGTCGGTAAATCCTTCGCCGGAGGTATGGCAAACCGAATTCGGTATCCTGGGAAACATCTGCGGCCGCTACAGCGGGCCGCCCAGAAATACCACCATGGATTACGGTCTCTACGTAGCCAAGGTGATCCATCACGACCTGACCGTGGCCGGGGTTTCCTCCTGGCAATGGTGGCTGGGGATCAATCCTTACGATTACAGCGACGGGTTGGTTTACATCAACGATCCTACGGGACGCATCAACCCGCCCGGTTCAAAGGAAGACGGGATCATCCTCGAATCAAAACAATTATGGGTTCTGGGGAACTACTCACGTTTTATCCGCCCGGGCATGCAGCGCGTTGCGGCGGCCATCGCCGGTCCCGACGCGCCGGAAGACCTGCTGGTTTCGGCTTACCGGCGCGAAAAAGACAGCAAA
>JAJUHF010000014.1 GCA_029268045.1 Anseongella ginsenosidimutans
ATGGCAGTCGCCACACCCGCAATTTTGGCCAATTTTTTCATTAATACAATAAAATCTTGCAGTTGTTGCATACAGTCATTAACTTTGCCCGCAATGTTTCTGGTTAAGGGTGAAGACGTTATGAAGATAACGCCATCATTTGCTTTCCAAAAGTTGAGAAAGAGAGTTGTTCAAAATATACAAGAGAGTTAAGAGTACATGGAGCGAAATCTTTACCTTTTTCCCTATTTCTAGTTCGACGGTAAACCGAATCTGAACTGACCGGAAAATTATCCCGTGACCGCTTTTGTCGTCAGGGCATTCCCGCATGCTGCGGAGCTTGACCTTGCTATGTCTTTGGCGGAGATGGGATAGGTAAATCGTGTCGTTACGACCTCTTCCAAGTATTTCTTGCATCTCGAGTATGTTTCCGAACGAATAGGAAGCAAACTAGCGCATTAAATGGGAATCTTTTCAAACCGAACCAATTGGCATGCACTCCGCATCGCAATTCTGATATTCATTACCACAGGAGCATTCACGCCGAATGCAGCGATTTCGCAAACCATTACGCTTAACACCGGGGACGATATTCAAGCCACGGTCGATGTCGCAGTAAGCGGTACCACGATTGAACTGAACGCGGGGACTTACGCGATCACCCAACAAATCGTCATCCCACACGGCAAGGATCTTACAATCAAAGGGGTTGGCGGGCAGGCTATCATTCAACAAACGGGAACAAACCAACGCGTTATTTCTGTCGGAACCACGCCTGGGGGCCTTAGCAGCCATCTCACCTTGGAGCATATTACCGTAACCGGCGGGAATGTTAGCGGTTCGGGCGGTGGGATTATGGTTTATCGACATAGTGGCCTAACCCTGATCGATGGAACCGTATCGGGCAATACTGCCACAGGGACGGGGGGCGGTATTCATATTGGGGATGGAATTGCAGGAACAGGAAAATTATGGTTGATCAATTCAAACTTGATAGGGAACACTTCCGGGAGTTATGGAGGAGGCGCTTATCTCGGTATAACCAATCAGTTCCTGATGTACGGCGGGGAGGTGCGGGACAACCAGGCATCGGGGGTTAATCACGGTGGCGGATTGATGATCTGGATCAACACTTCTGGCTTTATCCGTGGCACAAGTTTTATCAACAATACGTACCAGGGTGGGGACAGTCACATCGGTTTCGCCACCGGGGGGGGACAGGGCAGTGTCAATCTGGACGGTAATTATTGGGAACCTTTTACTCCGACAACCGGTTTCACGGTTACACCTAAACCGGCTTCTCCTGACCCAAGCAACCAGGTTCAGCTCTCGGTGGATCGGATCGGAAGCGGTGGAGGAACCGTGAGTATTTCCCATGATGCTGCTTTGGATGTCGGATACGCGACGATACTGGATATGCTTGCCACTTTGCAATACGGGGGACTGGGAACAGCGGATGCGCACTATCAGACCATGGTCACCGACCATGGCGACGGATCCTGGACAGTTCCGGTCGGAATGCATTTTGAAGTGTCTGCCTCAGCCGACGATGGTTCCGTTTTCCACGGGTGGCGTGGAGGAGAGGATTTTTCCGGTTCTTCATCACCGATCAATATCAGAATTCCCGGCGCGGATGTGTCCGCCGAAGCCGCATTCTGGACGAAGGCTGCCAAGGTCGTACTCACCGGTCCTTCCACTGCGGTTGCGGGTGAGGTGACCCCGGTGGATAGCCTGCTTCAGGTCACCGTGCTAGACGTACATGAGCTGCCCACGCGCGTGCTGCAGAATACGAGAATAAACTTATCATCCAATGGGCCCGGTACCTTCTTTAAAACCGATGGAACGACGTCCCTTTCGTTTGTCGATATTGTGCCCGGAGGCGATCTCGGCACGGAAAGTACGCCCGCTGAGGCCCGTTTCCGAAGTACGCAGGCGGGTACCCAATTGATCGCTGCGAATTGGGGTAGCGGCGGCCCGGAATTGCAGAACGACACCATGGCCATTACGGTTTTCTCCTCTACCCCGGATGCAGACTTATCTGCAATGGCCGCCGATCCGACGGTAATTATCGCGGGTGGTCTTGCTAGCTCAGCCATTACCGTGACGGTGGTGGACAAATACGGCAATGGCATTCCGGGGGAGCATGTTTACTTGGAATTGAGCGCAGGAACGGGAACCCTATCTGCCGGCCCTTGGACGACCGATTCACTGGGTGTGGTATCCGCCACACTCACCAGCGCTGCATCGACCGGTTCGGGTACTGTAAAGGCGTTTCTTGGAACCGATAATTCGGGAGAATATATTGGAGAAGTAATCGTGACGTTTGTTCCCGGTCCGGCGAATCTGTCCACCACCTTAATTAGCGCTGACCCCTCGACGATCCCCACCGACAGTTCTTCGACGATCACCGTTCAACTGAAAGACGCGGCGGGGAATAACCTGACCAGCTCTGGAGGGACGGTTGCTCTGTATACCAGCTTAGGCGAGTTGACTGATTTCCAGGACAACGCCGATGGAACTTATACGGCCACGCTGACTTCAACCTTACCCGGCACGGCCATTATCAGTGGGACACTTGATGGCGACAACCTTGCTGACACCGCCGGTGTGACAATTACCGTGGGTGCTGCATCGCTCACGGCGAGCACCATCACAGCTGTTCCATCTGAAATCACCACGGACGAAACCGCTACCATTACCGTGCAGCTGAAAGACGCGGCAGGGAACAATTTGAGTGCATCGGGCGGCACGGTTGTACTTACCACGACCCTAGGCACTTTAGATGACTTCCAGGACAATGCCGATGGCACCTACACTGCCACGCTATCTTCAACCATACCCGGCACGGCCACTATTAGCGGTACGCTTGACGGCGACAACCTAGCCGACACAGCCGGGGTAGAAATCTCGGTTGGTGCTGCCTCCCTTGCGACAAGCACAATAACTGCTTCTCCATCTGAAATCACCACAGACGAAATTGCTACGATCACCGTTCAGCTGAAAGACGCGGCAGGGAATAACCTGACCAGCTCCGGAGGGGCGGTTGCTCTGTATACCAGCTTAGGCGAGTTAAATGACTTCCAGGATAACGCCGACGGCACCTACACTGCCACGCTGACTTCAACCGTACCCGGCACAGCCATTATCACAGGCACCCTGGATGGTGACAACCTAGCCGACACGGCCGGGGTAGAGATTACAGTTGGTGCTGCTTCACTCACG
Source organism: Anseongella ginsenosidimutans (assembly GCA_029268045.1). GTDB lineage: Bacteria > Bacteroidota > Bacteroidia > Sphingobacteriales > Sphingobacteriaceae > Anseongella > Anseongella ginsenosidimutans_A. The sequence goes on from JAJUHF010000014.1 coordinate 3,202, forward strand.
GCGAGTACCATCACAGCAGACCCGTCCACCATCACAACCGACGGTTCATCGACAATCACCGTCCAGCTGAAGGATGCGGCAGGCAATAATCTGACTGCATCAGGCGGCACGGTGGTGCTTACCACGACCCTAGGCACTTTAGGTGACTTCCAGGATAACGCCGACGGCACCTACACTACCACGCTATCTTCAACCGTACCCGGTACGGCCACTATCAGCGGTACGCTTGACGGTGACAACCTGGCCGATGCCGCCGAAGTGACGATTTTAGAGGGAAGTGCTGATCCGGCCACGAGCACCGTTACTGCGGCATCTCCCGCCATTACTACCGATCAGGTGGTCACCATCACCGTTCAGCTGAAAGATGCTGCGGGTAATCATCTGACCGCTTCGGGAGGTGTGGTTACATTGAATACGACACTGGGCATACTTACAGGAGTAACCGACCATGGCAACGGAACCTATACCGCCACGCTCTCTTCAACTGCACCCGGTACGGCTATCATCAGCGGAACGCTTAACGGAGTACCCATTAGCGATACGGACGAAGTTGTTTTCAGCCTGGGGACTGCTGATCCGGGGACTACGACAATCGTTGCGGCGCCTACGGTGATCACTACCATTCAGACTGCCACCGTCACGGTACACCTGAGAGACGCGGCGGGTAATATCTTAAATACATCGGGTGGCTTGGTCACCTTGACCACCAATTTGGGTACCTTGGGCGAAGTGACCGATCATGGCGACGGTACCTATACCGCTGCGTTTACATCATCAGAAGCGGGAGTCGCGCTGATCAAGGGAACGCTTAACGGACACCCGATTCTGGAATATACCCATGTTACGGTGGAGCAGGCATCGGCCGATCCGGCGAAATCGCTCATTACCGCAGATCCGTCAACACTGGGTCCGAACGACACGGCAATCATCACTGTTCAGCTGAAAGATGCGGCAGGCAATAACCTCACGACCTCGGGTGGGATCGTTGTGCTAGCAGCCACACGCGGTGAGTTATCCGGGGTAACAGACAACCTCGATGGTACCTACACAGCGCTGTTTACTCCGGTGGAAACCGGAACAGCCTGGATTACCGGTACGCTGAACGGTGAAAACATCGGGGATGGCGCCGAGATTACAATTTCCTACGGTTCCGGCAAAGAAGAAACAGTCATCGCCTACGTGGGTAATGGAACAGCCGGTTCTGTCACAACAATTACGGTGTCGATCCAGGATGAAGCCGGGAATCCAGTGGTCGACGCACTTGCCCGGCTAGCGGGGGACGTGAGCGGAAATAATGACCAACCTTTAATTTTTGTAAACAATTTCGATGGCACCTATACCGCCTCCTATATTCCCACTGTGGCGGGCGAGGATGTGATACGCATTAAAATTGATGGAAAAGCCATTGAAGGCGCGCCTTTTATTTCCAGGGTCGCGCCCGCTGCTGCGGCCAGACTGCGCATTGTTTCCCAACCCAGTCAATGGGCACGCAGCGGTAAACCGTTCGATCGCCAGCCGGTATTGCAGTTGGCGGATGCCTGGGGTAACGCTGTTGCGCTTGCGGATCAATCCGTGACGGTTGCAGTAAGTGCAGGCGGAGCGTTGATCGGGGAATCCACGGTCCTCACCGATAGGGACGGAATTGCTTCGTTTGTCAATTTGGGCATCTTAGGGCATGTCGGAACGTATGCGTTGACATTCAGCGTCCAGGAACTGGACAATGCCACCTCGGACGAAGTTCAGTTGCAAGCGGGTGATCCCGCAAAACTGGTTATTATTACCCAGCCCGTTGTCGGACTTAACGGCGACCTGCTGGCGGTCCAGCCCAGGGTAGAAATTCTGGATGCGGCTGGAAATCCAGTGCCGGATAATCAGACCTCGGTGACGATACTGGTAAGCGGGGGGCAAGGGGCTGTACTAAGCGGTACAACCACCCTGACGGCCGTGGATGGAATCATTTCCTTCCATGATCTTGCCCTATCGGGTGCTGTAGGAGTGAGCTACCGTTTGGTTGTCAAAGCCAATGGGCTCGAAGCGGATGAGTCGGATCCATTGGTGTTCCTGACCGACGGAATGCAGCCGTCGGTTGCAATAAGTGGACCCGATAGCCCAACGAACCAGCGTCCGTTTGAGATCAGGATTGTTTTCAGCCGCGGTGTGACCGGTTTCGAAATAGGGGATATCGTACTGCAGGGAGGAACCATTGCACCCGCAAGTCTGATAAGCCAAGACAGTGGAAGATCCTGGACAGCGCGCGTTTTGCCTGCGGGAGACGGCTTGCTTACCATTCATATTCCGGCGGGTGTCGCCATGGATGCAGCCGGAAGTGTCAATACGGCATCGGAAGAATACCTCGTGGTGTTTGACGGCACTGCTCCTGCAGCGCCTGAGCTACAGTTGGCAAGCGGCGATACGCTCACTAACAACCCCAGACCCGAAATTGTGGGAATGGCTGAACCCGGTTCAGTTGTGACAGTTAAAGACGCCCAGGGTGCCATCATCGGTACCGTCGCTGCAAATCCCGACGGTATCTGGCGGATTATACCAGCCGACGCCATGGCTTCGGGGCATCACCGGTTGACAGCTACTGCCGTGGATAAAGCAGGCAACGCAAGTCCTGTCAGTGTGGAGTTGCGGATTACCATTGACCTGGATCCGCCGGCACGGCCCGCTGCGGCTTCGCTTGTCGACGGGGGAAATTCAACACTTCAGTCCCGTCCCGCGATGACCGGAAGTACGGAGCCAGGCGCCACCGTCATTATCCGCGATGGCAATGGAAACATTGTGGGGACAGGCGCCGCGGATCCATCCGGAATCTGGGTTCTGATTCCATCGGTGGACTTAGGCCCTGGACTGCATGAAATAACTGTGACAGCGGTGGATAAGGCAGGCAATGAGAGTCCACCCAGTACACCCTTCCTGTTTACAAGAATAATAAGTGATGCGGTAAAGGCCACGAATGTGGTCACACCCAATGGCGATGGCATCAACGATCAGTTTGTAATCGAAAACATCGAATTGTACCCCAATAACACAGTTACAATTTTCGATAAGGCCGGTCGGGTCCTTTACCGGGTGAAAGGCTATAAAAATGAATGGGACGGAACCTTGAATGGCGTGCCACTTCACGAAGGGACCTACTATTATATCCTCGATTACGGCAACGGGGAACCGGTGCTTCGGGGATTTATATCGATCGTAAGAAGATATTAATACGTTTGAAATGAATAGAATAATACGGGCAGGGATCGTGTCGTCAGGGATCATAGCGGCAGTCTGTTTTTCGGAAAAGGCGTTAGCCCAATTGAATCCGCTCCGGACATCGTACTACAGCAATGAATACTTCATTAACCCGGCAGCGGCCGGATCGGGTACGGGTCTGCAATTATTCGGCGCCATCAGCAAGCAGTTCACCAACATTCCGGGTTCCCCGAGGATTCAAGCCTTTTCTGCGGACTATGGATTCAGCAACCGGGTGGGAACAGGACTGCTGGTGATCAACGAAACAGCCGGGTTGTTCCAGCAAATGAAAATCGCGGGAACCTACGCCTATCATCTCCCGCTGGGAAATGACAATCAGCATGTGGACTTCGGCCTTTCGGTAAGCATTATGAAAGAACGTATTGATTTCGACCAGCTGGAAGGAGATCGTGGGGATCTGGATCTGGTCGATCTGAACCAACGTCCCGTGTTTGTTGACTTTGATTACGGGATGACCTACCGGAATAACTCATTCCGTGTGCAGTTGGCTGTTCCGAATATCCGAAGGGTTTTGATCGAAAAAAACATGCGGGACTTTGCCGACTATACCCTGCTGTTTGCGGCGGCCAGTTACCGGTTCAACACCGGTATGGGGGCTGTGGAACCCAAAGTCGCTTACCGGAATGTCAGAAACTACAAGGACTTATTGGACCTGGGGCTGGGTTTCCAGTTCCGGAACCTGACATCGAATCAGCTGAGTCTATACGGGATTTATCATAATACCAAATGCGCGACCGTCGGGTTTGAGCTGTCTTTTAATTCGGATCTGTCCTTTACAGGTTTGTATACAACGAGTCCGGCCGATTTTGGATACCACAGCAAAGGCAGTTTTGAGCTTGGGGTGGGGGCCCGGCTTGCAAGCCGGCTTGGGAACAGGCAATCCGGCACAGACCAATAGCGGCAGAATCGAAAGAATAAGGGCACGGTTTTGGCTGAGACCTCCAACATGGGTTGGAGAAAATTTACTCATTTGCCGGGATTGGGGCTCCTGCTGCTTGCAGGAAACGCCCTTGGCCAGGCCTCTTTCAGCGTGACGCCCACCAAAATCTATTTCGAAGTTCCTGAAGGAGGGACCGGAACGCAGACCCTAACCGTCCGGAACAACGGCAGCGAAGAAAAATCCTATACTGTGACTTTCCAGGCCTGGGAGCGGAATGCACGTGGCGAACGGGTTTTTTATCCCGATACCGGCCAGGCTTTTTCGATAGCCCGGATGCTTACCGCGGAACCCCCGGTCTTCAATCTCGCAGCGGGTGACAGCCAAGTGATTTCTGTCAAACTCAACCAGGAAACTCCGCAGCGGCAGCCTTCCCTCTGGGCGATGTTGCTGGTAAAGGAACTGAATCCAAACCGGGTGAACGATGCGACCGGCGGCGTGCGTGCGGCCATTAATGTGGAGTATCAGCTTGGAGTCCATGTATACCAGCACTTGCCGGGGATCTCGGCCCGATCGACGGACATGGTATTGGACAGCATGTATTATTCCGACGGAAAGCGGGACCGGATCCATATCAAATTCCGGAATGCCGGCGAAACCATTGCGGAAGGGCAGTTGAAAGTGCAGGTCTTCGCGATGGATACCGGCAAACAGATTGATCTTCCCATTCGTTCAATGACGTTCCTTCCGAATCGGGAGCGAACCATCTCGGTGATGCTCCCCCAGGATCTGGAGCCGGGAGACTATACCCTTACCGTAGCCTTTGACTCCGGATTTCAAAGTGATCTGGTGGTAGGGGACCTGTATTTTCAGGTCGCCGGGCAATCGGATTAGTCTTCCGGAACAGCCCCGTGACTGCCAAACTGCCTGCGTATGATTTTCCGTTCCTTTTTTTCAACCCGAAACAGAAGTTCAGCCCTTTCGTTTCCCTCGCGTGTATCGCCGTCTGCCGGATCCCAAACTTCCGACGCGGCGGGGACGGTTTGTTGCTCAGGGGTGGCCTGATAATTCGCCGGCAGGGTAGACCGGTCTACCAATACAAGGTAATCTCGTCCCAAAGGCAGGACCACTTGGAAGAATCCGGTGTGATCACATGGGACCAGCCATTGTTCGTGGCTTTCCGGATCCCTCACCAAAATCCGAACGTCCCGTTTGATGACCGTGGCGCCCGAATCGGCCAATTCGATCCGCCCGTTCAAGGAAAAGCCCTCATGAAGAGGGATCATCAAGGTCTGCGAACTTCCCAGGATAACCTCGTAAAGATTCCGGGTGCCGGTGTAGGATGCTTTGTCGAGCAGCTGAACCGCGTAGGTATCCCTGGGAACCTTTTTCAGGAGTGCCTCCCCCTGCGCGTCGGTTACAAGACGGACATTTCCGATTTTCATCATTACGCCCGGGACAGGCGGTTCATCCGGATCGTGCAAACCGTTCTGATTTCGATCCAGAAACGCTTTCACATGCAAATCGTACCGCGCTTCCAGCGGGTTCCCGAAAGTTTTGTAAACGCTTAAATTATGCAGAAAGAACCGGTTGCCATTGATTCCCCGGTAACCCGCCTCGTAATTGACCTCAAAGGAGCCGACCGTTAGTCGGGGTGCGATGAGGATGGTATTGGCCTGATAGTCAAAGATATGATCTTTGTAATGATCTGCGCTCAATTTGACTGAAAAATTACGCACCACAGGAAAGGAGCGATGAACGCGTGCAAGGAAGAAGTCCCGGGAGTACCCGTTGAGGACATAGTTTGCCTGGTCATAAAAAGTATAGGCCCCTCTGTTTAGGAACAAGGACAGATAGGTATCGAAGAAAGCAATATCCATTTCGGTTTGACCCGCGTAGTAAGGGGCATGCAGGTGATCGAGGGGAATGATCCGCGATAACTCCTGTTTCAGGAGAATCCGGATCCGCGGGGCTGTAAATTGAATGCTTCCCTGGGCGAATACTTCCTGATTCCGGTATTCCCGGTCCCGGTTCAGGTACGGAGCATACAGCCGGTTGCTGCCCAGTCCGGACTCCAGGCGGTAATTGAAGCGCTTTCCCGCCAGACTGATACCCAGTAAACCCCTGTTGTTTCTGTAATCGCTGGATGCCGTCGGTGGTAAGGCCCGGTATTCCGGTGTGTACTGCTGCCACAGCAAGGCAGCGTGGTAACTGAACCTGCCCCCGGGAGCATAGGTTGCCATTTGCCGGGAATGGGAGTTTCCCCGATTAATAAAGGGATAGGAAGAACCCGAATAGCGGTTATCCGAAGAAAGATCCAGATAGCCGATATGCAGTTCGAAATCGGCAAAAGCGCTTAAATCGAACACGGTCTTCCCCTGAAACGTTTCGGAAGATACCCCAACCCCCGATTCGAGCGCGGCGGCATTCCCGATCTTCCGCCGATGCCTGGAAAACAACATGTTCACACGGGTGTCCAGCAACTGGTCGTCCTGATAAATATATTGAACCGTCGTTTGCCGCGCGTTGCCCTCCATCCGAACCCCCGCCGCAGCGATCGCCTCCTTCCGGAACCGATACAGCGAGGAGGGTAGCAAGTCGGAATGAGTAAAGGAGCCCTGGAGGAATATATTTTCCCCTACCCTGATCTCCGCGCTGGCTCCCCGGTTGTACAGACCGGTTTCTTCCCCGTAGTAAATGTCTCCGATGCGGAATGTATTGTTTCCGTTCGTGGTTTCAAACCGGAGCTGATCGGGGATCAGTCCGTCGGAAGTCGGGTATTTGCGGAGGAAAAACTGGTACAGCATCCGGTAATCTCCGCCAGGGATCGGCATGTTTCCATTGCCCATTAAACTATAATAGTGCACGTTGTCCCATTGCTCGAAAGTGAGACCCAACGTATTGGGCCTTCCGCCTGAGCGCGGGTAACGCCGCGTGTGCTGGGTGGGTTCGACCCGGATTAAGCGATAATAGTGGACCTTAGCGGGGTTGACTGGATTGCGCACCGTGAGGTAATACTGCAGTTCATCCAGGTGAGGAGGGATGAAAAGGGCTTCGTTACGCCAGACGATCACCGTATCCGTGCCGGGTGCAAGGACCGTGGAGACGGAGGAAACAGCGGAAGGATCGTGGGCGGAGGCCAGTTCAATGAATAAGGGCTCGGCCTTATTTCCCCGGTTGGAGATTTCAAGTACAATGGAAGCGTCCTGTTTTTCATCACTGAGCAAGAGCTGGTCCTCATACACCTGGCATACGATGCGACTGGACAGGGCTACCGGAAGGCTATCGGTGACTGTCTGGGTCCACACGCTGTCGCGCAGCCTTGCTTTGACCAATACACACAGCTGAAAAAGGCTGTCAGCGCTTCCTCTGGGAACCCGGAGGCGTAGGGGAAAATATTTTGTTTCGCCTGGCCTGAGCGCAAAGGGCTGATTAAAGACGATGCCGCTCACTCCCAACCGGGTTTCGATGGATTCCAGGGTCACCTCCAGGGGGCTGGGGGACGGGTTGGTAATCCCGATGCGTATCAAGTTCCTTTCGTCCGGTATCAAGGTTTCCGGCGCCATCAGCTGGATGTCCAGCGGGTACTGCTCTGGTTGTTGACCCGCTACCGGGGAAACAGCAGATAGCAGAATCAGGAATAAAATTTGCAGTCGTTGAATGATTGAAAACTTTTTGTTTTTATGGATGTTGTTTAAAGATATTAAGTATCTATCAAAGTAACAATAATATGAAAAGGTTAGTATTTGTTCTGCTGGCTTGTGTGGTTTCATTTTCGGGAACATATGCACAGGTTACAGCCACATCAACCGCCACGATCAACATTGCCAATCTCCTGAGCATTACCTCAAACGTCGATCCAACTTTTAACATCGATACCGAGGAGGAATTTGCCACTGGAGAAACCTTAACGCTTCCCGGGGCGCTCACCGTGACTTCCACCGCGGACTACGACGTGACGGTGGCTACCAGTGGTCCGGATTTCACCAATGGCACGGACGGGATCCCGGTTGGCAACGTCACCATCGATGCCACCAATGGGGGCGGAACGGCAGTGGGGGCGCAGCCTTTATCGGAAACTCCGGTAAATATTCTCGAGGAAGCCAGCGCAGGGCTTAGCCAGGACATTGATCTGACCTACGTGCTTGCCGGAGGAGATCATTTGCTGAACGTTCCGGACGGCGCCTACGTAACCACCCTTACCTTTACACTCTCTGTGGACTAGTGTCGGGTCAGGTAGGTCGCTTGACAAATGCCCCGCAGCGGGATGGATGGAAACGGATCGGAGCAGCGGTGTTGATCATCAGCATGGGAGTACTCGGTCAGTCAACGGTATCCCGTGCGCAATTACTGTATACCATAACCTCGGAAACGCCAATCGATCTGGTCTTCGATGACATCAGCGATTTTCAGAATGGGGTGTCTTCCGGCCCCAGGACCATTACGATTGTGGCGCTGCTGACCTTGATCAGTGATAAGACTGTCGTGGTTGAAACAGCTTCCAACCTGATCAGCGGGCCTGCAACCATTCCTGCAGGCGTGGTCCGGGTCACTTCCTTAAGTTCGGAGTGGACCAATCACAGTAATTTTCTGAACCCCGCTGCGCCCCAGATGGTCACAAGCGGCATCACCCTGTTCCCGGTTTTGACGGGACGGACCTACAATCTGCTTTATCAGGTTCCGGCCAACCCCGCGCTGCTGAACAAGCCCGACGGGGTTTATACCACACAGCTTGGGTATGAATTTTCCGGTTTACTGGGAAATACGGCAAGTGTTACCCTGAATGTCCACATACAGAATGTGCTCGGAATTACTGCGGGCGGCAATCCCAGCTTTACCATTGATCAGGAAGAGGAATTTGCAAACGGGATCATCCTGAATCAAACCGGAGGACTTACCGTGAATGCGAGCCAGGACTACGATATCCACGTGAGCGCATCCGGCCCCTTTTCATCTGGAACGCAGACCATTCCGGTGAATCATCTGCGCGTTGCGGTGCTGAATGCCGGCGGAACCATCACCGAAGCGGTCCCCCTCAACACCTCGGGAAGTCAGCTTGTAAACGGAGGCGCCGCCGCCCTACAGAAAGGGCTGAATCTTCGTTACGAACTGGAAGGCGGTCCCCACCTGTTGAACCTGCCGACCGGCTCTTACTCCACTAACCTCCTCTATACCATCTCCGCGGATTGATTTTTGCGATCAAAAAACCGATGTTTTTCTGAAATCTTGTAAATTCGATCGTTAAAATCTAACTAAAAATAAAAACTATATGTGTGGAATTGTAGCGTACATAGGCGACAGGGAAGCTTATCCTATTTTGATCAAAGGGTTAAAAAGGCTCGAATACCGGGGTTACGACAGTGCGGGGGTCGCCCTGTTGGATCAAGACGAGTTGCGGGTCTATAAAAAGAAAGGAAAAGTAAGTGACCTGGAAGCTCACGCGCAGGATAAAAACCGGGAAGGCAACATAGGAATAGGCCATACCCGGTGGGCAACACACGGCGCCCCGACTGACGCCAACGCACATCCTCACACATCGAATGACGGACGGCTAGCCATTATCCATAACGGGATCATCGAAAATTACGCTTCGTTGAAAAAGGAGCTGATCAGTAAGGGGCATACCTTTCAAAGCGAAACGGATACCGAAGTGCTCGGGCATTTTATAGAAGAGATCAGAAAAAGCAATCAGTGTTCCCTGGAGGAAGCCGTACGGATCGCGCTGAAGAGGGTAGTGGGCGCGTACGTGATCGTGATCGCTTCGAAAGACAATCCCGACACACTCATTGCAGCCCGCAAGGGAAGTCCGCTGGTCATCGGCGTAGGAAAGGATGAACATTTCCTTGCTTCGGATGCCACACCCATTGTGGAATACACCAAAAAGGTAATCTACGTAAACGACCACGAAATCGCCATTATACGGAAGGATGAACTCGTGCTGAAGAACCTCACCAACGAAGAACAGACGCCCTATATCCACACGCTGGACGTTCAGCTTGAAGCGATTGAAAAAGGGGGATACGATCATTTCATGATCAAGGAGATCAATGAGCAGCCCGCCACCATCCGGGATTGTCTCCGGGGACGGCTTGATGTGGAGGGAGGAAAGATCACCCTGGGCGGAATCCGGGAATATGCCCCGAATCTGAATCAGACCGATCGCATCATATTCGTTGCCTGCGGCACCTCCTGGCACGCAGGATTGGTGGCCGAATACGTCTTTGAAGAACTATGCCGGGTGCCTGTAGAAGTGGAGTACGCCTCCGAATTCCGCTACCGGAATCCGGTGATCCGGGAGGGGGATGTGATTTTTGCCGTATCCCAAAGCGGCGAGACCGCCGATACGCTGGTGGCCATCGAAGATGCCAAGGAGAAAGGCGCGATTATATTCGGGATCTGCAATGTAGTGGGATCGTCCATTCCACGGACTTCCCATGAAGGCGTTTACACCCATGCGGGGCCGGAAATCGGGGTAGCCAGTACCAAAGCCTTTACCGCGCAACTGGCTGTTCTGAGCCTGATCGCGCTGAAATCGGCCCGCGAACGGGGAACCATCGACGAACAACGTTTCCGTGAATTGCTTGCCGAACTGGACCGTATTCCGGGGAAGGTAAAGCAGGCCCTAACCCTGGACGGGCACATCCGCAGGATCGCTGAAAAATACAAGGATGCGCGGAGTTTCCTTTTCCTGGGCAGACGGTACGGGTTTCCTGTTGCCCTGGAAGGCGCGCTGAAGCTGAAGGAAATATCCTACATTCATGCCGAAGGGTATCCGGCGGCTGAAATGAAACACGGTCACATCGCGCTGGTTGATGAAGACCTGCCATCGGTATTTGTGGCCACGCGTGATAGTTCATACGAGAAGATCGTTTCCAATATCCAGGAGATCAAAGCGCGGGGCGGCAAAGTAATTGCTGTGGTGACCGAAGGAGATGAGGTGATCCCCCAGCTGGCCGATGATGTGATTGAGGTGCCCGCAACGGATGAATTACTGATGCCCATGGTATCGGTGATCCCGCTGCAACTGCTTTCCTACCACATCGGAACGATGAAAGGGTACAATGTGGATCAGCCAAGAAACCTGGCCAAATCGGTGACTGTTGAATAGTTTGACGCAAAGATGAACAACATTAAGAAAAAGCCCATAGACCATTTGGGGTACGGGTTTATAGAAGGCCGTTTTTTACCCGAAGGGAAAGACGAATATTACCTCCGAGAAGAACAATTCCGTACGGACAAAAAATACCGGAAACTTAAGGCGCATGAAATTGAGATCCTGGTCAAGAACGAAAACACGTCGGACGACTGGAACCGGGTCCTGGTAACCGATAAGTTCAATCCCAGTTACGTACAGGGATGCAACTTTTTCGGCATGATCCGGATTGGCGACCTGGAGCCTTTTTTATTGGAGTACCACGATATTCAACATCCGGTTGGACTTTATAACAGCACCATCATTTCCTGTGATTTCGGCGACAATGTGGCGGTTGACAATGTGAACCATTTATCCCACTATCAGGTGGGAAACGAGTGCATGTTGTTGAATATCAATGAAATGGTTACCAGCAACTATGCCAAATTCGGGAACGGGATAGTCAAGGAAGGAGAAGAGGAACGGGTCCGCATCTGGCTGGAACTGTGTAACGAAAATGGCGGCCGGCGCATCCTCCCGTTTGAAGGCATGCTGGCCGGGGACGCCTTTCTGTGGACCAAATACCGCGACGATACGCAGCTCATGAACCGGTTTAAGGAATTGGTGGATGCGCAAAACGACTCCCGAAGAGGGTTTTACGGGACGGTGGGGGATCGAACCGTGATCAAGAACTGCAAGATCATCAAAGATGTGAAGATCGGGTCGGATGCCTACATCAAAGGCGCCAACAAACTGAAGAATCTAACCGTGCACAGCCTGCCTGATGCCCGGACCCAGATCGGGGAGGGCTGCGAATTGGTGAACGGGATCATTAACCAGGGATGCCGCGTTTTTTACGGAGTAAAGGCCGTCCGGTTTTTCATGGGTTCCCATTCCAATCTCAAATATGGAGCCCGTCTGATCAACTCCTATTTGGGTAACAATGCCACCGTGTCCTGCTGCGAGGTGCTGAATTCGCTGATATATCCGGGGCACGAACAGCATCACAATAATTCATTCCTTACAGCCGCCCGCATTGAAGGACAGTCCAACATGGCCGCCGGCGCGACCATCGGCTCCAATCACAATTCACGCGGGAACGACGGGGAAATTGTAGCCCGAAGAGGTTTCTGGCCGGGACTCTGTGTAAGCTTAAAGCATAACAGCCGGTTTGCATCCTACTGCCTGATCAACAAGGGGGATTACCTGTACGAACTGGACGTTCCGCTTCCTTTTTCATTCGTATACAACGACGAATCCACGGCGAAACTGTATCTGATGCCGGCATATTGGTTTATGTACAATGTATATGCCCTGGCCCGGAACGCCTGGAAGTACCGGACCCGCGACCGGCGCGTCCATAAGCGGCAGCAGATTGAATACGATTATCTGGCGCCCGATACGGTCAATGAGACGTTCGCGGCCATGGCCTTGCTGGAAAAATGGGTTGGTACCGCATACCTGCAGCAAAAAAAGCAGGCTGTCTCGGACATTCCCGCGGAAAAACTAAGGGGAATCGGAAAGGATCTTTTGCTGAATAAGGAGGAGGTGGTGAACGGCCTGACGGTGAAAGCCGAAGGCGTGGAAAATTCCAGGAGGGATGTGGTGGTGGTCAAAGCCGTCCCCGCCTACCGCTGGTATGCCGAAATCGTACACCATTATGCCGTGAGCACTTTGGTGAACCAACTTGCGGCAACGGACCCGGCAGGGCCTTCCGATCAGCATCTTGCCGACCTGAAAAAAAACTTCCGTTTTACCGAACGGGGGAACTGGCTGAATGTGGGCGGACAGTTGATCCGGGAAGAAGACGTGGAAGCACTCAAAGAAGATATCCGGCAGCAACGGATCAAATCCTGGGATGAAATACACAAACGATACCTGGAATTGGGAGCAGCCTATCCGATGGACAAAGCCAATCATGCCTGGCTGACCTTGCTGGAAGCGAATGCGATCGGAGAAGAAGAACTTCCTGCTTTGTGGCCTTCCTTTCTGGAGCGAAGCGCGGAAACCATGCAGAAGCTTGCCGATGGCGCACACGCCTCCCGGGAAAAGGACTACCGGAATCCTTTCCGTAAGATGTTATACGAAAACGAATCGGAAATGGAAGCAGTCATGGGCCGACTGGAAGACAACGACTTTGTGAACATGCTCCGGGAAGAAGCCGCGGCATACCGGGAACAAACCGGCCGTCTACTCCAACAAAATAGTTACATCGGACTGTAATTTATTCATTTACAGCCTATACTGCCTGGGCGAATTCGTCAATTCATCTTATAACAGAGATGTTACAGCGCTTCCATGTAACCTCTTGTTAATTTTGCCCTCTAATCGACATCGTGTCAAATCAACACCATGAAAAAACTTTTTTTCTCTGCGGTAGTTTGTATGCTCTTTTTTTCATCCTGGACCCATGCGCAGGTGGGCGGAAAGATAACCGGGACAGTTGTGGATTCTCTTTCGGGGGAAGGTTTGGCGTTCGCCTCGGTTTCGCTTGTCAATGCGTCCGGTAAAACCGTCAATGGCGCGCTTACCGACGACGACGGCGCTTTTGTCATCGAGAATGTAGCGCCCGGAACCTATCAGCTCCAGGCCGTATTCATTGGCTATACGACCAAAACAAGCGACAAGCTCGAATTTAAAAAAGGGCAGGCAGCGTTGGACGTGGGAATCCTCTCGATTGCACCCGATGCGGAATTGCTGGAGGGGGTCACCGTGGAAGGGCAGATTCCGTTATACGAAAACAAGATCGATAAACTGGTTTACAATGCCGAACGCGACGCCACCAACGCGGGGGGGAATGCCGGGGACGTACTACGTAAGGTACCCATGGTAACGGTCGACCTCGAGGGAAGCGTACAACTCCGGGGAAGCGGCAACGTGCGGGTGCTCATCAATGGAAAGCCCTCGAGCGTAGTCGCCTCCAATGTGGAGGACGCATTGAAAATGATTCCTTCCGATGAGATCAAGAGCGTGGAGGTAATCACCAGCCCTTCCGCCAAATACGACGCGGAAGGCACCGCCGGGATCATCAATATCATCACCAAGAAAAAGGGCATCCAGGGGCTGAGCGGTAACGTTAATTTATCGGCCGGTACCCGTAATAACAACGCGGGGGTGGATGTGAACTTCCGGAAGGACCGCTTCGGACTGAACGCGGGCCTGGGAGGGAACCTGTTTAATTCGAACGGCTATCAGCGGAGCGAACGAATCAACAACGCCAGCGAGGCCAACCGGTTCCTGCAGCAGGCCGGAAGCAGCGAAATGAGCAATTCGGGACTGCGCGGGCAGTTCGGAATGGATTACGATATCGACACGACCAGCAATATCAGCACCGGCATCCGGTTTAACGATTTCAGCAGAGAGTTTGAAAATACCCTGGGCACGACCATGCTCAACATAGACGAAGATCCAGTAAGCCGCTTTTCCCGCGAGACGGAGGGAAGCATGGACATGAAAGGCTTCGACTGGACGCTGGACTACCGGAAATCCTTCAAACGTCCCCAACAGGAACTGACTGCCTCGGCGCAGTACAGCCGGGGAACCCGTGGAAACGGATACGATCTGTTCCAGACCGGCGAAACCGGCGAGATCACCCTGCGGGAAAAGAGCTTCAATGATAACCTGAATAAGGAAACAACCTTTCAGGTGGATTATGTGCACCCGTTCCGGAACGAATCGACCATCCTGGAAGTGGGGGGAAAAAGCATCCTGCGGGATATCAGCAGCGACTATCAGCTGAGTATTCTGGATCCAGGATCCGGAAGCTATGTGCCGGACCCCTCGCGTTCGAATATATTCGATTACCGCCAGGATGTGTACGCGGGCTATGCTACGTTCGCGTTCAAGTTTGCCGAAAAGTACGGGCTGAAACTGGGCGCCCGCTGGGAACAGACCCTTATTGACGGGGATTTTGCTTCTACCGAAACCAGCTTCAGCAACAGTTATGGCAACCTGGTCCCCAGCGTCACGCTTTCCCGAGAGTTGTCTCCGGGACAATCGGTGAAGGTCAGTTACAGCCGGCGCATACAGCGTCCCAGTTTGTGGTTCCTCAACCCCTATGTGGACCGCGCCGACTCCCTGAATATACGGTATGGTAATCCGGAACTGGAGCCCGAGCTGAGCGATTCTTACGAGCTGGGTTGGAGTACCTTCTTTAAAGGGACTTCCCTGAATGCCTCGCTGTACTGGCGGAATACAAGCGATGTAATCGAAAGTGTCAGCAGCATCCAGGACGGGGTAACCCATACGACTTTCGCCAACGTGTCCAGCAGCACGGCCATCGGCTTGAACCTGTTCGGATCAACCCAGCTGATGCCTAAATGGACCGTCAGCGGCTCGGTTAATCTGTACGACTACCGGATCAAAAGCAACGAAGACAACCAGTACAACAATTCCAGTTTCATGTATAATCTGAACATGAACTCCAACTATTCATTTGGCGATGGGTTCAGCGCCAGCCTGTTTGCGCTGTTCAACTCACCCAGGACAACCCTCCAGGGGCGGTCCTCTTCCTGGTCCATGATGTCGGTAGGACTAAAAAAGGAACTGTTTGACCGCAAGGGAAGCATCGGCATTAACGTGAATAACCCCTACAAAAAAAATCAGGAATTCAACCGGGACCTGACGGGTCTGAATTTTACGCAGAACAGTGTGTTTGGTTTCGAATTCCGTTCGGTCAGCTTGAACTTCAGTTATCGTTTCGGGAAGGTTGATTTTCAACAACAGCAGCGTCGCCGCCGGGGAGGCATTGACAACAACGACCAGAAGCAGGGCGAAAACAACCAGATGGGCGGAGGGATGTAACCGTTACATGTTCCGCCGGTATTGGCCGCCCACTTCGTAGAGGGCTTCCGAGAGCTGGCCCAGGGAGCAGACTTTACACGCTTCCATGAGCTGGTCGAAGGTATTCCCGTTGCGGAGGGCTGTTGATTTAAGCGCCTCTAGTTTCCCAGGAGCCTCCGCCGCGTTCCTTTCTCTGAAAGCTGTCACCGAACGGATCTGAAGTTGCTTCCCCGTCTCGGTGGCGCGGGTCACTTCCCTTGGGATGCGGGTCGGGGAACCTTCCTTGCTCAGGAAGGTATTGACCCCGATGATCGGGTAGAGGCCTTTGTGTTTCAGCTCTTCATAGTAATGCGACTCCTCCTGGATCTTTCCCCGCTGATACATGGTTTCCATCGCACCCAAAACGCCTCCCCGGTCCGAAAGCCTCTCAAATTCGGCGTAGACGGCTTCTTCAACCAGTTCTGTCAGCTGTTCAATGATAAAGGATCCTTGAAGCGGGTTTTCGTTTTTGGCGAGGCCCAGTTCGCGGTTAATGATCAGCTGGATTGCCATGGCTCTGCGCACCGACTCTTCGGTAGGCGTGGTAATGGCCTCGTCGTAGGCATTGGTATGCAACGAATTGCAGTTGTCGTAAATGGCATACAGCGCCTGCAGGGTGGTACGGATGTCGTTGAAGTCGATTTCCTGCGCATGCAGGGAACGGCCGGAGGTCTGAATGTGATACTTCAGCTTCTGGGAACGATCGTTGCCTTTGTATTTGAATTTCAGTGCTTTGGCCCAAATGCGACGCGCTACGCGTCCAATGACTGAGTATTCCGGGTCAATCCCGTTCGAAAAGAAAAAGGAGAGATTGGGAGCGAAATCATCGATATGCATTCCCCGGCTCAGGTAATACTCCACGAAGGTGAAGCCGTTGGCAAGCGTAAATGCGAGCTGGGTGATCGGGTTGGCGCCGGCCTCGGCGATATGATATCCCGAAACCGATACCGAGTAAAAATTCTTTACGCCATTCCGGTTAAAATAGTCCTGGATATCGCCCATCAGCCGCAGGGCGAATTCAGTGGAAAAGATGCAGGTATTCTGCGCCTGATCTTCTTTCAGGATATCTGCCTGTACCGTTCCCCGCACGGTCCGAAGGGTATCCTGCTTGATCTGTCCATACGTTTCCGGGGGAAGCACCTGGTCGCCGGTTACTCCGAGCAATAAAAGGCCCAGGCCGTCGTGTCCCTCCGGCAGGGTGCCGCTGTATTCGGGAGCGGGCACTCCTTTCTCCCGGAAAATGCGACTGATCTTCGCCTTCACATCCTCCTGCAGGCCTTGCTCAAGAATGTATTTCTCACATTGCTGGTCGATGGCTGTATTCAGAAAGAACCCAAGTAGCATGGGCGCGGGCCCATTGATAGTCATGGATACCGAGGTGGAGGGCTTGCACAGGTCGAAACCCGAGTAGAGTTTTTTGCAATCGTCCAGGGTGGCCACCGAGACCCCGGAATTTCCGATTTTGCCGTAAATGTCCGGGCGGGGATGGGGATCCTCCCCGTAGAGGGTGACCGAATCAAAAGCCGTGGAAAGACGCTGGGCGCGTTGGCCCTGCGCCAGGTAATGGAATCGCTTGTTGGTGCGTTCGGGACCGCCTTCGCCGGCAAACATGCGAGTGGGATCTTCATTCAGCCGTTTCAGCGGGAACACTCCGGCGGTATACGGGAAGGACCCCGGCACATTTTCGGTCAACTGCCAGCGGAGCACTTCATCCCAGGCCTGGTAACGGGGCAGCGCAACTTTGGGGATCCGGAGTTTCGATAACGAATCGCTGTGCAGCGGTTGCCGGACCAGCGTATCGCGGACCGGGTACTCCAGTTCGTCAGCCCGGTATTTCTCCACCAAGGCCGGCCAGTTTTCGATCAGGCGGCGGCATTCGGGGTCAAGCTGTTCGCTGAGCCGCTGATGCAACGCGGAAAGTGCCGAACGATCGTCCGACTGTCTGGTTTCAGCGTCTTGCTCCAGCAGCGACAGCGCCCCGTTTACCTGGTACAGCCTGCGGGCAATTTCACATTGCGCATCCACCCACCGGTCGTATTGGCGGTTATTCTCCACAATTTCCGCCAGGTACCGGCTCCGGGCAGGCGGGATCACCGCGGTGCGGGTCCACGGAATGTCCGTCCCCTGCCGTTTTTCGGGAAGCGATAATCCGGTTTCCGAGGCAAGGGCCTGGATCAGGGCCAAGTAGAGCGCGTTGGTGCCAGGATCATTGAACTGGGAGGCAATGGTCCCGAATACGGGCAGGTCTTCCGGCGCGGCGTCCCAGAGCCGATGGTTGCGGGAATATTGTTTCTTAACGTCACGGAGGGCGTCTTCGGCACCCCGTTTGTCAAACTTGTTAATTGCCACCAGATCGGCGAAATCAAGCATGTCTATCTTTTCTAGCTGCGTGGCTGCGCCAAACTCCGGGGTCATGACATACAGAAACAGATCGCAGTATTCGGTGATCTGCGTGTCGGATTGCCCAATACCGGAGGACTCCAGCAGGATCAGGTCGAAGCCCGCCAGACGGCAGGCCCGGAGCATGCCGCCGATGTGCTGTGGGAGGGAACTGTGCGCCTGCCGGGTAGCCAGCGACCGCATGTACACCGAAGGGTGGTTTATGGCGTTCATCCGGATCCGGTCCCCCAGCAGGGCGCCCCCGGTTTTCCGTTTGGAAGGATCCACGGAAAGGATGGCCAGCGTGTGGTCCGGAAAATCGGCTAAATAACGACGGACCAGTTCGTCGGTAAGTGAGGATTTACCCGCCCCACCGGTGCCGGTAATGCCAACGACCGGAACAGTCCGGCCGGTGTCCTGGGCGCGGATCGCTCCTGCGTAGGCCGACAGCAGTTCATCGATCCTTTCCGGCTGGTTTTCGAGGCAGGTAATCAGCCGGGCCAGTCTGGCCTGGTCGATGGCTTGCGCTGCATCTGCCGGTTGGGGGAAAGAGGAAACTTCGAAATCACATTGCCTTAGCAATTCGTTGATCATTCCCTGTAAACCCATTTCACGCCCGTCATCGGGAGAAAAGATCCGGGTGATGCCGTATTCTTGGAGCGCGGCGATTTCTTCCGGCAGAATGGTGCCTCCGCCGCCCCCGAACAGGCGGATATGGCCGGCTCCCCTTTGCTGAAGGAGATCGTACATGTACCTAAAGAACTCCATGTGTCCTCCCTGGTAGGAAGTAACCGCAATGGCCTGCACATCCTCCTGGATGGCGCAGTTTACGATTTCTTGCACGGAGCGGTTGTGGCCCAGGTGGATCACTTCGGTCCCGGATGACTGCAGGATCCGGCGCATGATGTTGATCGCCACATCATGGCCGTCAAACAAAGAAGCAGCCGTTACGATCCGGATGATATTTCGGGGTTTGTAAACTTCGGTTTTCATGCCTTCATGCAAAACTAGGAAAAAATGAATTAGCGTTTCCATTTTCACTACCTTTGCATCGGAATGGAGCCGGGGAGAAAAATATATAATAACTACGGCTGGTATCTCCGTCAGAAATACCAGGGGAAGAAGGTGTACAAGGTCATTGTGGATGCCGGGTTTACTTGCCCCAACCGCGATGGGCTAAAAGGGTATGGGGGCTGCACCTATTGCAATGTAGATTCGTTTACCCCGGAAGCCGCACGGCATCTGCCTTCGCTTGCCGAACAGGTTGAAAAGGGAATGGCGCGCGCCCGACACAGCTACCGGGCAGAGAAATTCATTATTTATTTTCAGCCCAATACCAATACCTATGCTCCGGCCGAAGAACTGAAGAAGTTATACGACGAGGCCCTGTCGGTCAATTCGCAGGATGTGGTGGGGCTTTCGGTGGGTACCCGTCCGGATTGCCTGGACCCAGAGAAGATCGCGCTGCTGGAATCCTACACGGGGCGCCTGGATGTCGATCTGGAAATGGGCATGGAGTCCATTTACGACGAAACACTGGCCCGGATTAACCGGGGGTGTACCCATGCCGATCTGGAAAAGGCTTTGCAACTAGTGGAAAATAGTCCGCTTGAAGTTTGTGTGCACACCATTTTCGGTTTTCCCTGGGAAAGCCGGGAAATGATGCTCCGCTATGCGGATGTAATAAACAGGTTTCCCCAGATCCGGTTTGTGAAGCTGCACCACCTGCACATTGTGGAGGGCTCCATCCTGGGCGTGCATTATAAACGCAAGCCTTTTAAATTGTTTACCCTCGAAGAATACGCGGATTTTCTATGCCAGTTCATCCCCCTGCTTCGGGAAGACGTGGTAATCCAGCGCCTGTTTGGACTGGCCGACCGGGAACTTCTGATCGCTCCCCAATGGAAACTGAAGCGTTCGGAAATTCAGGCCTACATCGATCATGCACTCGAGTCCAACGGCATCCGTCAGGGTGCAGCGCTGTCCCGTGCTAGCTAAAACTGCATTGATAAATCGAAGCGACCGATAGTTAGCTTTTCAACCACGGCGCTTTCAAAAAATTAGAACGCCAGCTTTGGACCCACCTGGAGTAAGCCTCAGCGCTTTTTGAAGATATATACGAGTGAGCTTGATTTATCGATATTGATCAGGCTTTGCAAATAGGATACGCCTCCATTGATGGCCCCGAGGAACAGGCCAAAGCTCCTGTCTTTGTTTTTTTCACTCAGAATGGACACGTAAAACGAATCGAACGGCATCCGATGCTTCCCCACCAGGCGGAAACCATGGGATTCGGTCAGTTTGCGGATCGCCTCCGGGCTGAAATGCCATAAATGACGGGGAACATCGTAGGCTGCCCAATGTTCCTTATAGATCCGCGCGTCGTAGCTGAGGTGATTGGGGACGGCTGCGAAAAAATATCCTCCTGCCCTGAGCAGGGAGTGGATCTGTTCCAAATAGGCTGCGGGTTGATCAACGTGTTCCAGCACATGCCACATGGTCACCACATCGACGCTGTCCCCGGCGAGCCGAAAAAGCTCCTCCACATCGCTCAAGGGTTGCCCCACGCGTTTTTCGGCAAGCTTCCGCGCATCCGGATCGGGCTCCGCCCCGTGGACTTCCCAGCCAGCCTGCTGCATGTGGCCGATAAAATACCCCGTTCCACATCCGATATCCAGTAGCTTTCCCTGCATTTCCCGGGAGTACTGCTCAATGAGCTTTTGCTTGCGGGTCAGCATGATGGACCGGACCCGGTGGTAAAGCTGATTGACAATTCCCCGGCGGGTATCGGTATGGGAAATATAGTTTTCGGATTTATAGAAGGTGCCCATGACATCGCCCGAAGGAATGCGCTGGGTGAAGCCAAAACCGCAATCAAGGCATTTGTCCACCGGAAAGATCATCCCCGAGACAAGGTGATCGCGGCATTTCAGATCGTGACGGATCCGCGTGCTCCCGCAAACGGGGCACTTGTCATGAACAATGTGCTGCATAGGTTGGTCAGTTCACGATCTTATTGGCACAACAACTGCTGGCGAATGCTTCCGGTTTTGCTTTAAAGACAAATCCCATGCTCAGGATATACCCCATTGCTTCATGGAGGGCAACGTTCGATTTGAACTGCGGGTTGGTATTGATGTCGGCATGTACTTCCATGTCCACGTCATACAAGTCCAGCAAGTCGCAGAGCGAATAGGCTACTTCAATGGATTTTTGTACTTCGTTCAGCATGCGTTCCCGTATACTCATCTTTTTCCGGGTTTTTTCCTGGTGAATATACATGAAGCCACCCCGGCGTTCCCTCAGGAAAACGATTACGGTTGCGAACTCTGTGATTCCGTTCTTCACCTGTGAGTCGGTCCCAATGCAAACCTTCAGGCGGAACCCGGCCTGCATTTCCCGCTCAAGCGTCGCTTCCACTTCGTCTGTAATGGCAAAATGAACCTGTTCGCCGTTAAATTTTCTCCAGGCCATAATCATCCATTTTGAATCAAATATCCCTCAACAGATCAATGAATCGTTGAGGAATGATACGAAGTTAACGTATTCTTCGCAGGAATCCGGCAGGTTTACACTAAAAAATTAAGAAGTTTTCCGCGCGGCAATCTTAGCTTAACTTCTTGTATTTGATCCGGTGTGGCGTTTCATCTCCAAGCCTTTTCTTCCGGTTTTCTTCGTATTCGGTATAATTTCCGTCAAAGAAATACACCTGGGAGTTGCCTTCAAATGCCAGGATATGGGTACAGATCCGGTCGAGGAACCAGCGGTCGTGTGAAATGATGACCGCGCAGCCGGCAAAGTTTTCCAGCCCCTCTTCAAGCGCCCGCAAGGTGTTCACGTCAATGTCGTTGGTGGGTTCGTCCAGCAGCAGCACGTTGGCATCCTTTTTTAAGGTGATGGCCAGGTGCACCCGGTTGCGTTCACCCCCCGATAGCACCGCTACTTTCTTTTGCTGATCGGCCCCATTAAAATTAAAACGCGACACATAGGCCCGCGAATTCACCGGCCGGTTGCCAAGCATTAGGGTTTCGTGCCCTTCGGTAATGTTTTCCCATACGGTCTTTTCCGGGTCCAAATCATCGTGGGTTTGATCCACATAAGCCAGCGATACCGTAGGCCCAACCGTAATGGTGCCGCTATCGGGTTTCTCTTCCCCCGTGATCAGCTTGAACAGGGTGGTCTTACCCGCGCCGTTGGGACCGATGATACCCACAATACCGGCCCGGGGCAGCGTAAAGTTCAGATTCTCGAAAAGCAGTTTGTCGCCGTAGGCTTTGGACACATTTTCTGCGACGATCACCTTGTCGCCCAGCCGGGGTCCGGAGGGGATGAACAACTCCAGCTTTTCTTCCTTTTCACGGGCCTCCTGTCCGGCTAGCTTCTCGTAGTTTGTCAAGCGGGCTTTGGATTTGGCATGCCGGGCCTTGGGAGCCATCCGGACCCATTCCAATTCCCGTTCCAGGGTTTTCTGGCGTTTGGTTTCCTGCTTTTCCTCCTGTGCCAGGCGCTTGGCTTTCTGTTCAAGCCAGGACGAGTAATTACCCTTCCAGGGGATACCCTCTCCCCGGTCCAATTCAAGTATCCAGCCAGCCACGTTATCCAGGAAATACCGGTCGTGGGTCACGGCGATGACCGTTCCTTTGTATTGTTTCAGATGCTGCTCCAGCCAATGGATGGACTCGGCATCCAGGTGGTTGGTGGGTTCGTCCAGTAAAAGCACGTCCGGTTCCTGGATGAGCAGGCGGCAAAGAGCAACCCGCCGCCGCTCGCCGCCGGACAGAACCGAAATGGGTGTCTCCGGCTCGGGACAGCGAAGCGCGTCCATGGCACGTTCTAGTTTGCTGTCAATCTCCCATCCACCCGAAGCGTCCAGCTTGTCCTGCAGCTCGCCTTGCCGGTTCATGAGTTTTTCCATGGCATCGGCGTCCTCGTATACTTCGGGCAGACCAAATTTCTCGTTAATTTCCTCGTACTCTTTCAGTACAGACATAATCTCGTGAGCACCTTCCTCCACCACCTGGCGGACCGTTTTTTCGGGATCCAGCTGCGGTTCCTGGGGAAGCAGGCCCACACTATATCCCGGGGAGAATACGACCTCCCCCTGATAGGCGGTGTCCTGGCCGGCGATGATCCTCAACAGGGAGGATTTTCCGGATCCATTGAGACCGATCACGCCAATTTTCGCTCCGTAGAAGAAGGAGAGATAAATATTCTTAAGAACTTGCTTATTAGGAGGGTAGATCTTGCTGACCCCCGCCATGGAGAATATGATCTTTTCGTCTGACATGGTAATGATTTGAACCGCAAACCTACGCCATTCGTTTAACAAACGCAAAGGCTGCGCCGGCCCAACCCTTGTGTGAAAGAAAACGTATACCCGATAGGCATATTAATTGTGCTGAATTTTCTTACTTTAGTGAACTTGATCTCAGATATGAAGCGAATACATACTACGGGCAATCACTGGATCGCCGTCCTGTGTCTGGTCCTGTTTCTTGGTGCTTGTAAAAAGGACGATCCCACGCCGGGCCCGGTTTCGGAGAACCGGCGGGTAAATGAATGGATTCTGACGAACATGGAGGAAGAATACTATTGGAACGACGAAATACCCTCCAATCCCCAGATGGATCTGGATCCGATCGATTTTTTTGAATCGCTTTTAAGTAAGAAGGACCGGTTTTCCTGGATTCAGGAGAGTGGAGAAGAATTGTCTGACAATCTGGCCGGTAAGTTTAAATCCTTTGGGTATGAAGTAAAACTTTACTACCGGAACCAACCGCAGGACAATAAGGATAATGAGATCGACGCCGTTGTGGTGTACACCTACGAGGGCTCCGATGCGGCTGCGCAGGGACTTGAACGAGGGCTTTGGATCCGCGAAGTGAACGGTCAGGACCTGAAGGAAAGCAATTACAACAGCTTGCTTTTCGATACGCAGCATCCCCAGGAACTTACCGTGGGCCGGTTCGACAGCCAGGGCGATTTTGTAGATCAGCGCACGGTGACCATGGAGGCCCGGGAAATTCAGGAAAACCCGATCCAGTACAGCAACGTGTACGAATACGGCGGACGGAAGGTGGGGTACCTGGTGTACACCAGTTTTATTCCGGGGCCGGCCGGTGACGACGGCGAATTATATGATGAAGCGCTTCGCGATATTTTCAGTGATTTTAAATCGGCGGGTGTAAACGAATTGATCCTCGACCTGCGTTATAATTTAGGCGGGGCCGTATCCTCGGCGACCAAACTGGCAGGGTATATCATGAAGGGGTACCAGGAAGATGAGATATTCGCGATCTGGGAAGATAACCGGGACCGTCTTACGGCGCTACCGGTCAGCTTGTTTTATGAAGAAGGCGAAACTCCGCCCAACCTGGGGACCCTGGATCGCCTTTATGTATTGATTTCCTCAAATACCGCATCGGCCAGTGAACTGATCATCAATGGACTCAGACCCTATATGGATGTGGTTCTGGTGGGCGACGATAAAACAATCGGGAAGAATGTGGCCTCCATTACTATTACCGACGAACGGAGGAATATTCCCAAAAGCGAACGGATCAAATACGGTCTTCAGCCGATTGTCTATAAAATATACAATTCGCAGATGCGGTCGGATTTCGCAAGCGGTTTTCAACCCGACATTCAAGTGATCAGCGAGAATTTTGAGCCATTCGGGGATACCGACGAAATCTTTTTGCGCACCGCCTTGGAGGACATTTCCGGTGGGATGATTACGACCGAGTCGTTGAGAAGGGCGCCGGAGCCCGCGCGGAAGGCGATTGGCAGTTCACTGTCCCGCAAACCCGGGGCCGGTGAAATGTACGTGAAGCCGGGCAGGATTCCTTCGGAATAAGGAACCGCTTCGGTCCTTGTATCTGTAATTTTACATAAAGGGAATACATGGCATTTTGGCAGAAATCGGGCCGTAAATCGGCATGGCCTGATTGTTGAAAGTGTTGTATGGATATAAACATTTTTAATACCTTAGTCGTTGATAAGGTAAGTGTTATTTAGGGGTTTCAATGGAAGCAAAATTTTCACCAAGAGTAAAAGACGTGATCTCCTACAGCAGGGAAGAAGCCTTGCGATTGGGGCACGATTACATAGGAACGGAGCATCTCCTGCTGGGGTTGATACGAGAGGGGGACGGGATTGCCATCAAGCTAATCAAGAGCCTGGGTATTGATATCGTACGCCTGAGAAAGACCATCGAGGATGCCGTAAAAGGGACCAGCGGTGCTTCCGTCAATCTGGGAAACATCCCGTTGACGAAGCAGGCTGAAAAAGTATTGAAGATTACCTACCTGGAAGCCAAGATATTCAAAAGTGAAATTATCGGAACCGAGCACCTGTTGCTTTCCATCCTGCGGGACGAAGACAATATTGCTTCGCAATTGCTAAATCAGTTTGGAATTAATTACGAGGTATTCAAGGCGGAAGTGGAGGGTAATAAGCGGGGGATGCGGAGCGAAGCGCCGCAGAGTCCATCCGATGAGGACAGCTTCCGCGAAGAGGAGTCCTACGGCGCAGGAAAGAAAGTGGGCGATACCAAATCGAAAACGCCTGTGCTGGATAACTTTGGCCGCGACCTGACCCGGGCCGCCGAAGACAATAAGCTGGATCCCATTGTGGGACGGGAAAAGGAAATCGAGCGGGTCTCGCAAATCCTTGCACGCCGGAAAAAGAATAATCCGATCCTGATCGGTGAACCGGGTGTGGGTAAATCGGCCATAGCCGAAGGACTTGCCCTGCGGATTGTGCAGCGTAAGGTATCCCGTGTATTATTTAACAAACGGGTTGTAACGCTGGACCTGGCCTCGCTGGTAGCCGGAACAAAATACCGGGGACAGTTTGAGGAACGCATGAAAGCGGTCATGAACGAGCTTGAAAAATCGCCCGATGTGATCCTCTTCATTGACGAGATCCACACCATTGTGGGGGCAGGCGGAGCTTCCGGATCCCTGGACGCTTCCAATATGTTCAAGCCGGCCCTTGCCCGGGGTGAGATACAATGCATTGGCGCCACCACCCTGGACGAATACCGTCAGTACATAGAAAAGGACGGAGCCCTGGACCGGCGTTTCCAGAAAGTGATGGTGGAGCCCGCCACGCCGCAGGAAACCGTGGAAATTCTAAACCGGGTAAAGGATCGGTACGAGGAGCATCACGGGGTAACTTATACGCCCGAAGCCATCGAGGCCTGTGTGACGCTGACCTCCCGGTACATCACCGACCGGTTCCTGCCGGATAAGGCGATCGACGCCCTGGACGAATCCGGATCCCGGGTGCACCTGAACAATATTCATGTGCCGGAAAATATTCTGGAGATCGAGCAGAAGATTGAAGATATCAAGCTGGAGAAAAACCGGGTAGTCAAGAGCCAGAAATACGAAGAAGCCGCCAAGCTCCGTGACACGGAAAAGCAATTGCTGGAAGAATTGGAGCGGGCCAAAGCCGAATGGGAAGCGGAAACGAAGACCAAACGGTATGTGGTAACCGATGAAAACGTGGCTGAAGTAGTGGCCATGATGACCGGAATTCCCATGCAGCGGGTGAACCAGGCCGACAGCAACAAACTGCTGAACATGGAGAACGATCTGGGTAGCCGGATCATCGGCCAGGATGATGCAATCAAAAAACTCACCAAGGCGATACAACGTACCCGGGCGGGACTGAAAGACCCGAAAAAGCCCATCGGTTCGTTTATTTTCCTGGGGGCGACGGGCGTAGGTAAAACCGAACTTGCCAAAGCGCTGGCCCGTTTCATGTTTGACACGGACGATTCCCTGATCCAGCTAGACATGAGCGAGTACATGGAGAAATTCTCGGTGTCCCGTCTGGTTGGAGCGCCTCCGGGTTACGTTGGATACGAAGAAGGTGGACAGCTGACCGAAAAGGTCCGGCGCAAACCCTACAGTGTGGTCTTGCTGGACGAAATCGAGAAAGCCCATCCGGATGTGTTCAATATCCTGCTTCAGGTGCTGGACGAAGGAGTCCTTACCGACAGCCTGGGCCGGAAGGTGGATTTTAGGAATACGATCATTATCATGACCTCCAACATCGGGTCGCGTCAGTTGAAAGATTTCGGCCAGGGAGTTGGCTTCACCACCACGGCACGCATTGAAGGTGCTGAAAGTCACGCCAGGGGGGTAATCGAAACCGCGTTGAAGAGGGCGTTCTCCCCCGAGTTCCTGAACCGGATTGACGATGTGATTATCTTCAACAGCCTGAGCAGGGAAGATATCTTCAAGATCATCGATATCGAGCTAAAGGGACTCTTTACCCGGATTACGGAACTGGGTTACGACATCAAGCTTACCGAGGACGCGAAGGATTTCATTGCCGACAAGGGATACGATGAAAGCTTCGGGGCCAGGCCGCTGAAGCGGGCGATCCAGAAATACCTGGAAGACCCCATTGCGGAAGAGATCCTGAAAGGCGAGCTCACCGAAGGAGATACCATCGAAGTAGGGTACGATAAGGAGAAAGGTGAGATCACCGTGAAGGGTTCCGGAAGTGATCCGGATTCCAAATCGAAGAAAAAGAAGAAAGAAGAAAATAAAAAGAAGGAAGAAGAGAATAAATCCTAAGCGCTGCAACGCGATAAACGAAGAGGGCTATCCCGGAACGTGTTCGGAGATAGCCCTCTTTTTTTTCTGTTTTCCGGGCCCCGATGTACTTTCGGGTCCGCTTAACGCTCGCTTTCGCTCAGCGCGCGGATGATGTCCTCGTTTATACCCGTAAAGGAGAATCCTCCGTCGTGAAAGAGGTTCTGCATCGTGACCATCCGGGTATAATCGGAAAACAGCGATACACAATAGGCTGCACATTGTTCGGAGCTTGCATTTCCCAGGGGAGACATTTTGTCAGCGTAATTAAAGAACCCGTCGAATCCTTTGATGCCGGATCCGGCCGTGGTGATGGTGGGGGACTGGGAAATCGTATTCACCCGAACCTTCTTCAGTTTGCCAAGGTGATAGCCGAAGCTTCTGGTAATGGACTCCAGCAAGGATTTCGCGTCGGCCATTTCGTTGTAATCCGGAAACACTCGTTGGGCGGCGATGTAACTTAAAGCCACTACCGATCCCCATTCATTCAGCGCGTCTTTTTTCAGGGCAGTCTGCAATACGCGGTGAAGCGAGATGGCGGAAATGTCCAGGGTCTTGTGCATGAAGTCGTAATTGGCTTCGGTGTAATGTTTTCCTTTGCGCACGTTCAGGCTCATGCCAATGGAATGCAGTATAAAATCAACCTTGCCTTCAAAGTGCTCCAGGCTTTTATCAAACAGGTTCTCAATGTCTTCCGGGTTGGTGACGTCCGCAGGGATCACCGGCGCGTTGCATTTTTCCGCCAATTGGTTGATCGCGCCCATCCGCAGGGCGATCGGCGCATTGGTGAGTACAATCTGGGCGCCTTCCTCCACGCATTTCTCCGCTGTTTTCCAGGCGATGGATTTTTCGTCCAACGCGCCAAAAATAATTCCTTTTTTTCCTTTTAACAGATTATTAGCCATTTTTCAAAATTAAGTTCTATTCCATCAATTCCTTTGCATTTTTCAGGGCGGAAGGCGAGGGGTTTTCCCCGCTCAGCATCTTGGCGATTTCCAATACGCGCTCCTCTTCCTCCAGCTTCCGGATATTGGCAAAGGTACTATCTGCTTTACTTTCTTTATAAACAAAATAGTGGGTCTTGCCTTTTCCGGCAATCTGCGGAAGATGGGTGATCGTAATCACTTGCAGATGATCGGAAAATCCCTGCATCAGCTTGCCCACCTTCAGGGCCACTTCACCCGAGATTCCGGTGTCAATTTCATCGAACACGATGGTGGGGAGCGCCATGTTTCGGGCAGCCAGACCTTTCACGCAGAACATCAGCCGGGAAAGCTCTCCGCCTGAGGCGACCTTGCTTATTTCCGCCAGTTCATGGCCCTTATTGGCGGAAAACCGAAAATGGACCTGGTCTCTTCCCGTGGGCAGGAGCGCGTCGTCGGAAACCTGTTCCAGGTCCAAACGGAAGCGCGCGTCGGGCATGCCGGTTTCCTTAAGCAAGGCGTTCACCTGATTGGAGATGAGGGGAAGGACGGCCTGGCGGCCGGCCGAAAGTTCAGCGGCCAGGCGGGTCAACGATTCTTTTTCCGTTTGCAGCTGTTTCCGCAGTGCGCCCAGCTCTTCATCAAGCTTTGAAATGGTATTCAGTTTATCCGAAAACTCGTCCCGACGAGCGATCAGCTCCTCCACCGTACTGCATTGGTGTTTCTGTTCCAGCCGGTAAAGCAGGTCAATGCGTTGTTCCACTTCCTGCCGTCGCTGCTCGTCCAGCAAGGTTTGCCCGTTCAGGGTATCCAGCTCCTGCGAGACATCCCGCAATTCAATAAGCGCGCTGGTGATCCGCTGATTTAGCGGGGCAACTTCCTGGGAATACCGTTCCAGTGCGGCAAGCTGCCTTTCTGCTTCTTTCAACTGGGAGGTGACCGAAGTTTCTCCTTCATCCAACAGGTACACGGCGGCTGACAGCGTGCGTTTGATTTCTTCGGCATGGGTCAGCCGGAGCATTTCCTGTTCAAGGCGGTCCTGTTCACCGGCTTGCAAGGCAGCGTTTTCCAGTTCGTCAAACTGAAACTGGTAATAATCCGCTTCGGCAGCTGCCCGTTGGTTCCGTTCTTCCAGCTTCTGGAGCTGCGTCTGATGGGTCCGGTATGCCTTGAACTTTTCCTTATATTCCTGCAGCAGCCCGTCGTGACCTGCAAAACCATCAACCACGCTTAACTGAAAAGCCGCGGTATTTAATTGCCTTGTTTGATGCTGGGAATGAATGTCCACCAGTTTTTCGCCCAATTCCTTCAGCTGGTTCAGCGTAACCGGCGTGTCGTTTATGAATGCCCTGGATTTGCCTTCGGCCGTGATCTCCCTCCGCAGTGTGGTTTCGGGCTCGTAATCCAAATCGTTTTCTTCGAAGAATTCCTCCAGGGCGTGTGCTTCTATTCGGAAATCGCCTTCGATAATGCATTTGCCTGCTGCCGTATGCAAGGCCCGTCGGTCCGCGCGGTCACCCAAAATAAGCCCCAACGCGCCGATGATAATTGATTTCCCCGCACCCGTTTCACCGGTAATGATATTCAGCCCGGAAGAAAAATTGATCTCCAGTTCATCAATGATGGTGTAATTCTTAATGGATAAGCGGGTAAGCATAGGCGTTTATGTCGTTTACTGGCCGCTGAAGGCGGAACCCGCCTGGTCCATATTTGCCGAGCGGTATTTTTCCGCATTCGAGGGATCGATCTCTACCAACAGGTTGATTGCCTTGGAGCGTTCCCCGGGAGCAGCCTGTTTAAGAATATTGGTTAACTCATCCGATTTTGCGGTGAAAAACAACTGAAGCAGCATGGAAGACGGCCGGTTCCGGTTCGCCTGCCGAAGCAGATCCAGGTTTTCCAGCAGGAGGCTTCTGCCTTGCGGCATGTTTTCAAAAAAGGTATCCAGCCCCTGGTGATGGTAAATATACATTAATTCCCGGATTGGTTTCAACTCCGTATTCAGGAGGTTCTCGGCCAGCCAATAGCGATTGCGTGTATTTTCAAAGGACCTCCATCCGGTGGACCCGTTGTTCTGCGCCTGGTTTACGATATTCTGCGCCCGAAGAAAAAAACGGCTGCCGCCCTGATTGGAAAACGTATCGTAGTCTATGCCTGCGATGATGTTCGCATAAAAAGCCAGTAGAAGCGAAAGGTTCTCATTCTGGCCGGTTGGGGCAAATTCAATAGGCTTTTGTTCCGAGTAAATGAAGTCCCAGTTCTCATCATTGACCGTAAAGACCAGGCTATTGTACGAAGTGCCGTAAACCGGGCGGTAGGACTGGATCTGGGCGCTTGCTTTAAAGCGGTTGTTACCATCCCATTCGGATACGGTAATGACGAAGTTGGCTTCAATGCGCTCCTGCGGGGCAAACACATCGTTTGTCCATTTCCGGTTATTCAGGAAATCCGTGATTGCCTGCTGTAGGTTTTGGAAAATGCTGTTGTCGCTGGTCTGGATCTGCGGATGGGAAACCTGCACCCGGCAATACAGATCCTGCGAAAAAGAGGGCAGGGCAAACGCGATTAAAAACAGCAGAAGCAGTGCGGGCAGTTTACGTTCCATCTCATAAAAGCGATTGAATGTTTTCGACAATGTCTTTCGCAACCTCGGCCTTCGACTTCAGGGGAAGGCTGAGCGGCGCATTCCCGGTCCGGAGCAAGGTTACTTTATTGGTATCGGTTCCGAAACCTGCGCCGGCATCCCGCAGCGAGTTCAATACGATCAGGTCCAGGTTTTTTTTCTTCAGCTTTTCCTTTGCATTCTCCAGCTCATTGGTGGTTTCCAGCGCGAAACCAATAAGCAGTTGTCCTTTTTTCTTCCTCCTTCCCAGGTCGGCCAGGATGTCCTTTGTTTTTTTCAGTTCCAGGGAAAGCAAGGCGTCACTTTTTTTGATTTTTTCCTCCGAGAAGGTGGCCGGGGCGTAATCCGATACGGCTGCCGAGAGGATCGCCACATCGCAGGAAGGAAATAGCTTCATACACGCCTGGTACATTTCATCGGCAGTCTGGACGTCCGTCCGCGCAATGGCCGGGCTTTGGGTTTGCAGGTGGACCGGGCCGCATACCAGTTCAACCGACGCGCCCCGGCGCGCCAATTCTTCGGCAAGGGCAAAGCCCATTTTTCCGGTAGAGCGGTTTCCAATGAAGCGGACCGGATCCAATGCTTCGTAGGTGGGTCCGGCAGTGACCAGCACTTTTTTACCGGTCAGTTTCCCCGAACCAGTCTGAGCAAGGTAGGATACAATCTCTTCGGGCTCGGCAAGGCGCCCCTCTCCGGTAAGGCCGCTGGCCAGTTCCCCGTATCCGGGAGGAATGAGCCGGTTTCCATATTGGGTCAGCAGGCGGATGTTATGTTGGGTAGAAGGGTGTTTCCACATGTCCAGGTCCATCGCGGGGGCGATGTATACCGGACATTTGGCAGAAAGGTACACCGCCGTGAGCAGGTTATCACAGATTCCATGCGCAAGTTTCGCGATGGTATTAGCACTTGCTGGGGCAATAAGAAACAAATGGGCCCAACTACCCAGTTCAACATGATTAGTCCAGGTCCCGGTTTCGTGTTCCGCGAACCGGCTGAGGACCGGCTGGCCCGAAAGGGTGCCCAATGTGAGCGGGGAAATGAATTCGGTGGCAGCGGAAGTCATGATAACCCGGACATTTGCACCTTCCTTTATAAGGTGCCGGACAAGCACCGCTGACTTATACGCCGCGATGCTGCCGCAAACGCCCAGTAGTATGTTTTTTTGCCGAAGCATTCATGTACCGCTGCCTTTGTACAGCTATTACCGTTCCTTTTCGGCTTCCTTCAACGGATTCCGGAAATAGATCTGATCGTTCAGGTATTCTTCGGTCGCAATGAGGGTGGGTTTGGGCATCCGCTCGTAGTGCTTGGATATTTCAATCTGCTCGCGGTTCTCAAACACCTCTTCCAGGTTGTCGGTTGAAGATGCGAACTCAGCCAGTTTCGAGCTTAATTCCTCCTTGATGGCGGCGCTGATCTGGTTGGCCCGCTTGCTGATAATAACCACTGTTTCATAGATATTACCTGTTTTCTCATCCATTTTACGGATATCCCGTGTAATGGTTGTGGTGGGGATATTTTGCTTCGTATTCATGCGCTTACTATTACTATTATTTATTGTGTAGGGAACCTTATTGAGACGCCGGAATGTGTGCGGTGACCGCATTGAGGGACTCCAGGGCTTGTCTCGATTCCTCTTCAATTTCCTTTACTTCCTTGGCATACTTGCTTTCCGGATACTGTTCGATGAAAGACTGGTAGGCCATCATCGTATTATTAAACCGTTCCTCCTTTTTCGAGGGGATGCTGTTTCTGGCATATAGATAGTTGCTTTTCAGTATCATGAATTCAATGTCTTCCCGATAGTCGGAGTCCGGATACTGACGGAGCGAATTCTTTAACGAAATGATCGCTGCCGGATAATAGCCTATCGTATAGAAAATCTTGGCATTTTCAAAAGATTTCCGTTCCAGCTTCGCTCTGAGCTCGTCAATGAAGCGGTTGCACTCATCCACTTTGGCCGAATTGGGGTAAAGTGTCAGATACAGCTGAAACTGTTCAATGGCCTTGAGGGTACTGCTTTGATCCAGTGAATAGATCGGTGAATCTTTGTAATAGCAGAATGCCATCATATAATAGCAGTCCTCTGTATATTGGCTGTCCTGGAAGGTTTCGGTAAAGCTTTTGAAATAGAAGCGCGCCTGTTCCAGATCGCCCAGACCGAAATAGCAGTAGGCGAGGTAGTAATACACTTCCTCGATTTTACTTGTTCCGGTATACGCGGCGCGGAGGTCTTCCAGAAGCAACCGGGCATTCTCGTAATATCTCGGGGTGCCTTTTTCCTTGGCCAGATTATAATAATAGGTAGCCTGCCGGTACATATAATCCGGATCTTTACTGCCCAGGATTTTTTCAAACCGGCTTTTGCAGCCGCTTGCCAGCAGCAGGAATACCCCGCCTACGAGAAAGGCTTTGGTTAATGTTCTCTTAAAAAACATCCTGCAAAGATAAGGTTTACATCATTCCAAATCAATTATTTATTCCGGCTCCGATTGGCCGCTTACACGGGTTCCTCCAGGGGTTCCCTGCCAATTCCCGAAAAGATCGAAAAAATATTGGGCTTGTAAATCAAGGGTCTAAGGAATTATTTCCTTCAATTTTAAAATTCTCTTGACACGTGTTGGATTTAGTTCTACTTTTGCGCTCCGTTTCGAATGAGAAGCGGACGCGAAGCGCGGAGAATTGAACGAATAGAAAGAGGGAAGGCAACAACGGATATTTTTTCTCAATTGTTGCAGAGTATACAAATTCTCCTTACCTTTGCAGCCCCGGCGGGCAACCGTTGGGTAATACCTGCGGGACGGATGGTCCTGCTGGAATTGACAGAACAGTAATTCGGCCCGTTATCCGGGGCGGTTCCATCGCGGAAGGGAGACGTCGGAAGGCGTTTTG
>JAJUHF010000015.1 GCA_029268045.1 Anseongella ginsenosidimutans
ATAATTACGTTTGTCTTGACAATCAGCTAACAACGTGGGCGTTAATTTGCGCCATGCTGTACGACACGAATAAACCTGACCAAAACCACAGAATATGAAAACAATGCGATGGTTGTTATTACTGATAGCCGTACCCTGCTTCGGCCAATCCTTGCAGGGACAGTCGCTTCGTGTGAGCGGACTGGTAACTGATTCCGCGGACGGCACGCCGCTTCCCGGCGTAGGAGTCCTTGTAAAAAAAGGTCAACTAGGTACTGCCACCGATGCCGAAGGCCGGTTTCAACTCGAAGGCGTTCCCCCGGATGCCATCCTGGTGTTCTCATTTGTGGGATATAAAACCGCGGAAGAACCGCTGCGCGGCCGAAGTATCCTCAACAAAAGCCTGGAGTTGGACATGCAATCCCTTGAGGAAGTGGTGGTGGTGGGCTACGGAACGCAGCGGAAGATCAATGTGACCGGCGCAATTGATCAGCTTTCGGGCGAAGAGCTGAAATCACGCCCGGTAGCCAATATTATGCAGGGACTGCAGGGCATGAGCCCGGGACTGAACATCACCTACGGCAACGGCAGTCCTGGCAGCATCCCCAATCTCAACGTCCGGGGAACCACTTCCATAAACGGGGGATCACCCTTGATCGTCATAGACGGAATCCCCGTGGCCGATGCCTGGGACATGATCCGGCTGAATCCCAATGACATTGCATCCTATACCGTATTGCGCGATGCGGCCTCCGCCGCGATTTATGGCGCACGTGCTACCTACGGGGTTATTTTGATCACCACCAAGTCGGGGGAGGAGGGACGGCAGTCTGTCACTTACAACGTGACTACCTCCTGGGGACGGCCCACCGAGCTGCCCGATCCGGTAACGGATCCCTATATCTTTTCCCGCGTATTGGAAAATTCCACACTCAACACCCCCTGGAACGGGCCAACGTATGTTGATTTCAATGAACAGCATTACCAATGGGCGAAGGAACGGTCCGACGATCCTTCCCTTCCGGAGGTACGTATTGACCCCAGCGATCCGAACCGTTGGGATTACATGGGTGATAATAATTTCTACGATTATTTCTTTAACCGGACCTCGCTTTCGCAGATTCATAACCTGACCCTCTCCGGCGGGGCCAAGCTCAACGGGATGCCGATTTCCTATTATCTGTCGGCTGATTTTACCAAAGATAACGGCTTGAATAAGCTTACCGACGATTATTGGCAACGCAAAGGGATCCGGGGGCGGCTATCGTTTGCTCCCATGAAATGGCTAAAGCTGGATAACAACATGAATGTGTACCAGACCAACCGGGCGCGGCCCTACGCGGACGTAACTAGCCTCTATGATCTGCAGCCCATTGATGTAATCAAGAATCCGGACGGGACCTGGGCCAATACCACCGCGGGCAGGCTGGCAGCCCGTCTGGTGGACGGTGGAAAACTGGGGGAGAACATGTTCGGTTTTCAGAATATTTTCAACGCGGTGGGTACCTTCTTCAACGGGGACCTTACCGTGACCGGCGATGCGAGCGTTAAAAGGGAATACTGGCAGTATCCCCAGAACTCCAAAAAGTACGAGATCGGGTACGGGCCGGAAGATATCCGTGAAGAAGGCGGAAACGGATTTGTTTACGACCGGAGGGGCGAAATCCAGAACAACGTATTCAATCTTTACGGGAATTACCGCAGGAAATTCGGAAACCATTCCCTTGGTCTGACCCTGGGCTATAATCAGGAGGACTACGTCTGGGAAACCACCATTTCCCAGCGGGATCAATTGATTTCATCTTCCCTACCCTACCTGGAGCTCACGACAGGCGAAGCCCAGGTGGGAGCCCAGTACAGCTCGTATGCTACCCGCAGTTTTTTTGGACGGTTCAATTATATTTTCAACGATCGGTACATTCTGGAAGCCACCGGCAGGTACGATGGTTCCTCCCGTTTTCCGGCGAGCAATCGCTGGGGCTTTTTCCCATCGGTATCGGGCGCGTGGATCGCCGGCAACGAACCCTTTATGGAAAGTCTGCAACCGGCCCTTTCCAATCTCAAATTCCGCGTTTCCTACGGAAGTCTGGGAAATCAGAATGTGGGTGACTTTTCCTACATCCAAACCATGGGAACCGGCTTGTCGGGCTATCTGATTGATGGTTCGCAGCGTCCGGTGATCACCGGAGCGCCGGGCCTGACCATCGATCCGGCCACTTATACCTGGGAAAACGCGGCGACCCTGAACTTCGGTGCGGACATCGGCTTATTCCAGGACCGGATCCTGGCAGCGTTCGATTACTATATCCGGGAAACCACCGGAATGCTGGTTGCCGGACAGGAACTGCCGGGCGTACTCGGGACCGGTGTCCCCCGGCAGAACGCCGCCGACCTGAGGACCAAAGGATGGGAGCTCGCGTTTACCTACCGTGATAATTACACCCTCGCGTCGAAGCCATTCGGCCTGGAAGCCAAACTGGTTCTTTCCGATTCCCGCGCCCACATCACCCGTTTTAAGAATGATCAGGGATTGCTTTCCGATTATTTTGAAGGCTATGAATTCGGTACCCTCTACGGCCTGATCGGGGACGGGTTTTTTCAGACCCAAGAAGAGATTGAAAACCTGGATCAAACCGCCATCATTCCCTGGGGGGCGCTGGAGATCGTTCCCGGATGGCCCCGGTTCAGAGACCTGAACGGAGACGGAAAGATAGAACTCGGGCTGACCAAAGACGATATGAAAGACCGGGCGATTATCGGAAACACGTCCGACCGGTACCGCATCGGATTTAACCTTCACCTGAACTGGAGCCGTTTTGATGTGTCCATGTTCCTGCAAGGGGTGCTAAAACGCGATTTCTATCCGCAGCGTTTCCTTTTCTGGGGACCCTACCAGCAGCCTTACGGAAATGTCTATCCCTGGCACCTGGATCACTACCGGGCCAGCGATGATTCCCCGGAAGAGCGGGCCAAGCATTCGGCTGCCTACATCGCGGCCGGACTGGCAGACGCCAATCTGGACGCCAGCTATCCGGTACTCCAGTCCTGGCTTGCCGACGCGAATTACGGCACGGGCCTATCGATACCCAACACCCAATACCTGCTGAACGGGGCCTACCTGCGCGTCAAAAACGTGGCCATCGGCTATTCTCTTCCTACCCCGCTGGTGAGCCGTTGGGGAATCAGTCATCTCCGGATTTTCGTGACGGGTGAAAACCTGTTCGAATTTTCCGAAATCAAAAAATACGTGGACCCCGAAACGATCAATGCGGGAACCAGCGCCGTGGCCTATCCCTTTCAGCGGAGGTACGGCGTGGGGCTGAATGTTGAATTTTAATTGACCGAACGATGAAAGCACAAATCCACCAGATTGCCGCGGCGCTGATCACTTTCGTATTGCTGTTTTCAGCCTGTGAACAGGATTTCCTGGATCGGTATCCGCAGACCGATTTCTCGCCGGACGTCTTCTTTAATACCGAAGAAGATCTCGCCCTCTATGTCAACGGACTGATTTCCATGCCGGGGAGGGAGACCTACCTCAATGATCAGAGTTCCGATAACGCGGCCACTACGGGAGCGGTGGAAATCAAGGCCATGATGACCGGCACCCCTTCTTCCCAGACCATTACCGGAGGCTGGAACTGGGAAAGGCTGCGCGATATCAATTATTTTCTTGAAAATTACGGCAAGGCCGCTGTATCGCCCGAAACCAAAAATCATTACGCGGGCCTGGCCCGTTATTACCGGGCCATCTTTTACTTCGATAAAGTAAAGCGTTACTCGAATGTGCCTTGGTATTCAACCACCCTGGACCCCAGCGACGAGGGCCTGTTCAAACCACAGGACCCGCGAAGTCTGGTGATGGACAGCGTGATGGCAGACCTTGCCTTTGCCGTGGCGAACGTCCGGGAAAGCGTGCCTACCGGGACACCCGGAAAATGGGCTGCCGCGCTGATGGAAGCGCGCATTGCGCTTTACGAGGGAACCTTTCGGAAATACCACCCCGAACTGGATCTGGGCGGTTCGGCCGCCGGATTGCTGGAGAAGGCGGCCGCGACTGCGCAAATGATCATGAATGAGGGTGGGTATCAACTACATACTACCGGTAATCCGGGATCCGATTACGCCCAACTGTTCGATAGCCAAGATCTGTTGGGCAACCCCGAAGTGATTTTGGTGAATATTTTCGATCAGAACAAAGGCCGCAGCCAGGACCAGAATATGTTCGTTTTCGGCAACTACGAGCAGTCGCCCTCCCGGGACCTGGTGCAAAGTTATCTGATGGCCGACGGTTCGCGATTTACGGATCAACCGGATTTTGCGGTCTTCGGTTATGTAAAAGAGTTTGAGAATCGCGATCCCCGCCTGGCGCAGACCCTGGCTTACCCAGGGTGGATCCGGGAGCCGGATGCAACGCCCTACATTCAGTTCCTGGCCAAGAACTTTACCGGCTATCACCAATTAAAGGGCTACGTAAACAGTACGGATGCGGTCACGATCAATAGCGTGGACTTTCCGGTATACCGCTATGCCGAGGTGCTGCTCATTCTGGCTGAAGCCAAAGCCGAACTGGGCCTGCTGACCCAGAATGACCTGGACCAGACAGTGAACCAACTGAGACGCCGGGCAGGGATGCCGGATTTGGAAAAAGCCTGGGCAAACGCGAATCCCGATCCCTTTCTGGCAGCGAAATATCCCAACCTTTCCGGTCCGGATCAGGGGGTGTTGCTGGAGATCCGCAGAGAACGGCGCGTGGAATTCGCGTTTGAAAACATGCGCTTTGACGATCTGATGCGGTGGCATGCCGGCAAATTACTTGAAAAAACGCCGGAAGGAATGTATTTTCCGGGCACCGGAGACTATGACATGACAGGTGACGGTGTCCCCGATATCCGATTGATCGCCGGCGGGCAGACCATACCCGCAGACCGGGAAAAGAACTCATTGGGGGTGCCTTTGGTTTATTATACGGTAGACGGGTTCGGTACCAATGCCGATGTGTACCTTCAAAACGGGGTCCATGGCGGTACACTGACTACCGGTAATTTGCCCCGGACTTTTGTGGAACCGAAATATTATTATCGTCCCGTGCCGCAAACCCAGATTGTGCTGAATCCGAATCTGAAACAGTTTTACGGATGGGAATAACCCAAAAAACATGAAGAAAATTCGCTTTCTGTTTATGTTGACTTGCCTGTTGCCCCTGTTTGGGCAGGCCCAGGACGGAGCAAAGACCGGTAAAAAAGTGCTGTTCGTCCTGGTGGACGGCATACCGGCCGACGTCATTGAAAAGCTGCCTACTCCTCATCTGGATGCGATCGTTGCCGAAGGAGGCTTTACCCGCGCCTACGTGGGCGGCGAAAAGGACGGTTATTCCCAAAGTCCTACCATTTCAGCGGTCGGGTACAACAGCCTGCTTACCGGTACTTGGACCCATAAGCACAATGTGTGGGGAAACGGAATTGAGGACCCCAATTACAATTACTGGAACATATTCCGCTTTGTTGAAACACTGGCTCCAGAAAAAAAGACGGCGATATTCTCCACCTGGCTGGATAACCGCACCAAACTGCTTGGAGAAGGCTTGCCGCAGGCGGGCGGCATCCGTCTGGACGCGCATTTTGACGGTTACGAATTGGATACCGTCCGTTTTCCGCACGGACCCGACAGCCGTCACATCCATGAGATTGACCAGCACGTGGTAACCCAGGCAGTGGGGTACATCAAAGCCGAAGGTCCCGATGTGTCCTGGGTATATCTTCAATACACCGACGACATGGGGCACCGTTACGGAGACAGCCCGCGATTTTACGACGCGGTAAAGCTTGCCGACGACCAGTTGGGCCGTCTTTGGGAAGCGATCCGATACCGGGAAGGGAATTTCCCTGACGAGGAATGGGAAATCTACATCACCACCGATCACGGCCGGGATGCGGCCACCGGGAAGAATCATGGAGGTCAGTCGGCGCGGGAGCGGCAGACATGGATCGTAACCAATGCCAGGGATCTCAACCGGTATTTTACCGAGGAAGAACCCGGTATCGTAGCCATTCTTCCCTCGATGCTGCGCTCATTGGAGCTGCATGTGCCCCCTGAACAGCTTTTCGAATTGGACGGTGTGCCGCTGACCGGGGCAGTTTCGGTAGCCCTGCCGGCTGCCCGTCTGGACCAGGACCGACTGCTGGTATCCTGGCAACCCATGGAGAAGAAAGGAAAGGTGCAAATCTGGGTTGCTACAACCAATGAATTTAAAAGCGGCGGCCGGGACACCTATCACCGGGTTGCCAGGGCGCGCCTGCAAGCGGGAAAGGCTGAAATCGATATCCGGAAGCTGCTGCCGGACGTGCAGGGGACCCCGGATTTCCTCAAGGTCGTGATTGAGGGTAAACACAACGCGGTAAACCGTTGGGTGATTGTGCCTTAGGATGTGCCGATTTTTATTCTAAGCTGGAATGGCTACCTTTGCAACAGGACAATCTGTTGTTGAAATGTTAAAAATATTCCTTGGAATCCTGGCGGTGATACTTGCGGTAGCGCTGCTTACCAATAAATCAGACAAGCCGGTGCCGGCCATGGCTCCCGTGCCTGCGGCGAGTCAGCAGGCGGGAGATTCCGCTGATCCGGCTGCCCCGGTGGCGATGAATCCTCCACACGGACAACCCGGTCATCGCTGCGATATCGCCGTAGGCGCGCCGCTTCCCGCCGCTTCGTCCGCTTCGCCTGCTGCAGGTCCTGCTCCCGATCCGCAGGATTTTTCACCCAAGAAGGAGGCAGTAGCCGTCAATCCGCCCCATGGACAGCCGGGTCATGATTGCGCGGTGCCTGTTGGAGCCCCGCTTCCGTCCAAATAGCAGATAGGGTTTCCCGTTCCCCGTGCTACATGGGGGCGGGCAATTTTCCCCATAGCTCCGAAATCCGGAAACTGATCGTTTTTCCAACCTTCGTTCCGTTCTTGTACGTAGTTACCCGGAAAGTATCGGCGCCTTTGGGGACGCGTAAGGGTTCTCCAAGATACTGATCCAAAAAGTTGTCGGGCCAGGTTCCATCAAAGGTGTAATAGATCTCCAGCCCGGGAATTTCCGTATCGAGGGCAATCAGTATGTCTTTTTTGCCGGGTGCCCAGCGGGGCGTGACAATGGGGTCGTACGCGCTGCGCGAATAATTTATTTCCGCTGCGTCGAAGCGTTTGAACTGCGCTTCCATTCTGCCAATGAAATCAGTCCAGTTTTTCCGTTCCTGCGGCGACCAGAATACCTCGGCCAGGGCCAGCGCCCGGGGCCAGGTCATGTATTCCGCATGGCGTTCATTCGGAACCGATTCCGTCCATAGATTTCCCTGTCCTCCGAGGATCATTTCGGGGTTTACCCCGGGTGGGACCGGGTTGAAATGATAGGAATCGGTAAGACGGAGCATGGAATAGGTAGGTGGTTCGATCATGGGATCCCCTTGATACAAATCAATATAGCAGTGCTGTTTGGGGGTCATGATCACCCGGTGCCCCATTTTCGCGGCCTGGATTCCCCCGTCCATCCCGCGCCAGGACATGACCGTGGCGTTTGGAGCCAATCCGCCCTCCAGGATCTCATCCCAGCCGATCAGCTGTTTGCCTTTGGATTGCAGGATTTTTTCCGCCCGCTTGATAAAATAACTTTGCAGTTCGTTCACATTCCGCAAGCCTTCGGCCTGCATTTTCCGCTGACACTTCGGGCATTTTCTCCAAAAGCCTTTGTAAGCCTCGTCGCCGCCCACGTGAATGTATTTGCCGGGAAACAACTCGGCTACCTCGGTAAACACCTTGTCCAGAAAGTCGTATACCTGCTCATTGCCCACACAGAGGCTGTTGTCAACTTCTCCGTAATACCTGCTTCCAGGATTCACATAGTAGATATCTTCCACGCAGGCAAGTTCCGGGTAAGCGGCAATGGCTGCCAGGCTGTGTCCGGGAACGTCAATTTCGGGCAAAATCGTAACAAAGCGTTTTTCCGCATAGCGTACCACTTCCCGTATTTCCTCCTGAGTGTAATAACCCCCGTAATCCGGTACTTCTCCCGGCGCGGGTCGTTCACGGTCCCACCAAGTGCCCGTGCGCGTTACCCGCCAGGCACCTACCGAGGTGAGTCGGGGCAGGCTCTTAATCTCAATCCGCCAGCCTTGGTCGTCGGTCAGGTGCCAATGAAAGCGGTTCATTTTGTATTTGGCCAGCTGATCAATGTATTTTTTGACAAAGGAAACCGGGAAGAAATGCCGGCTTACGTCCAGCATCAGCCCCCTCCAGCCAAATCGGGGAAAGTCGGTGACGCGCACGCAGGGGACTTCCCACTTCACATCGTTTACCCGGCGCGTTGCTGCAATGTCGGGCGGTAGAAGTTGCAGGACGGTCTGCATCCCGTAAAACAGGCCCTGAGGTTGGTTTGCCCGAAGTGTGATCCGCTCCTTTGTAACCTCAAGGCGATATCCTTCTTTTCCGATCAGGTGGTCGGCTGTTTGGTTCAGGTTCAAATAGATGCCTTTGCCGTTTCCGGGTTTCGACGAGGCGCTTATCGGGAAGCGGAACCCGGTGGGAAGCTCAATCATTTTTGAGAAGAAGGCGGCCAGCTCCTTCAGTTCCGTCTTATTGGGGTCGATCAGGATGGGAGTGATGGAGTCGAGCGTAAACGCCCCTTCCAGCATTTCCATATTGACGGGAATCGGCACAATGCGGGTCCGTTTTTCCGGCGGTTCCGCGCTGGGGTCCTCCGAATCCGGCACGGCGGGGGTGGCTACCGCGCGATGCGGCGCCGTGTTCACAATGACCGATTGCGCGCGTGTGTGGCAAACGCCTGTTAGCAATAACAGAAAAAAGCTTAGGTAAAGTTTAGTCATTTCGTTCGTTTAGGAATGCAACCGATAAAATTACAAAAAAGGACCGCGGTTTAATCGTCCCTCGGGGTATTTTGTTAAATTTGCAATTCCTCTTTGCCAATTTGAACAGGCAGGCATTCAGCTGGTTCCGGTAAAATTTTATTATGACTAACTTTGGTTCGGTGGCTTGCCGGTGACGCATCCGTTCGCCCGGC
This sequence comes from Anseongella ginsenosidimutans, assembly GCA_029268045.1. Taxonomy (GTDB): domain Bacteria; phylum Bacteroidota; class Bacteroidia; order Sphingobacteriales; family Sphingobacteriaceae; genus Anseongella; species Anseongella ginsenosidimutans_A. The sequence goes on from JAJUHF010000015.1 coordinate 9,036, forward strand.
TAATCGCGGACGAATAAAAACTTGAGTGAAGCACATTTTAACAGCGGGGGGTAGTATACGGCGATTCATGCAGGTGATCTGTGTGGGAATTCTGTTGCTGGCCGGTGGCCGGGGTTTCGCACAGGAAAATCCTGAGGAGGCGCCACGTGTCATAACGGGAAACGTGGTGGATAGCGAAACATCGGATCCGGTGAGTCTGGTGCATGTGATTAATAAACAATCCGGAGACTGGACCATAACCGGCTATGAGGGAGAGTTCGAGATCATGGCGAAAGCCGGACAGGTCTTGGCGTTTGTGAAAGACGGTTACATTTCCCATACCACGCGGCCCGAAGAGGTAACCAGCCCGCTGGAGATCGTGCTGTACAAAAAGCCCGTACCGCCCGACGAAAAAAGCGAGCTGCTGCCGGAAGTAACGGTATACGGGAAGTCCTACCGCGCCGACTCCATTTTGCTGCGGGAAGAATACAAACGTTTTTTTCCCAGCCCGCCGCCTACCTTGGGCGAGGCGATCGGATCGGACGGCTCCCTTGACCTGAACGCGTACATCAGCAGAATGATGACCCCGTGGGACCGGGAATTCAGTCAGCGCCTGTTGGATTACGAGCAAAAAAAGTACATCGATAAAGTATTTACCCTGGAACGGATTAAGCAGGTAGTAGACATCCAGGAAAATGAGGTGGAGGAGTTCATGCGAACCTGCCGGCCTTCGTATAGTTTTCTGGTCACCGCCACCGAATACGACCTGATCCGGTATATCCGGGATGCATACGATCTATACCGGAGCGCAAAGTATGGCGAAGCGCTTCCCAGCCGGTACCGGGGAAATCGGGAAACCATGCCCCGCCTGAAACAGGCCCCTCCATCCCGATAACCTTACAGTAACCCATGCGGAAAAAAATACTTATAATTCTGTCTGTCTGCCTTGGCGTGATATTCCTGCTGGTGCTTGGCCGTGTATTTCTTCTGCCCGACAACTACCTGCGCCAGGTGTACCTGGTTCCTCGCGACGCGGTCTTTATTCTCGAGACGGATGAGCCGGTTAAAAGCTGGAACGAGTTTAATACCAGTGAGCTATGGCAGTTCATGCGCGGATATCCTCCCTTTTCCGAGCTGTCGGAAAGCGCTGCCTCGCTTGACAGCGTATTGCAGGGAAACCGGCGTCTGCTGAGTTTGGTCGGATCGCGGAACCTGATGATCTCGGCTCATATAACCCGTCCAGGTGACTATGATTTTCTCTTTCTGATAGACCTTGGAACCATCTCGAAAGTCGGTTCCATGAAAAATCAGCTTGATCAGCTTTACAAAATTTTTGATTATCAGGTGACAACCCGAAGGTACGGGGAGGTGGAGATCAAGGAGTTATTCGACCCGGACACCCGCCAAACCCTGTATCTGGCCTTCGTTCGCAATCACGTGATCTGCTCCTATACCGGTTTACTGGTGGAGGCAGCGATCCGGGAAATGCGGGAGCCTCAGCTGGGCCGTGATTTGAATTTCATTGACGTATCCCGCGAAATTCCGCGACGCGGCCTGGCCAGACTGTACCTGAATTACCGGTACGTGGATGATTTTCTCCGGCTTTATACCGGCGGCAGCCGCAATCAGTCTGTGGAGAACATCTGCAGAAGCTTATATTACACCGGCCTATCCCTCCGGTTTGACAGGGAGGACCTCGCGCTGAAAGGCGTTTCTAATTACATTGATTCCCTCGACGCCTACCTGGTGGCCTTGATGCGGTCCGGATCTCATCGAATGGATGCCCCAGACATTCTCTCCCAGCGCACGGCTTTTTATCTTGGTCTGGGATTTGACGACATCGGCGGTTTCTATGAAAACCTGGAACGTACACTACGGCAGGATGGACAAACCTGGCAGACATTTCAGGAAGGCATTTCGACCCTCGAAAAACGCTTGAAAATCGACGTTCGGAACGATCTGCTGAGCTGGATGGACGGGGAAATTGCCTTTGCGCAAAACGAGCCGGGGCGTTTGGGCCGCCAGCAGGAATTCGTAGTGGCAGTTAAGGCCATCGACATCCGGAAGGCCCGCGAGCGCCTGGATTTTGTCAAAGAGCAGGTTCGGAAGAATACCCCGCTGAAATTTGAAACCCTTCATTACCAGGGGTACGATCTCAATTACCTGGAACTGTCGGGTTTTTTCCGGCTTTTCTTTGGGAAAATGTTCGAACGGCTGGAAAAACCTTATTATACGCTGATTGGAGATTATGTGGTCTTCAGTAATAGCACCGAAACGCTGCTCAATCTGGTTGAGGATCACAGGCAGAAACTAACCCTATCCCGATCAGGCGATTTCCATGGATTTCAAAAGAATTTCAATAAACGGTCGACCATCTTCGCCTATTTTAACAGTGAAAAAGCGTTTCCCCTGCTGCAGAATCTTTCCTCCGCGCAGACCTGGCAAAGTCTGCAGCAGAACCGGAAATACGTCGAAGCGCTCCGGCGTATGGGATTGCAGCTCTTGGCCGGCGATGGATCCCTGTTTGAAACCCAACTCCGGATTGATTTCGAGGCCACTCCGCCCCAGGCCGAAGAAGAGGAAACAGCCTACCACGTCAGCACCGATACGCTGGACGACCTGCAGCGATTTTACGTGGAAAAACTACACAAAAATGTGTATCGCCAATTTTATGAAGACGGAACAATCCAAAGCAAAGTGGAAACCGCACAAGGTCTCCGGGACGGCAGGTACAAAGAATACTACCCCAGCGGTAAACTGAAAATTACCGGCCGGTTTAAGGATAATCTGCGAACCGGGCGATGGCGATACTACGACGAAAACGGGAAACTGCTCCGGAAGGAACGATATTCAGACGGCGTTCAGATGGAATAAGCCATCGGGCCTGCTACTCGACTTCGAAAGTAATTTTTAAAACCACGCGGTAGGTGGTAATCTGACCGTTTTCAACCGTTACACTCTGGTCCTTCACATAGGCCGAGCGCACATTCTTTAAGGTCTGGGAGGCTCGCTGAACCCCGGTTTTAACAGCATCTTCCCAGCTTTGCGATGAATCGGACAGCAATTCGACAACTTTTAATACAGCCATGATCTTGTGTTTTAATGAAACTTTCTTTAAAGAGGCAAATACTGTTCCACGAAATTTTAATGTAACTATTTTATTACCATTCAAGTCCTCTTGCAAGGGCTTAGTAAGTTTGGCCAATCAATAACCAAAACAAATGAGCCAGCTTCTATTTTCTTCCAGCCGCCTGGTTGCGGCTTTTTCCATTGCACTTTTCAGCCTGCTGCTTGGGGCCTGTTCCCGGGGCACCGAAAAGGCCCAGGACGGGTATCCCGAAGCGTTCGATGCGGCAGGGATGGATACCACGCTGGGACCTTGTGAAGATTTTGACAATTTCGCCAACGGTACGTGGAAAGAAAATAACCCCATTCCGTCCTCGGAAAGCCGTTGGGGTTCTTTCAATATTCTGCTTGAGGAAAACGAGGATAAACTTCAGGAGATCGTAAACGAATTACTGGAAAGTAAGAATCACCCCGGCGGGAGCAACGAGCAGCTGATCGCCGACTTTTACCGGTCCTACGTGGATACCCAGCAGGTCGAACGTCTCGGAACATCTCCTTTGCAACCTTATCTGACACGGATCTCGGCAATTGAAAGTCTGGACGATTACGCCAAGCTCCTGGGAACCCTGCGGCCGGTGGGCCTGACGGGTTTCCTCGAAATGTACGTAAGCGCGGACGACCGGAACAGCAGCATGAATGCGCTGTATGTGACCCAAAATGGACTCAGCTTAAGGGAAAAAGATTATTATGAAAACCAATCGGAACGAATCAGGGAGATCCGGAGGGAATTTGTGGAACATGTGACCCGCATGTTCCAATTAATGGACGATGAGCCCGAGGAGGCCGCCCGGAAAGCGCAGCGCATTCTCGACTTCGAAACCCGGATCGCCGCCATCCAAATGAGCCGGGTGGAAATGCGGGATCCGGTGAAAACGTATAATAAACGCAGCTACAAGGAACTGAAGGAACTGTTGCCGGCATTCAATTGGGATGTGTATACCAGCCGAAGCGGACTCCAGTCCGATACCCTGATAATCCGTCAGTTGGATTACCTGAAAGGACTGAATTCGGTGTTGAAGTCCACATCAATCGAAGACCTGAAACTGCATGCAACCTATCACCTGATTGCCGACAATGCTGGTTACCTGCCCAAGGCCTTCCAGGAGGAAAGTTTTCACTTTTATTCCACGGTGCTTTCCGGGGTAAAAGAGCGGAAGGAACTGGAAAAGCGGGCCTTGCGGACCACCAACGGCATGCTGGGTTTTCCGCTTGGCGAATTATTCGTGGCCCGGCACTTTCCCGAGTCATCCCGGGAAAAAATGGTGGAAATGATTGAAAATCTGCGCGCCACATACCGGGAACGTATTCTGAAACTTAGCTGGATGGGCGACGAAACAAAGAAAAAGGCATTGACCAAGCTTGAAGCCTTTACTTACAAAATAGGGTATCCCGATGAATGGAAGGACTATTCGTCCGTTGAAATTCATCCCGATTCTCTTTTCGTCAATGTGATGAATATCGCGCGGCACAAATACAGCGAAATGCTCGACAAACTGGGGAAGCCGGTTGACAAAGGCGAGTGGTTTATGACGCCGCAAACCGTAAATGCCTATTATAATCCCACCAATAACGAAATTGTATTTCCTGCCGGTATCCTGCAGCCCCCTTTCTTTAACCCGGCAGCCGATGACGCGATCAATTACGGGGGGATCATGTCGGTGATTGGCCATGAATTCAGCCATGGATTTGACGACCAGGGTTCTCAGTTTGACTGGGAAGGGAACCTCAATAACTGGTGGACGGAAGAAGACCGGAAGAATTTTGACAAGCTGACCAGCCAGCTGGCGGCGCAGTTTTCCGATATCGAAGTTTTGGACAGCGTGTACATTGACGGCCGGCTGACCCTGGGCGAAAATATCGCGGACCTTGCCGGACTGACCATGGCTTACCATGCATTGGAACGTTCCCTGGATGGAAAACCGGAGCCGGAACTAATTGACGGCTACGATTGGAAGCAGCGGTTTTTTCTGGGCTGGGCGCAGGTTTGGCGCGCAAATATTACCGACGAGCGCCTGTTGCAACAAGTAAAGACCGACCCGCATTCTCCTGCCAGGTACCGGATCAATGCAACCGTCCGGAATCTGGATGAGTTTTATGATGCCTGGGGTTGCGATGAGGGCGCGAATTCTCTCTCGCCCGAAGAACGGGTTTATATCTGGTAAGCTTCTTCAAAATTTTTATATTGCATGCAAAAAAAGAAATATGCGTGCAATCTTACTTTATTTTCTGCTTGGAACCGGACTCCTTTCACTGACCGGAGCAAGCCAGGCAGCTTATGCGGATATCCGGCTTCCCCGTCTGGTGGGTAGCAACATGGTGCTGCAGCGTGACCTGCCCATCCATATCTGGGGCTGGGCGGATCCCGGGGAACGGATCAGCATTTCCTTTCACGGTAAAACCTACCAGGTAGCCGCCAACGGTTCCGGAAACTGGGAGGTGAATCTGGCCAAGATGAAAGCCGGCGGACCTTACGAAATGATTTTATCGGGGAATAACCGGATCGTTCTCGAGAATATCCTGATTGGCGACGTATGGGTATGTTCCGGCCAATCAAACATGGAATGGGCGGTCAAGCGCGCGGACAATCCCGAGGAAGAGATCCGCAACGCCAATTACCCGAAAATTCGCTTATTTACCGTTAAACGAACCACCGCGGCGGTTCCGCAGGAAGACGTATCCGGACAATGGGAGGAGTGCAGTCCGGAAACCGTGGCTGATTTTTCGGCCGTAGGCTATTTTTTCGGCCGGGCGATCCATGCGTCGCAGGGCGTACCCATTGGCCTGATCAATTCCAGCTGGGGAGGTACCGTGGTGGAAACCTGGACCAGCCTCGAAGGATTGCAGGATGAGGAAACGTTTGGTTCCCGGGCAGCGGCGGTCCGGAATCTGGATACGGAAGCCATTAAGCAGCCCAATTCGCACCCGACCCTCTTATACAACGGGATGGTCCATCCCCTGATCAACTATCCCATCAAAGGAGCCATCTGGTATCAGGGGGAATCGAATGCTTCGCGGGCCTATCAATACCGCGACCTTTTCCCGCGAATGATCCATGACTGGCGCCGGAAGTGGAACCAGGGTGATTTCGCTTTCCTGTTTGTGCAGCTGGCGAATTATAAAAAAACCCTGGAGCAGCCTGCACCTTCGGATTGGGCCGAGTTGCGGGAAGCCCAGGATATGACCTTGCGTCTCCGGAATACCGGTATGGCCAGCGCGATCGACATTGGTGAAGCCGACGATATCCATCCCAGAAACAAGCAGGAAGTGGGAAGACGACTGGCCCTGGCCGCCCGGAAGGTAAGCTACGGCGATAAGGTCATTGCGTCCGGTCCTCGATATAAATCCATGCGGATCAAGGGAGACGAGGTAATTATCCGGTTTTCCGACGTGGGGGAAGGACTGCAAACCAAAGATGGCGGCAAACGGCTGGAAGAGTTTCAGCTTGCCGGAAAGGACCGGGCTTTTCAGTGGGCCGAGGCGGAAATAGTCAACAGGAATACCGTCCGGGTGCGCGCCTCGGGCATTGACCAGCCGGTAGCGGTCCGGTTTGCCTGGCAGGATAACCCGTCTAAATTGAATCTGTATAATTCCGCTGGTCTCCCCGCCAATCCATTCCGGACCGATGCGTGGCCCGGCCTGACGGCGGATAAAAAATAAGCTTATGCATATAGTCTTCATTCAAAACAGGTTTCGGCTGCGATTGCTGGCCGTTTTCTGCGCCGTTTTCGTAGGTGTCCCCGCTGTCAGCGGGCAAACTTCCTCTCCCCCCAATGTGATCGTTATTTTCATGGATGACATGGGGTATGGCGACCCGGTCAGCTACGGAGGCGGTCCCTACCAGACTCCCCATCTGGATCGCCTGGCGGCGGAAGGAATGCGGTTTACCCACTTCTATGCCGGCCAGCCGGTTTGCAGCGCTTCCAGGGCCGCATTGCTCACCGGATGCTATCCCAACCGAGTGGGTATTCACGGCGCACTGTTTCCCGGCAGCCCCATGGCTTTGAATCCGGAGGAGGAAACCATTGCCGAACTGCTCAAAGGGGCAGGATACCGGACCGGGATGGTAGGCAAATGGCATCTCGGTGACCGGGTACCCTTTCTACCACTGCAGCATGGATTTGACGAATACCTGGGATTACCTTATTCCAATGACATGTGGCCGGTGGATTTTGACGGAAAGCCGGTGACTGACACCAGTAGCTGGAAATTCCGCAGCCCACCGCTGCCACTTATTGAGGGAAACGAAACGGTGGACCTGATCCGCACGCTCGACGATCAGGCGACACTCACCACCCGGTACACGGAACGCGCCTGCGAATTCATCAGGAAAAATAAGGAACAACCCTTTTTTCTCTACCTGGCCCACTCCATGCCGCACGCGCCCATTGCCGTATCGGACAAATTCAAGGGCAAAAGTGGGGCTGGCCTGTATGGCGACGTGATGATGGAGATCGATTGGTCCGTAGGCGAGGTGATGCGTACCTTAAGCGAGCTGGATCTGGACGAAAACACGCTGGTGGTGTTTACCAGCGACAACGGCCCCTGGAGAAATTATGGAAACCATGCGGGAAGTTCCGGCGGGTTAAGGGAAGGTAAAACAACCAGCTGGGAAGGCGGGCAACGGGTTCCCTGCATCATGCGCTGGCCAGAGGTGATCCCCGCGGGCACCGTATGCAATCAACTGGCTTCCACCATTGATCTGCTTCCCACCCTGGTTGCTTTTTGTGACGCAAAAATGCCGGACAAAGAAATAGATGGCCTGAATATTGCCAGCCTGATGAAGGGAGATACAGACAGCTCCCCGAGGGAGGACTTCGCTTATTATTTCGGGAGAAACAACCTCCAGGCTGTAAGAAAGGGTTCCTGGAAACTGGTCCTGCCCCACGCCTACGATAGCTATGAGCAGAACGCGCCCGGGTACGACGGCTTTCCGGGCAAAAGGGCCAAAGTTACTACGGAGCTTGCTTTGTATGATCTCCAGGCCGATCCGGGGGAGCGCGTGGACCTGAAAACCCGATTTCCGGATGTCGTGGAGGAGCTGCTCGCAGTCGCACAGCGCTACCGCGAATTATTGGGCGATGAACTTAGCGGATACGAAGGTGTTGCGCGAAGAAAGGCGGCCATGACAACAGACCAAAAAGATGACTAAAATGAGAATTATATCAAATAAATTATTATTTTAGCACTGTGGGAAAAAGAAAAGTAAATACAACAGAGCCGGAGAAGCCTTTTGACTACAATCGTTTTAAGAAAGTCAGGGAAGAACAGCTGAAGCTTTCTTATGAAGCCTTTACCGAAGAATCCGGGATTACCCGGACGGACGTGCGCTTGATTGAAGAAGGCCGGATGTCTTTCATACCGGTAGCTTACCTGCGCTTTTTGAGAAAAAAGGGTGTGGATCTGAACAAACTCCTTGGATAACCGGCCCTGCCCGCGTCAGCGCATGGCCAATTCTTCTTCAGGACCCTCGGGGTCCATATCCACGGGAATACCGGCCAACACCTGACGCGCAGCCGCTACCTGTCTTTCGAATGCCGGTCGTAATGAATCCGCTATTGGTTCGGCCGGCGGAAAATGTTGTTTTAAGGCATCCACCTGGTGTCCGTTTTTCCAGAAACGGTAGCAAACGTGCGGTCCGGTGGCAAGCCCCGTGCTTCCGACATAGCCAATGACTTCACCCTGACTTACATGCTGACCGCGTTTTACGGCCCGCTTGCTCATGTGCAGGTATTGGGTGGTGTAGGTACCGTTGTGACGGATCTTGACGTAATTTCCATTGTATTTCGAATAGGCCGATTCGGTGACAACCCCGGTTCCCGTTGCCACAATTGGGGTACCCGTGGGGGCGGCAAAATCGGTGCCCAGATGGGCTTTCCAACGTTTTTGAACCGGATGGAATCGGCTGAGCGAGTAGCGGGAGGTGATGCGGCTGTACTTCAGTGGAGCTTTCAGGAATGCCCTGCGTAGGCTTCTTCCATCTTCGTCGTAATATTCTCCCTTGCCCGCGCTATCGGCCTCGAAATAAAAGGCGCTGTATTTCTTCCCTTCATGTGAAAAGAGGGCCGAGACAATGCGGCCGGTTCCGACCGGTTCCCCTTTCACATACGACTGCTCATACTGTACCTTGAACCAGTCGCCTTGCTTGATCGCATAAAAATTAACCACCCAGCCGTAAATTTCGGCAAACTGCATGGAGAGCGTTGGATTCGCGCCGCCCTGCCGGAAGGTTTCATAAAGCGAGCTCCGGATCATACCCGACACCGTTTTCATCCGCGTAGTCACGGGGTGTTTCCCGGTATAGACCCGCATGGAATCCCGGAGATCGTAAACCACATAGTCGACCGGATTGGGTTGATATACAAAATAAGCAGCCCGGGCGTTGCTATCGGCCTCCTTGGGCGTAAAAATCGCGTACGAATTTCCAGCGGCGATCTTGCGGACATCAAATACCGGTTTGGCTTTCTCAGACAGCAACGCTATTTCCGAAAGGCTGATCTGATACCGCTGCAGAATATTGGAAAGGAATTCGTTCCGGCTGACGGTCGCCTGGGTGACATGAAAAGAATCCAGGGACAACCCATATTCCCTTGGGGTAACGACTACCTCAGGTTCTTCAACAGGCTGGATCGAAGCTTCATCGGGATTGGAACGGAGGGCGGAGAACAAGATAAAACCGCCGCCAAGCAGGACTGTGAATAAAAAAATTACAAAGGGCGCGCTTCTCTTTACGTTCATGTTAGTTGCAGGGTTCGGTTGCAAGCTCGCTATACGATCTCCAAATTCCCCCGAATATCAGGATTTTGATCGGGAAATGACAAATTATTGTGAAAAAAAGTAAATTCCGGGGGCCGTCCTGCGAAAAATCACCTCATTTTTACACGCAGTACCAGGCTGTCGGCTGTGATGTACAGGGTTTGGCGGGATTCATCCAGCGCGCAATTGGACGCCACCCCGTCTACCTTGATTTTCCCCAATAACTTCCGATCTTTCGCGAAAATCCAGATACCGCCCGGCCCGCTGGCAAAGATAGTCCCGTTGTTGCTGATTTTCAAGCCATCGGGAAGACCGGCGGCCTTGCCCACCTCCCCGGTAACGTCCAAAAGCACGCCGGGGTTGATGAGGGTATCCTGCGGATCCAGGTCAAAGGTATACCAAATCGCTTTATGCGGATCGGAGTTGGCCACTACAAGTGTTTTTTCGTCGGGCGTGAGCGCAATTCCGTTGGGACGAGTGATGGAATCAATTAGCAAGGTGACCTGTCCGTTTGCATCGGCTTTGTATACCCCCTGGAAATCGAGCTCGCGGACCGGGTCTTTTACCCCTTTTTCCAATCCGTAGGGGGGATCGGTAAAAAACACATCGCCATTGCTTCGGAGAACGGCATCGTTCGGGCTGTTGAATTTTTTTCCCTGGAAATTATCCGCTACCGCGGTAAATTCCGGAGCAGGTTGATCCAGGGGCGTGTTCATGACCGCAAGCCGCCGGTCGCCGTGCTGACAAAGCAGCAGTTGCCCGTTGCCGGTCAGGAGCAGGCCGTTCGAGCCGGTTTCACCTCCCCGCGGCTCGCTTCCCGTATATCCCGAAGGCTTCAGGTAGGGTTCCAATCCGGCTTCCTCCGACCACTTGTAAACCGTGTTTTCGGGTACATCCGAAAACAGAAGCATTTGTTCCTGTTCCACCCAAACCGGGCCTTCGCTCCAATTGAATCCCGTGGCAATGACTTCCACTGCGGCATCCGTATTTAAAATGGAATCCAGGCCGGAGTCCAGGCGTTCAATGCTGCCGGCGGTATGGACGGCAGGATTTTGATGGGTTTGGCGGGTCCCCATGCATCCTTCCAGCGTGAAGACTCCCAAGACTCCCAGGATTAAAAAGACAATTTCCCTACGGACGTTCGTGTGCATGGCTTTTTGCATTGGTTATTGAACGAAAGATAGGATATTTTGCTGATATTCGTGGTTGCGATACTAAACTGACCAATGTATAGGAGATGAAAAATTACGTTCTATTCTTTATCGTTTTTGTTATTGGCTGGCTGGATCCCGCCGGAACGGTCTATGCCCAGCATGCTTCCGGCAAAATTCCAGCGGACGCTGCGGCGAAGGTCGACGCGCTCTTCAGCGGGATTGACAAGGAGAGGGACCCCGGAGCGGCCGTATTGGTGGTGCGCAACCAGCAGGTACTGCTCAAACGCTGTTATGGTCTGGCAAACGTGGAACACCGTGTACCGGTTACTCCTTCGACTGTTTTTGATATTGCGTCCCTGTCCAAGCAATTCGCCGGGATGGCCATTGCCATGCTGGAGGAGGAGGGGAAGCTTTCCCTGCAGGACGAGGTCCAAAAGTATATTCCCGAGTTTCCGGACTTCGGAAAACCGGTAACCATCGGACACCTGGTTCATCACACCGCCGGTCTTCGCGACTGGCCGGCTACCCTGGCGCTGGCAGGCTGGCGCATGGACGATGTCATCAGTTTAGAACAGATCCTGAATATGGCCTTCCATCAGCAGGACCTGAATTTTGAACCGGGAGCGGAATACAGTTACTCAAATACGGGCTACAACCTGCTGGCTGAAATCGTGCAGCGCGTCAGTGGCGACTCGTTCCGGGAGTGGACCGATAAGCATATTTTCAAGCCGCTCGGGATGAATAATAGCCATTTCCAGGATAATCACAGCGAAGTGGTCCCCCATAAGGCCTATGGGTATTCGCGGGCCGGAAGAGGGGTTTATCAGGCCATACCCAATGGGTTGACCGCCCTGGGTTCAAGTTCCCTGTTTACCAGCATCGACGACCTGGCCAAATGGGTCATTAATTTCGAAACCCACCGGGTAGGGGGAAAAGCCGTGTGGGATCGGATGCTCCAACGGGGGAAGCTGAATAACGGCAAGCGCATTTCCTATGCCTATGGACTTGTCGTGGGGACCCATCGAGGCCTGAGAACGGTCAATCATAGCGGAGGCTGGGCCGGTTTCAATACCTTCTTACTTCACTACCCTGAACAGAATTTTTCGGTGGTGGTGCTGAAAAACCACAATTGGGGAGACGTATCAAAGGTAGCCCACGACATTGCCGGCATTTACCTGGAGGAGGAGATGAAACCGGAACGCCCTTCGGCAGACGCGGAAGAAGCGGCCGATCCGGAGGAAGTGACCGTGCCGGAGAAATTATTGGCCAGCTATGCAGGCACTTACCGGCTCGGTCCGGCGTGGTATATTACCGTGGACCGGGAGGGAAGCCGGCTCACCTCCCAAGCGACCGGCGAGTCGGCGGTGCCGATGGTTCCCCTTTCCGACTCCTCCTTCCGTGTACCGGCATACAATGCGTCCATTTCCTTTATCCGTGATCCGGGCGGACAGGTTACCGGATTCCGTTACCGCGGGATGACCTGCCCCCGGGTGGAACGTGTCACCCTCCCGGAGGGATCGTCCCTGAACGAGTTTACCGGCGTTTTTAAAAGCGGGGAATTAGGGACTGAATACCAGCTGGTGCTGGAGGATGGGGAATTAAAGGCCAAACACCCCCGCCACGGCAGCATTCAGCTGATACCGGCCTGGAAAGACGAGTTCCGGGGCTCGGCCTGGTTTATGCACACGATTGAGTTCAGTCGCGACGCGAACGGGCAAATCAACGGTTTTTCCGTCTCACAGACCAGAAGCAGGAAGCAGCGTTTCATCCGGCAGGGAGGCTTGAAATAAGTTTTATATATTTACGGGATCATAAATTGAATACAGATGAAACTATTCTTAAGCCTATTCGCCACGGCGGCCATTCTGGCTTCCTGTGCCACGAGTTCCAGTAAAAACAACGCGGAGAACGACGCGGAAACTTCGGGCGAATGGATCAGTCTCTTCGACGGGGAAACCCTAGACGGCTGGAAAGCGGGTGAAAACCCGTCAACCTTTAGTGTCGAAGACGGCGCCATCAAGGTAGCGGGTCCCCGCGCCCATCTTTTCTACCAGGGTCCGGTCATGAACCACGATTTTAAAAATTTCGAATTCAAGGCCCGTGTAATGACTACGCCGGGATCGAACTCCGGGATTTATTTTCATACCGCCTACCAGGACGAAGGCTGGCCATCCAAAGGCTATGAGGTTCAAGTGAACAATTCACACACCGACTGGCGCAGAACGGGAAGCCTTTATGGGATCGATGACGTAAAGGAGGTGCATGTTCAGGACAACGAATGGTATACTGAACATATTATCGTCCGCGACAAGCACATTGTGGTAAAGATCAATGACCTGACGGTGGTTGACTACATTGAGCCCGACAGCGTGGCGGAAGTGACGGATCTGAATGGACGACGTATTTCCAGCGGTACCTTCGCCCTGCAGGGTCACGACCCTGAAAGCGTGGTCTATTTCAAAGACATCCAGGTAAAACCGCTGGACTAAGGTTTAATTGTCCCGCGGTTCCTTTGCTTCGATGTATCCATTGAAGGAAATGGATTGCCGCCGATCACTGTTCACCCGCAGCGAGGCCGACCCGTTCTCGGAAACCGTAAGGAAAAGCTGACGGACATCTTCCACGTCATTGGGCGTGATCCGGATGTCCCAGCCTCCTTTCCGGCGCTCCTTCACGGTGTATTCAAAATCCGTGGACTCAAAATCAATGCCGCCTCCCGAAAGATTGGATGGAGCCCGGTACGCCCGTCCAAAGTAGGGCAGGTAGGCGCTGATAAGCTCATCGGAAACCTTCATGTCGTAAGAACTGGTCAGGTACCGGCTCCCGCCGGTCATGGGCAAGGCCATTTGGGCTTTGAAAACAAATTGCCCGTCTTCGACCAGTGTCTCCACCGCGCTTTTGTCCATATTTTGCGCCTGCGACGGGAAGCCAGCGGCAACGATCCACAGTGCACAAAACCCGACTTTTAAACTTTGAACTATTTTCATTCCGCTTGATCTTGATGAACACAAATGGCAAACCGCCCAATTGGAAGCAGTATTTAAAACAACCCAATTGGTAAAAGAGTTTGGATCAGGCAGTTAATTCTTCGTGGGCACCAATAGTTCGCGAACATCGATGTCCAGGGCCTGTGCAATTTCAAAAAGAGTTTCTACGGTGGGTTGCATGCTATTCGTACACCACTTGGAGACCGTTGTTTTGTTCATCCCCATCTTTTCTGCAAGCCAGAGGTTGGTTTTCCCTTTTTCGGCCAATACTGCTTTAATCCGGTTGAAAGCAGGTTTTTTTTTGCTCATCTCCGCAAGAATAAATCTTACTCCAATATACCTAAAATTGTTTTAAAAAATTATCAGACCGCTAAATTTTATCTTTTCTGGTTGCGTATAAGACAATTTTATTTTATTTTTACATCAACAAAACCAGCCAATCAAAACTTGTCACGATGTATCAAACATTCAATCATCTACCTGATTTGAATCAGCAGGAGCAGCTGAATCACCTTGCCCGGATCATTACCGATTTCCTGGATGTAAATGCGATTATCTATATCGGAAGCCTGACAACGACGACGGTTATAAAAAGTTGTTTCGTCCATGGGGGCATGGAAGGCAGATACCGGTATGAGTACAACCTGCTTGTTATTCCGCGATCCGGCGAAACGAGGGAAGATTACGAGCTTCAGGACCTGATCGAAAGCCGTTGCCGCTCGTTTGCCCGGGTCAATGCGACCGTGCGCGGTTCGGAAGCGATCCTGGACTTGTTCCGGAAAGGGTGCGACTTCTTCGGGACGGTTTTCCATTCCGGTTGCCTGCTTTACCGAAGCGACCAATGGGTCATTCCTTCGGCGCCCGAACAGCCGGAAGACCGGGCGATGAAGGCTGGCCAGGATTGGGACCTGTTTTACGGCGATGCTTCCGGATTTTTGGCAGGGGCGGAATTTTATGCAGGTACCGGTGCACTCCGGCACGCCGTATTTTTATTGCATCAAGCGGCGGAAAGGATCTGTTCAGCCATGATCCGGGTCTTTACCGGACTCCATACGAGCACGCATAACCTGAGCAAGCTGTTGCAGTACACCCGGCTTTTCAGCATGGAGCCTTCAGCGATCTTCCCAAGGAATACGCCGGAAGAAATCCGATTGTACAATCTGCTTTTCAAGGGATACTCCGATGCGCGTTACCGTCAAAGTTACCGGATCAATGAAAATGAGCTGCATATATTGATCGATCGGATCCGGCAGCTGCTTCAGATTGCCCAGCGGCTCTGTACCGGCCAACTCAAACGATATAAGCTCCCCGCCCAGGTAACAGGTTAAGGCACTATTCCGGGAACAGGCTTCTGTCCAACGAGGGAATCGCCCGGAGCGCGTTCCGGTAATAGATCTTTTCCAGGATCGGTTTCTCCAGCCCGAGCCCGTACATGCGCCAGAAGGCATGGTATTTTTTATGATACGGAAAATACTCATCCTCGGTTTCCAGTACCCGGAAATAGGTTGCGTATTCCTCCGGAACCCAACTGTCTTTCCCGAAGAGGATGCGATCCTGGTTTTTTATAAAAAATTGCCTGGCCATGCGGGGTTGCCGACCCAGTTCGGCGATTACCGCTCCGAATTCGATCATCACATTGGGCATGGCAGCCAGCAAACTGTCCAGCTTGTTCAGGTCATTGGCAAACCACCCGAAATGAGCGGCAATGAAGGTCGTATTGGGGTGCTTTTTGAACATGCGGTGCTGTTCTGCTATCAATTGTTCCCAGGGCGCCGGGTCGTCGGGGCCCCGTTTCCTGCGGGAATGGATCAGCAATTCCAGCCAGCGTTCATTCTGCTGATCGGCATCCTGCCAGAAAGGCGCGGGATCGGCTGTGTGGATCAGCACAGGTATGTTCAGTTCCCCGCATTTTTCCCAGATGGCTTCCAGCCGGGGGTCGTCAACCGCGACACGCTGCCCGTCCCGGTCCCTGACGGAAAAGCCCAGGTTTTTAAAGATTTTCAGCCCCGCGGCGCCATTCCGGACGTCTTCCTCCAATTGTTTTACCGTGTTTTCCGTCCAGTCGTCTTCCCCGATCCCGTTGAAATCGATATTGGCGAACACCAGAAACCGGCCCGGATAACGGGCTTTAACCGTGCTGACCATCTGTTTCAGGCTTTGGCCGCTACCGCCGCTCAGATTCACCATCACCCGCATGTTCAAGGTGTCCATGGCCCGGATCAGTTCGTCCAGCCGGTCGGCATTCATGTTCCGTTGATGGCTGTGCACATCCACAAAGGGGAGGGCTGCGCGGGTTCTGGGGTGTTCCGGCACCACCAGGGTGGAAATGGGATCGTATGTTTCGAAGTCGATGCGTATCTGTCCGTTAACCGGTCCTGCCGGAAGCAGGCAGACCACAAGTAGTCCACAGACGGCGGCAAGGGAGCGCGCGTTTTTTGTTACCATCGGATTATTCGGTTGGTGGGGGCGCGTCCGCTACGCAGCGGAAGCCCAGGTTATTTGCAGCGCTGCTGACCTCTCCCTTTCCCCGGCTGCGCGGCTTATAACGCACGCAATACTGATCACTGCATAGGAAAGAACCTCCCCGCTGAACCCTTTTTACGGCATTGGGTTCCGCCGGGTCGTAACTATCGGGTGGTCCCTGCGGGTTGTTTGAAGGGCTTTTCCGGTAATAGTCCGGCCGGTAAAAGTCACTGCACCATTCCCATACATTTCCTTCCATATCGTAGAGACCGTAAGGATTGGCGGGGAAGGAACCCACAGGCGCTACGCCGGCAAATCCATCTTCCGATGTGTTTCCTTCCGGGAAATTACCCTGGAAGATATTGGCGACCCATTTCCCGCCGGGCTTTAGCTCATCGCCCCAGTAATAGGTGCGTCCGGGCTGGCCACCCAATGCCGCGTACTCCCATTCCGCTTCGGTGGGAAGTCTTTTACCGGCCCATCTTGCATAGGCCTCCGCATCTTCATAGCAGACGTGAACAACCGGGGCGTTGGGATCGATTTTTTCAGGGTGATCCGGTCCCAGGGGTTGTTTCCAGTTGGCGCCGGGCACGTACCGCCACCATTGAAGCGGATTGTCCAGCGAAACGCGGTGATCCGGGGGCGAAAAAACCGCCGATCCGGGAACCAGCATGTCTTTGGGAACCCCGGGAAAGTCGGCCGGGTTCAGTTCCCGTTCGGCCACGGTGACATAGCCGGTAGCCTCTACAAATTCCGCGAATTGTGCATTGGTCACTTCGTGCTGGTCCATCCAGAAGCCATCGACTGTCACGGGATGGACTGGATTGGCGTCGGGAAATTCCGGATCGTTGGTGCCCATCATGAAAGATCCGCCGGGGATCCACACCATGCCTTCGGTAGACACCTCGCTGGACACCTCGCGTTTTTGCTGCCCTGTTCCCAGTGCATTATCTGCCTGTTTCGGAGAACCGCTTTGGGTACCGGGTGAATTGCATGCGGCAAGGACCAAACACAATCCCACACCTGATTTTTGTAGTAAACCGCTATAAGCCATAAAACAAATTTATGGAAATTAGCGAATTTACGAATTCAATTTGCCGGCAAGCTATTTATAGCCTTCATTCTGGGTTAAATTGTTGTTGATCAGGATCTGGTTGGCGGGGATCGGAAAAAGCACCTCGTGTGGTTCAAATACGAAATCGGCCGCGGTAAAGGGGATTCCACTTCGGCTGGTGGTTGGATTGCTTTTCTCGAAATCGCCGTAGGCGTTCAGGAAATCGGCCAGTTCCTGCGGCGATTTCGTCCGCTTCAGATCAAACCAGCGATGATTCTCGAAGGCCAGTTCCACCCGCCGTTCCTGTAGTACTGCTTCGCGGAACGCATCCTTTCCCAGATTATTCAGCGGATCCAGTCCGGCCCGGCTACGTACCTGATTCAGATACCCTGCGGCTTCGGTGGTTGGCCCGGATACCTCGTTGATTGCTTCGGCCAGCATGAGCAGTACGTCGGCATACCGGATCACCGGCCAGTTGTCGTCGGTACGCCCCCGGATCGCATGCGGGTGATTGTATTTATTAATGAAGGGCACCGGCACCCATTCGCCTTCCAGGCTGGTATACCCTTCTTTCAAAGAAACTTCCTTGCGAAGATCGCCTTCCTCGTAGGCGGCGATCATATCCCTGGAGGGAATGTTCCACCCGGCTCCGCTCTGACCGGGAAAATTGATCACCGCGCCGACCGATTCCCTGGGCGCGAAGGTGTAGATGAAGTCGCTCCACTCGCCCAGCTCGTTGCCGCCCTGGAACTGCACGTCAAACACCGACTCAATGTGATTCTTTTTCTGCGGGTCAAATACGTCCGCGTAGGAAGGGAGTAGTTCATAACCCAGCGAAGTCACCTCCCGCAGCGTGGCGACGGCCTCATTGTATTCCTTTTTGGTGAGATAGACCTTGCCCAATAGGGAAAGCGCGGCGCCCTTGGTGATCCGGCCGACATTTTCGCTGTCCCAGCTGACCGGAAGCGATGCCACCGCGTCGGCCAGGTCGCTTTCCACCAATTCATATACCTGCGCTACGGGCTGCCGGGAATACTCCCAGGCTTGCTCCGGAGTTTCCAGGGGTTCGGTGATGACGATCACATCGCCAAAATATTGAAGCAGATTAAAGTAATAATAGGCCCGCAAAAACTTGAGCTGACCCTCAAACGGTTTTTTTACGCTCTCCTCAAACGAGGCGGCCTCCAGTTTGGCCAGCGTCGTGTTGATGTTTACCAGCGTCTGATAATAGCTGTTGTATAAGTTGTTGATATTGCTGGTAGAGGGGTTGATTTGCCAGAATTCGATCGCCTCCAGCGAAGGGCCCTGGCCCCGGTCACTCGGATTGAAGTGCAGGGTGGTGTTGTCCGTAATGAACTCGTTGTACTGCCACTGGTTCCGGATAATATCCTGGAGCTGGGAGTACACCCCATTAACGGCTTGTTCCATTTGCTGCTCGGTCTGGTAGAAATTACCTTCCACCAGGCGCGTCGGGTCTGTTTTGTTCAAAAAGTCTTCGCCACACGAAAAAAGTGTAAAGGAAATCAATACGGCGAGCAATACGGTTTTGTGTTTCATCTTCGTCAGTTTAGAATTTAACAGAAGCGCCTAGGGAAAAGGTTCTTGGGACAGGATAGGTTTCATCATCCACGCCGGGTTGAATACCGCCGCGTTGGTCCACGTCCGGATTGTTTCCCGGATAATTGGTGATAAGCAGGAGGTTGTCCGCGCTGAGATACACCCGGATGTTATGGAAGGTGGGAATGGTATAGCCCACCGTCAGGTTCTTTAACCAGGCATGGCTGGCATCGTACACGTACCTGGAATTGGATTCCCGTTCCCATTTCCAGGTATTGGTGGTGGGTCCCTTTCCATCTCCGGGATTCTCTGCCGATCTCCACCGGTTCTTACCCGACCTTAAAATGTTGAAAACCCCGTCCATGTTCATGGTAGTAGCCTCTATATTCCTGAATACATCGTAATCCTGGGCTCCCGTGAACAGCAGGTTAAAATCAAAATTTCCATAATCGCCCCCCAGAGTAAAGCCCCAAACGGCTTTCGGGTGCGGATTTCCGATCTCCACCATATCCTGTGTATCGTAGGAGATGATGCCGTCACCGTTGGTATCTTCGTATTTGTAAACGCCGGGAATGGCACCGTCCTGTTCGGGCCATGCGGCAATTTCCTCCTCGGTATTGAATATGCCCAGCATGCGGTAACCATGCAGCATGCCAATGGGCCGGCCCGGCCTGGACACATTGTAGGTGCTGTAGAAACTGCCGCTGCGGATCTCGTCGTTTTCGCCGTTGATCTCCAGGACTTTGTTTCTGTTGAACGCGATATTGAGGTCCGCATACAGGTTCACCTTGTTTACCGATGTCCGGTAACCCAGGGCAAATTCCAAACCGGTGTTCTGCACTTTTCCAATATTGGAAAAAGTCGTCGTGAACCCGGAAATCACTGGAATTTCAATGGGGAGTAGCATGTCGTTGGTAATTTTTCGGTAATATTCCGCCGTAAAGTACAGCCGGTTCCGGAACAGGGAGGCATCCAGGCCCAGGTTGACCTGGTTGGACTGTTCCCAGCCCAGGTTGGTATTGGCGAATGCGCCCAGCACCTGCCCGCTTGCAAATCCGCCTCCCAGGATGTAGTTCGCCGGATTCAGGATAGACAAACTTCGGTAGTTTCCAATATCGTTGTTTCCGGTCACACCCCAGCTGCCTCTTAATTTCAAATCCGATACCCAGCCCGCGTTGTCCATAAAGGATTCCTCCGAAACCCGCCATCCAAGCGAGGCTGCAGGGAAATTCCCCCATTTGTTGTTAATCCCAAAACGCGAGCTGCCTTCCCGCCGGAAGGTGGCGGAAAAGAGGTATTTATCCATGAAGGTGTAGTGAACCCGGGCGATGTAGGCGAGCATGCTCCAGCTTGCCTCAGCCGATCCCGCGTCGACGCGTTCGGCTGAGCCAAGGAAACGGACGATATCGTTGGGAAACTCATTCCCTCCCGCGGTTAGGGATTTGCCGGTTTCTTCCTGGGCAGAGTAGCCCGCCATGATGCTGAAATCGTGGTCACCGATGGTTTTCGCGTAAGTTAGTACCTGGTCGGCGGCCACGTTCAGTGTTTCCCATTGACCTTCGCTCAGCCAGGCTTCCCGCGGAGGTGGTTGATCGAATCCACGTCCGGCCAGGGTGGAGGGACGGAATTCTTTCATTTTTTCATTGATCAGGCGCGCGTTTACGGATGATCTGAACGTAAAATCCTTTAAAAACCGGATCTCCAGATAACCGTTGCTGATCAGATCGGCGTTATTCCGGTTCCTTTCCATCTCCTTCATTTCCTGCACCGGATTGGCTGTTCCGAATACGCCATCGTGGCCGCCGATGTAATCATTGAAACTGCCGTCCTCGTTGTACACCGGTTCCCGGGGGTCGGCCCAAAGCGCGGACCCGATAATCGCATCGCGGCCGTTGGTGGCGGCATACTGTTCTCTGAAGAAGGCACCCGCGATGTTCCAGCCGAGTGAAATATTTTTATTGATGTCCCCGTGCAGATTGGCCCGTATATTAAATCGTTCGAAGCCGGTTTCGATCACCGCTCCCGCCTGGTTCAGGTAGTTGATGGAAAGCATCGATTTTACAAGGCCTTTGCCCGAAGAAAGGGTGATGTTATAGTCCTGGAAGGGCGCGTTATTGTGCAGGATCTCGTCCATCCAGTCGGTGGAATAAGGCGTTTGCTCTGGATACCGGTAATCCTCGGGTACTTCTTCAATGCTTGGCTCCCGGCCTTCGAAGTACCGGATTTTATCCATGAAGCTTTCCTTTTTATATTGTGCGAATTCCACCCCGTTCATCATTTCCACCCGCCGGGAGGCCGGCACGTTCTGTATGCCGTAATTTACGTCGAACCCCAGACTAAGCTCATCGTCCTTGGCGGATTTAGTGGTGATCAGCACCACGCCGTTTGATCCCCTGGCGCCATAAATAGCGGTGGAAGCCGCATCCTTCAGAACGGTAATGCTTTCTACATCCGCCGCATTCAAATTCCGGCCTGCTGAGGTGCCCATTGCGAAACCGTCGATCACGAACAGGGGGGCGCTGCCGGCGCCCAGGGAGCTAATGCCCCGGATCTTGACATCCAGCTCTTCTCCGGGCGTCCCGGTATTTTGTTTGACCACCACGCCGGGCGCCTGGCCAACCATCATGTTGTTGATATTGGAAACAGGGCGGTCCTTGATCTGTTCCATGTCAATCACCGAAACGGCGGAGGTAATATCGCGCTTGCGCTTGGAACCGTAACCAATGACTACGACCTGCTCAAGTGACTCATTGTCAGGAGAAAGTAGGACGCTTACAGGCTGTCCCGGGCGGGCCGGAACCTCCCGTGTGGTATAGCCCAGGAAAGATACCTCCAAAACGGCTTCCTGCGATTGGACTTCCAGGCTGAACCGACCGTCCGGTCCGGTGGAAGTTCCGGTAGATTCCCCTTTTACCTTTACGGAAACGCCGGGAAGCGGTTCCCGGCTTGCACTGTCCAGTACGGTTCCTTCGACGCTGTGCTGGGCGTAAAGGGATCCAAAGCACAAGCCCAGTAGAAAAATCAGGGCCATACTCTTCCACATCGCGCCCAGCCCCGTGTCTGGCGATTGCTTTACTCTTTTCATGTTGAATTTAATTGGTTTAGCGCTACGATTTAAGCCACGCGTTATGTCTCGTATAAATACAAGACTAGAAAATAAATCGCGGTTATGCTATGCACATTTTGATAAGTGCATATACATTTTGATACAGCTTCTTTAACTGAAGCTGCGGCAGCGCAAAATCAACACCAAAAGAGTCCTGAAGGCACTATTCGCCTCAGGCAAGCAATTCCATTACGGCTTCTCCGGTGCCGTCCGGGGTGGTGTAGAATGGACGTTTCTCCACCACATAATGGGTATCGGGAGGAATCCCCAGTGCGTGATAAATAGTTTGATGCAGCTGATCGATGCGGATGGGGTTTTCCACCGTCTTGCAGGGGCGTTCATCGGATGTTTTTCCATAAACAAACCCCTTTTTGACTCCTCCACCGAAAAGGAGGATGGAGCATCCATCGGTGAAATGCCGGTGCATCCCGTAAAATTTGATGTCGTTGATAATATCCGGCTGGTTCACCTGGTTTTTCACGGTGGCACCGGGACGCCCTTCCATGAGCATGTCGCGGCTGAACTCACTGGCCAGGATGATCAGCGTGCGGTCCAGATGGCCCGACTCGTCCAGATCCTTGATCAATTGCGCCACGGGGGCATCAATCAGCTTTTTCATGCCCACCATGCGGGTATGACCGTTTTCATGGGTGTCCCAGCCCATAAAGGGTTCGTATTCGGTGGTAACGCTAATGAAGCGCGCCCCTTGCTGGGTAAGGCGTTTGGCCATCAGGCAGCCCAGTCCGAATCGGCCGGTATTGTAGATGTCGTAGCTTTCCTTGGGTTCGCTGGTCAGATCAAACGCTTTCGCCTCGGGAGAGTTCAGCAGAATGTACGCCTGCTCCATGGAACGCATCAGCGACTCTTTCTGGTAGCCGCTGGCCAGGTCCTCCATGGGGCTTTTTTTGATCAGTTCCCGGTACAGTTTGTTCCTTGCCTCAAAACGTTTCAGATCCATTCCAGCAGGGGGACGCACGCTTTCCAGGCCCTGGCTGGGATCCGGAATCAGGAAGGGACCGTATTCCGAACCCAAAAACCCAGCCGTGTGAAACGCCTTCAGTTCTTCCGCTTCGCCTACCGTAAATCGCTGTCCGATATTGATGAAAGGCGGTATTACGGGGTTCTTCGGTCCCAGTTCTTTTGCAATCCAGGCTCCGATATGAGGTGCTGCCACGGTTTGGGGCGGTTCGTAACAGGTATGCCAATGGTATTGGTGCCGGGCATGCAGGATGAAGCCCATGTCGGCCGCAACATAGGACCGGATGAGTGTCCCGCGGTCCATTACCGATGCGATGGATTCCAGGCCTTCCGAGAAAAAGACGCCGTCAAGCGAAGTGGGAATGGACGGGAATGTACTTAATACGCGGTTTGCGTCCATACCTTTTTCGTACGGCTCGTAATGTTTCGGGTCAAACGTATCGGTATGAGCCATTCCGCCTGCCATCCAAAGTAGAATGACCGTATCGGCGGTGGATTTGATTTTGTTTCCTGTACGGCTACAGCCTGACAACATGCCGGCTACGGGAGAGCCGGCCGCAAGTGCTGCAAGTGTAGCGGCAGTGCCGTGTCTTAAAAACTCCCGTCGGTTCCAGGTAGGGGCCATCTCTATTTTCTTTTAATAAATCAATTGAAACTCCGGAACGAGCAATATGGCCCATACCAGATCCTGAATGTTTTCTTCACTGGGTACGGGACCGATTGCCGATTCCACCACATTTATTTCTTCCGCGGTTGCAGGCCGCCCGAGCGCCTTCAGATAAAGCGCATTTACCAGGGTGTCTGTCGTTGCGTATTTTTCTTTCCATGCTGCCGCGCCTGCGTGCAGGGCTTCGGTCAATTTGGCGCCGTTGGTCAGCTCCAGTGCCTGAAGCAGGCTTGCCTGAGATACGCGGCTGGTGATCACTGTTTCCCGCGAAGGCCGCCCGAGCGCCTTTAAGAATGCATCGTTTTCAACCAGGGCCGCGCGGGTAAAGGGCGCGTGTTCCCGGACTCCCTGAGGCACCCTGCGGGCCACTTCGGAATCCTTATACAACGGCGTGAATACATTGCTGACGGCGTCGGCGAATTGTTCGGCCGATAATCTGCGTCGTACCATACCCTGGAACTGAAAGTCGTTGGCAACCAGGTCGCCCGCGTCTTCCACCGATACGGAGGGCAACTGATAGGTTTTCGATGTCAGAATCTGGTAGATCAGCTCTTTGAGATCGTATCCGTTTGCTACGAAATCGGTAGCAAGCCAGTCGAGCAGGTCCTGGCTCCAGGGCAGGTTGTCCATCACATCCACCGGCTCGATGATGCCTCTTCCCATCAGTTGGGCCCAGATGCGATTAACAATGGTGCGGTACAGCCGGCCATTCTTCGGTTGGGTGATGTATTCGGCCAATTGCTTCAGGCGTTCCGGGGTCGGTGCATCCGCGTCAATGGTTCCCAGTTCGGGGAAAAGCATGGCCCTGCCTGCCAGCTGTCCGGTAGGCTTGTCGCACCGGGCTACCTGAAGCGTGGTGTCGGAGAAAATATTAGCGAACGCATAGGCCTCTTCCAGTTTCCAGTCGCTGATAAAACTATCGTGGCAGGCCGCGCATTTTAGGTTCAGCCCCATGAATACCTGGGCTACGTTTTGGGCGGCCTGCATTTCGGTCGACTGGCTTGAATTGATCGTTCCACGCCAGCGGATCCCCTTGATAAACCCTTCGGATTCTTTTTTCGGACTTACCAATTCCGTTACGAATTCATTATACGGCCGGTTCGTCAGTAGGGCATTGTAAAGCCAGCCGGTAATATCAAAACGTCCGTTGGTAATGTACCCCGTGCCGGTGTAGTCGTTCCGCAGGAGATCATTCCAGAACGTCAGCCAATGTTGCGTATAGTCGTGATCCCGGTTTAACAGGTTCCGGACCAGTTTCTCCCGTTTATTGGGATCGGTGTCGGCCGCAAAGGCTTCGATGCTGTCGGGAGCGGGCAGTAAGCCGATTACGTCCAGGTAAACCCGGCGGATATAAGTGTGATCGTTCACCGGCTCTTTCCATTGGAAATTATGCTGGGCAAAATACTGATCCACAAAACAGTCAATGGGCTGGGTAATATCAGGTGCGGCGGGCGGTATTTCAGGTGTACGCGGTTCCAGCGGCGCGAGATAGTAGATGCTTTTTTCCTGATCGGGCCAGGGAGCGCCTTTTTCCACCCAGAATGTCAGAATATCTATTTCCTTTTGCGATAAAAGCTTTCCTTTGGAAGGCATCACATCGTCGTGACCCGCAGGAAGCTTGATCCGCCGGATCAGGTCGCTTTTGCCGGGGTCGCCCGGAACGATCACCGGCCCGTTTTCCCCGCCTTTGAAAAAAGCTTCCTTGCTGTTCAGGCGAAGTTCCCCTTCGGCTTTGTCGGAACCGTGGCACCGATAGCAGGAGTGCGCAAAGATGGTCCGGACTTCCAGGTTCAGGTCCTGTTGCTGGGAGAGGGTCAGCGAGTCGGCCTGCTGTAAACTGGCAAGAACGAAATTCGGATTTCCGCCTGCGAGCATCCCTTCTTCGTCGCTGCTTTTACTTCCGGGTAAGACTTCAGTCAGATAATTGTTCCCATGGGTTACCATGGCGCCGTAGTGTCCGGCGAACGATACGCCCAACACGGTCAGTATCAGAAGGTAGCGATAAGCAGCCACCCAACCGCGCTTCAGCACCGCCAGGGTCAGGATGGACAGGGCCATGGTGACCACGCCCAGCCAGCGATGGATTTCAATGTTCGCGCCTCCGTAACTTTCGTTGCCGGCCAGCATCCAGCCAAAGATCACTGCCAGTACGGAACTTATCGATCCGATCCACAGCAGGATGACAATGCCGTTTCGAAGGTTTGCGGACTTGCTCCGCCAATCGATGATCTCCAACAACAAGGCAACGCACAGAAGTCCCACAGGAAAATGCACCACCAGCGGATGGAATCTCCCCAGCAGAAGCCACAACCAAAAAGGTTCAGTCTCTTCGACCGCTTCTGCCGCTGCTTCGGGCAAAGCAGGCTCCTGCATCAACCCGAAGGCGCTGGCAATTATAAAGACACCAACTAAAAAGCACAGGACAAAAAGACTGGCTGTCCTGGACCGCGCATTTCTCAAATTCATTCCGGTTATACTCTGGTCTAGCTATTCTAAACAGCTAATATAGGCTAAATAAGGCCCTTTTGCCATATACATTTTGACAAATGAATACATTTTTTGGCAGAACACGATTGAAATGGGCCTCTAACGCCTTTTTTTTCACCCGGATTTGCATGCTCCACAGGGAGCCGGAAGGCGGAAACGACGCCTTTCAGGATGATTCGGGGGTTTTCTCCGCCCGGGAAAGGAGCAATTCATTGCGCAGGGTACGTAAGTTTAAGAGGACGATGGAGGCGATGATCAGCGCGATCCCCAGCCATTGGATGGCCAAAACCTGCTCGTGTAACAATAGATACGCGCTTCCCACCGAGACCGGGATCTCAATGGAAATAAGGATCGAGCCCAGCCCCATCCCTGTTTTGGGCATCCCCATATTGAGCAGCAGGGGCGGGAGCACGGTACCGAACAAAGCCAATAAAAGACCCCATTTCCAGAATATGGAAATCTGGAATCCGGAAAACAGCTGCACCGACCAGATGAGCAACACGATGCTGGTGCCGCCGGTCAGGATCCAGAAGCTTTTCTGCCGCGCAGGCATGTGAAGCGCCATCCGGTTGGCCACGAAAAGGGACGCGGTATAAGTCAGCGCGGCGCCCATCCCCCAGCCCAAGCCCCGGATATCGAGTTCACGGAAGTTCCCGATGGCGTTCGTAGCCAAAAGAGTGCCTCCCAGAATGACCACGACCGCGATGCATTTATCTGCCGAAGGGAATTTCCGGTCGAGGATGGCGTCCAGGACAATTCCCATCCAAATGGTCTGCATCAGTAGAATGACGGCAATGGAAACGGGAATATACCTTACCGACAGGTAATAGCATATGCCGGTCAGTCCGTAGGCGGTCCCGCCGGCAATCAGGCGGAAAATGGTCCCGCGCGGTGAGTCCTGGCCGGGCCGCCTGTTCCGGGCGGGCGGCTGTGAAGCGCGCCGGGCTTTTCCACTGAAAAGCACCGAAAGCCCCATCACAAGCAGTCCGGTGGTATATTGCGAAACAGTCGCTTCGGCCGTGGTATAACCTTCATTGTATGCCAGGCGGACCAGGGTAGCCAGTACGCCGTAGCTGGCGGCTCCGGCGCACACCAGCAGGATGCCCCTGAATAGGTCTCTGTTCATAGCCGGCAAGATCGGCTATTTCGGCCTGAGAAAAAAATAGGCGATTTCGGCCGGCTTAAGGCTTCGGCAATACCTGATTGGTTCGGGCCCAGTCGTGCCACAGGCTATCCAGCTGCTGTACCATGCCGGGATGCTGCCTTGCCATATCGCGGGTTTCGGTTCCGTCCTCGTTGATCCGGTACAATTCCCAGGGACTTTTCGCGTCGGGCGTGACCAGCTTCCATTCAGCCGTGCGCACCGACCGCCCTCCATGGTGTTCATTGAATAGCGCCTCGTGCCCTTCCCGCTGCCGGTCCTCAAAAACGGGCTTCAGGCTTTTCCCCTGCATGGGCTTGACCCGATGACCCCGATGGGTTTCGGGATAGTGAGCCTGAGCCAGGTCCACGAAAGTTGCCATGAAATCCATCACATGACCTACCTGATGGGTGACACTCCCTTTTTTGACTCGGATTCCCTTGGGCCAGAATGCGATCAGGGGGGTACGGGTGCCGCCTTCAAACGATTCCATCTTCCAGTACCGGAAGGGCGTGTTGGAAACCTGCGCCCATTGCGGACCAATGGACGCGAATGTGGTCTGCGGACCGGGAAGTGCTTCTTTATCAACCGGGTATCGGATTTTTTCTCCGCTCCGTGTGGCTCCCGGCCGGTCGAATCCGGGGCCGTAACGCATGCTGTTTTCGGGGCTGGCGCCGTTGTCACTCAGGAACAGGATCAGCGTATTCTCCAGCTCCCCGGTTTCCTTCAGGGTCTGGATGATCCGACCGATTCCCTGATCCATCCGGTCAATCATGGCCGCATGGACGGCCATTGCGCGGGCGTCCCATGCCTGATGGGGGTTGTCCTCCCAGCTCGTCCCGGTTTCTTCCTGCAGTGGGGGAAGCGGATGGGTCGCTTCATCCAG